>JBIQLO010000086.1:0-15958 GCA_044464175.1 Planctomycetaceae bacterium | reverse complement strand
AGGCGATGATCCGCATGAGGCGGATTGTGGTCCCAACCCCCCCGGAACACAAGCGGCGGATGCGCAAGCGGCGTTTGCTCCTGATGACAATGCAGAAGGCACACCGTATCCTCCCCTGTCATGTCCGCCATCACCGCCCCCCCCATTCTGGAAGCCGGCCCCATCGCCCCGCCCGATGGGCTGTGGCGACGCATCCGCCGCAGCCGGCGCATTCTCCTGGGCGGCGGACTGCTGGGGGCGATCCTGCTCCTGTGTCTCATCACCCTGATCTGGACCCTCTCCCCCGGCAGTGCCCTCTACTTCGACAACCAGAACCCCGGCCTGGCCCGCCTCTCCCCGCAGTTCCATCAACTCTGGCTCTGGTTCGGCACCGACGCCCTTGGCCGAAGCCTCTTGGGCCGCTGCCTCCTGGGCGGGGCGATCAGCCTCCTGATCGGCACCGCCGCCGCCCTCATCTCCGTCCTGCTGGGCGTGAGCGTCGGCATGGTCGCCGGCTACCGCGGCGGCTGGACCGACGCCCTGCTCATGCGGACGGTCGATGTCTTCTACGGCCTGCCCTACATCCTCATGGTCATCCTGCTGAAGATCGCCCTGGAGCCCCTCCTGCTGAGAACCGGCTGGTTCACCCCGGCCGCCACCAACCTGATCGTCCTGTTCCTGGCGATCGGCCTGGTAAGCTGGCTGACCATGGCCCGAGTCGTGCGCGGGCAGGTGCTGGCCTTGCGCAACCAGCCATTCATCGAGGCCGCCCGCGCCGCCGGGCTGGGTGGACGCCGCATCTTCTTCCGCCATCTTTTCCCGAACCTCCTGGGGCCCGTCATCGTTTACGCCACCCTCATCGTGCCGCAGTCAATCCTCCAGGAATCCTTCCTCAGTTTCCTGGGGATCGGTATTCAGCCCCCCATGCCCACCTGGGGCTCGCTGGCGGCCGACGGGTTGCTGCCGGCGCTCAATCCCGTCGATCACCGCTGGTACGTTCTGGCGATTCCCTGTACCCTGCTGGCGATCACGCTCCTGAGCCTCAACTTTCTGGGCGACGGACTGCGGGACCTGTTTGATCCCAGGAGATGATTGCCGATTCTCCCTTGCCAGGCGAGGAACTGACAACCCCCAACTGCCAACCGACGACCATGGACAACCGCTTCACCATCAAGGACTTTTTCCTCTTCCTCCTGCTGGCGGCCATCGTCGTGATCATGCTGCTGATGATGGTGCAGCGGGACCGCGAGTGGAACCAGCTCCAGGCCATCGAGCAGCGCGTCAAGGATCAGGATGGGCGCCTGCGCCAGATTCAACAGAACCTCGCCCAGGGAATCGCATTTAGCCCCGCCAGTCGCCCGGCGCCCCTGGTGAACGACCCCTTCACGCGAGTCGAGGCCGCCCAGCAGATGCCCGGCTACGCGCGCGGAGACTGGCTGGTCCAATCCTTTCCCGGCCAGGTCGCCAAGCTTACCCCCCTGCTTTCAGGCGACGCCTACGCGGCCGAGGTCCAGAATGAAGTGCTGGAATCGCTGGCCACGCGCGACCCGGGCACGCTTGAATGGAAAGGGCTGCTCGCCCAGAGCTGGGAGATTCACGACCACACCAGGGAGCGGCAGGCATACATCGCCCTGCAGAAGAAGGCGGGCAAGACCGACGAGCAGATCGCCAAAGACCCCAATTGCCCCGACGCCATCGACATTGAATTCACCCTGCGCGACAACCTGCATTTCTCTGACGGCCAGCCGCTGCGCCCCGAGGACGTCGTCTTCACCTACAACCTCATCATGAACCCCGCCATCGCCGCCCCGCGCCAGCGGGCCTATCTGGAGCGGATCAAGGCGGTGAAGAAGACCGGGCCCAACAAGGTGCAATTTGTCTTTGCCGAGCCCTATTTTCAGGCGTTTGAGCAGGCGGCCAGCTTGAGCGTGATGCCGGAGCACTTTTACAAGCAGTTCCCCCCGCAGCAGTTCAATCAATCGGTGGGGCTGCTGCTGGGGTCGGGCCCCTACCGCATGAGCGACCCGAAGGCCTGGAAGCCGGGCGATGCGATTCAACTGGTGCGCAATGAGAGCTATTGGGGCGTTCCCCCCGCCTTCAACCGGCTGGTCTTCAAGGAGATCACCGGCGACAAGGCCCGCCTGGCCACTTTCCGCAACGGTGACCTGGACGTGTTTGGCGCATCGCCCGAGCAGTACCGCCAGCTCATCGCCGATCAGGACCTGATGAAGCGCGAGCAGGCGTTTGAGTACCAGAACCCCGTCGGCGGCTACGGCTTCATCGCCTGGAACGAAAAAAATCCCCTGTTTGCCGACAAACGGGTGCGTCAGGCCCTGACCATGCTGCTGGACCGCCAGCGCATGATCGATCAGATTCTCCTGGGCTACGCCGTCATCGCCACCGGCCCGTTCAATCCGCAGAGCCCCCAATACAACCAGGAGGTCAAAGCCTGGCCCCACGATGTGGAGCAGGCGAAGAAGCTCCTGAACGCTGCCGGTTTCCGCACCGGCAGCGATGGCGTGCTGGTCTCCCCCGACGGCAAGCCGTTCAAGTTCCGCCTGACCTACCCCACCGGCAGCCCCGTCTATGACAAGATGGTCCTGTTCGTGAAGGATGCCTATGCCAAGGCCGGCATTGTCGTCGAGGCCGACCCGCTGGAATGGGCCATTTTCACCGACCGGCTGAGCAACAAGAATTTCGAGGCGATCAGCCTGGGGTGGACCAGCGGCATCGAAACCGACATTTACCAGATGTTCCATTCCAGCCAGATGATGCCCGGCGGGGACGATTTCATCTCTTACAAGAATCCCAAGCTGGACCAGGTGATTGACGCGGCCCGGCAGACGATGGATGAAACCAAGCGCATGGCCCTGTGGCGGCAGGCACACGAAATCCTGCACGAGGATCAGCCCTATACCTTCCTCTGGTTCCGCAGGACCCTCTTGTTTGTGGATCGCCGGATCCAAAACGTCCAGCGTGTCAAGCTGGGGTTGAATCCCCTGGAGGAATGGTTTGTGCCGGCGGATCGGCAGAAGTACACGCAGTGACATCGGAAACCACCCGCAGGGGCGCCGGCCTCACCTCTCCCACCACTTCAAACCGGTTCAGCCGGGCGGCGAAGTCGATGTCCTTTTCCAGACCCGCGGCGATGACGTTGCGCCCACCGGCCGAGTCCCGCAATGCCGCGACCAACCCACCGGAAGAGGAAATGGCCGCATCGAACAGCCGCCGGGCAATGCGACCGGGGTCATCTCTGCCCTCATCGCCCAATTCGGCCAGAACCGCCCCCGCGCCCAGAAGGTCCTCCATCGCAATCTGCCCGTTGGTTCCCGCGCACAGCAGCGTCACCCCAAGCCCAATCGCCTGAAGCCGCCTGGCCACCGCCCGGGCATTGACCAGCGCCCCGATCAGCAGCCGTTCCGCCGGTCGGGCCGCCACGATCGCCCGCGTCCCGTTGGTGGTGGCCATCAAGAGGCGGCAACCCTGGTGATTCTCAGGCACAAACGTCCCCGGCGAATTCCCCAGATCGAATCCCGGCGGCGGCAGACATTTTTCCTCCCCGCACAACAGCCCCTCGCCGGCCGCACGGGCGGCCCGAGCCTCGGCCACCGTTGAAAAAATCTGAATCTCGCTCACCCCGGCCGCCAGTGCGGCGGTCATGGTCGTCGTGGCCCGCAGCACATCGAAAACCACCACGGACCGCCCGGCGCAATGTTCGGGACGGAGATCGGTGGGACGGAACAAGACTTCAACGTTCATAAACAATCACGCTTCCCGTCACGCCACAGTGGCCACCGCTTGCGAGGCCCCTGTCGCACTCGCCTCACGCGTCAGCAGCAACACCGCCGCCTCAAGCTGAGGGCGGCTCCCCAGCAGCAGCACCTTGTCCCCCGCCTGAATCTCCTCATCCGGACCCGGATTCACAATGCTCGTTCCGTTGCGTTCAATGCCTACCGCGCTGGCGCCCGTACGGGTCCGCAGTTCCAGTTCACGAATCAGTTTCCCATTGGCCGGCGAATTATCGCCGATCTCCACCGTTTCCAGATCGGCCCCATTCAGCACCGTCGGCAGGACGCGCGGCGGAGGCGGCGGCAACTCCGGCGGGCGCGTCAGCGTCTCCCGCAGCGACAGTTGAGCCTTGGCGTAGACCGTCTCAAACATCCGCCATCGAAAGACCACCACCAGAACCAGCGCCGCCAGCAGTACAATCAGGATCGGCCAAGGGGGCAGAATCGCCGCGCTGAGCAGCAGCAGCCACAAGACCATCGCCGATCCCCCCGCCACGCGGATCGTGCCGGAGACCACGCCCCGAATTGCCTTGGTCTGCTCTCCGGCCGCCGAGGAGGAGACGCTTGCCTCGGCGATCACCGTCGCGACCGCCCGCAGCTTGCGCACCGTGACAATGAGCAGCGGCATCGCCAGAAACATCGCCCCGATCCAGATCAGGGTGTTCGTCCCGCCCGTCCAGGCGGGCAGATGGTCGAAGGTGCCCTTCAATCGCCGCGCCACGGCCGCCGCCGCCAGGAACAACCCCGTCACGAGTACGACATGCAGCCCGATCTGCAGCGTCCAGCGGCGCAGCAGCCGGCGCACCTGCCCGTTGGCGCCCCCCTCGGCCCCGCGCCGCGACAGCCAGGCGCTGTACGTCCCCAGGAAGTGAGTGACAGAACGCGGCATGATCCGCTCCCACAGGCGGATCACCCCGTCGGAACTCTGGATCAGATAAGGCGTGGACAGCGTCGTGACCCCCGATACCGTCACGGCGATGGGATATAGAAATTCGCTCGTCACTCCCAGCGCCACCCCCACCGACGCGATGATGAAGGAAAATTCCCCGATCTGCGACACCGCCATCCCCACATGCAGGGAGGTGCGCCCATCATTGCCCGCCAGAAACGTCCCCAGTGTGCAACTGAAAATCTTCCCCAGGATCACCACCACCGTGATGACCAGGATCGGGGCGGCGTAGGTAATGAGCATGCTCGGATCGATCATCATTCCGATCGTCACAAAGAAGACCGCGCTGAACATGTCGCGCACCGGGATGACCAGCCCCTCCACCTTCCCGCGCTCGCGCGCTTCGGCAATGATCGCCCCGATCAAAAACGCCCCCAGGGCCACGCTGTAATCCAGTTTCAGCGCCAGCAGTGAAACGCCGAAACAAAGCCCCAATGCCGTGATCAACAGCATTTCGTCGTTCCTGAACCGGCTGACATACCGCAGCAGCCACGGCACCGTCAGCAGCCCGATCACCAGCACCGAGGCCAGAAACATCCCCAGCCCCCACAGGGTCCCCAACACCTCAAGGGGCGGCAGGGAGCCGGTTTTGGCGGCCGTCGGAAGCAGCGCGATGATGGCGATGCCCACGATGTCTTCGACGATTAAAATCCCAAATGTCAGGTCCGCGAATTTTTCATGAGTGAGGTTCAGCCCTTCCAACGCCTTGATGATGATCGTGGTGGACGACATCGAGAGCATCGCCCCCAGGAAGATGCTGTCCATCCGGCTCCACCCGAACATCTGCCCGACCCAGTACCCGCCCAGCAGCATCACCGCCAGTTCAAGCCCCGCCCCCATCACGGCCGTCATCCCCACCTTCGCCAATTTTCGCATGCTGAAATGCAGTCCCAACCCGAACATAAGCAGGATGATGCCCAGTTCCGACATGATTTCGATTGTCGTCCGATCATGGACACCCAGTGGAATGCTGGTGTACGGCCCCACAATCAGCCCCGCCACGATATATCCCAGCACCACGGGCTGGCGCAGTTGATGGAAAATCACCGTGACCACCCCCGCCACGATTATCACAACCGCCAGATCCTGTAGAAATGCGCCATGCACGCCTGAAGAGTACCGATTTCTCCGCTTCGGAAAAGCCCGCCAAAATCAGGAGAAGAAGGGAAATCGACCCCGATCCCGCCCTTGCTCAATCTCCCTTTCCTCCCCTCACTGCTCCCGGCGGGAGACTCGATATGAAGCAGCCACACCCGCCCCTGCAGCTGTGAGAGGTACGACAATTTGACGCAAACTAAAACCCGGGACGATTGGCGCTGTTCCAAATCGTCCCGGGTACACCGAAATTACGAATTGCTCCTCCGTCGCTCCGAATCAATAGCGAGTGGCATTTTCAAGGATGCTGCCCGGCCGGGCAAAACGTTCCCACGACTGCGAATGGCACTTCGGGCACACCCGCGGGGCCACCACCGCGTCTTCCGGCTCGAAACCGCAGCAACGGCACTGAATCTGAAATACCGTCACGCGGGAAATGCTGCTGGCAAAAGGATCATAGGTGGCAAAATGGCCTTCGGAGGCGAACGATTCCATGCTGATCGTCATACAAATCTCCTTACTGTAGAGGGTTACGACTAATCCCTTGTCCTCTGGAGATTTTTAATGCAAGACCGATGCCAATGACCTGGGAATCCGTGAGATCACCGGCGAACTGATAAATCCGGCAAGGAACGCCATAAAAAAATGACGCCCTTGAAGTTCAAGTGCGTCATTATGACGTTATGGCGTAGGTGCCGGGAAATTCTGTCATACCTCCGCCAAAATATCCTCTTTGTTCTTTTTCAGATGCCCCTCCTGCTCGTACTGCCGCAGTTTGCGTTGGAGAGTTCGGACGGAGATACCCAGCCGGTCGGAGGCGTGCGTGCGGTTCCCCTGGCACTCATCCAGCACCCGAGTGATCGCCATGCGCTCCAGCTCCTCCATCGTCAGGCCGGCCGGCAGATCACCGGAGCTGACGGCGGTGCTTTGTCCTTCACACAGCCGCTCAGGAAGATCCTTCTCGGTCAGCACATCCCCCTCGGCCAGAACCATCATGCTCTCCAGGGCATTGCGCAGCTCGCGGACGTTGCCGGGCCAGGGGTACTGGTGGAACCGGCGCATCACCTCGGCCGAAACCCGTTTGGGCTCGGTATGCTTCTGCTGCTGGATTTCACGGATGAAATGCTCCACCAGCAGGGGAATGTCATCCGTGCGCTCCCGCAGCGGCGGAAGCGAGATCTGAACCACATTGAGACGGTAAAACAGATCCTCGCGGAAGGTGCCCTCCTTCACCATTTCCCGGATGTCGCGGCTGGTGGCGGCGACCACCCGCACATTCACCTTTCGATCCTCATGCCCCCCCACCGGCGTGACGGTGAACGCCTCCAGCACGCGCAGCAGCTTGGCCTGCAGACCCAACTCGAAGTCGCCGATTTCATCGATGAAGAGGGTCCCGCCGTCGGCCTGCTCAAACCGCCCGATCCGCCGGTCCGTGGCGCCGGTGAAGGCGCCGCGCACATGCCCGAACAACTCACTTTCCACCAGCGTGGCCGGCACCGCGGCACAGTTGACGGCGACAAACGGCCCCTTCTTGCGCGGGCTGTTGTGGTGCAGCGCCTGTGCGACCAGTTCCTTGCCCGTGCCGCTTTCGCCCAGAATCAGGACTGTGGAATCGACCGGCGCGGTCTTCTGGATTTTGGCAAAGACCTCCTTCATCTGCCGGGATTGCCCGACGATCTGATCGAGCCCGAATTTCTGATCCAGTCGCCGCCGCAGGTTGTCCAGTTCCTGCTCTTTCCGCTTGGAATCGACGGCCCGCTTGATGAGCATCACCAGCTCATCGGGATTGACCGGCTTGACGACATAGTCGAACGCCCCCTTCTTGATTGCCTGGACGGCCGAATCCACGGAACTGTGCCCGGTCATGAGGATGAACTGCGTATCGGGCTGTTTCTTTTTCCACAACCCCAGCAGGTCCATCCCGCTGACATCTCCCATCTGCAGATCGCTCAGGACCACATCGATGTTTTCATCCATATAGCCCAGGGCCTTGTCCGCGTTTTCAGCGCCAAAGACGGTGAATCCCTCCGATTTAAGCACCTGGCTGACGGCGCGACGCTCCGTCTCATGATCTTCCACGACCAATACCCGACCAGCGTTCGATGACATAAAATCGTTCCTCTCAACAACACACCCCATCGAAGGTCACTATGACGATCTGTCATACCCTACCGAAGCGGATTGTGGCAAGGGGAATTTTTGGACGACGCCGCGAATTTGCCGGACGATGCAGGGGATTGAAGCCGTTCGACACCCCCATTTGGGAGCCCATTGGCCCGGCCGAAAAAATCAATCCGGAGCCACGGCCGCCGGGGGCGGGGAAAACCCGCCTTCTCGACAACCGTGGCTCCGAATTAAACACGGCCCGGCAAACCAGGGATTGCAGGACCGTCCGGTCGATCCGCCTAGAAAATGCGCGTGAACTGGGTGCCTCTGGTGCACTGGGTGTTGGCATCCATGTAGCAGACGCTGAACGCCCGGCGGGAGACATCGGTCTTGTTGACGTCCGAGGCGTGCAGAAGCCAGTTGTGCAGCAAAACCGCCTCGCCGGGCTTGAGCTCCAGGAATTCGATCTTCTCCGCCGGGCAATGTTCCTTGGCCTGCTCGGGCGTGAGGAAGCCGGAGGGATGGGCCGGATTGATCAGCCCCAGTTTATGGCTCCCGGGAACGACCTGGACGCAACCGTTGGCCACCGTCGCCGGGTCCAGGGCGGTCCAAAGCGTGATTTCCGGATCGCGGTCCAGGTGCGTCCAGCGGTCCTGGTGCCAGGGGAGGAACGTTCCCTTGCGGGCCGGCTTGTTCATGAACATCGCCCGGAACGCGGCGACGGGCGTCTGTTCGCCATACAGCTTGGCACAGATTTCCCGGAAAATGGGGCGCTGCATGTATTCCAAAAACAGGTCGTCAAACTCCAAATCCTGGATTTTGCGATAGTTGAGCGTGGCGCCCTTATGCCCGCGGGAGGCTTCCTTGGCATCCTCATACTTGCCTGTGTCGCTGTCGAGCTGCATCAGGATGCGCTTGTAATCCAGCGGGGCCTTGCCGAGCATGATCTGGTCAATCCGCTCCTGAAGGGCGGCCAGATCGGCGTCGCTCAGGAGCTTGCCCAGCCTCATATAGCCGTTGTCCTGGTAAAACTGCCACTGCTGCGGGGTGATTGCCTGATTCGTCATGGTGTCTCCTTTATGAATGATGACGCCGCACATTCTACCGGCCGGGGGAAGGAGAATTGAATGGAGCCTTTGAATCAAGGGATGGAGAATTTGAACCTGCCGCCTCCCGGTAGCGGGAAGGGCCGCGCCCGAAATGCTGCTTGAAGAGCCGGCTGAAATAATAAGGGTCGTCGAAGCCGACCTGCCGGGCCACCGCCGCCACCGTCCAACGCCCCTCCGCCAGCAGCGAGGCAGCGCGCTCCATGCGCATCCGCCCCAGGTGTTGCAGGGGCGTGATGCCGAGCGCCCTTCGGAAAAGCCGGTTCAAATGTTGCGGGGTGTATCCCGCCTGCCGCGCCAAGTCGCTCAGCGCGGTCGGATGGGAAATATGCCGGGGAAGCTGCTCCAGCATTTCGGCCACAATCGGATCTATCGGGCGGGGACGCAGCATGCCGCGACGGGCATCCTCCAGCAGCATCTCCGGCACGATCAGCCGCGACCAGTGGGAGAGCATCAGCCTTAGCAACGTCTGATCCGCCCGCCGCCATTCCATCGCCGCGCCACGCAGGTAGGCGTCCAGCCGCCGGCCGCGCTCGACGGCACGAACCTGCGGCGGATTCAGAAGGGAAAAGACATCCTGCCCGCCCGGCAGGGAGGCCTCGACGTGGATGGAATAGAGACTCACGCCGGCCGTAAGGCTGTGGGCGCGATGCGGAAACGCGGGTGGAACCAGCAACAGGTCCCCCCGACCCAACGGCACCTCGCGGCCATCCATCACCCAGACCACCCGCCCGCGGGTGACGAAGATCAGGTTGTGATCCGTGACGGTGCGCGGCTCCAGCCGATAGCCGCTGTCGCTGTGCTGGCGGGTGCAGACATTGGTCTTCACCTGAAGGTGGTGAATCACAAACTCCACAAACGCGGAAACAGCGCCGGAGCATGCCATTCCCCTACCATACCCCCCCTCCCGTCCCAAAGCGATACCCCGCGATGCGCCCATCCGGCTCTCCTGTCTGATAAAGGGTTGCTCAACGACCAACTCCTTCCAGCGGGAGGGCTCTTTATTCCAATGTGCGCATCATTCAGGACGTTATCTCGGGCTGGCTCGAGTCATGCGTTGAATGGTAGTTCACCTCCCACTTGAAAGAGGGATTATAACTCATCGAACCGGTGACATACCGCACCGGATACGTCCCGGCCGGAATATCGCCGAACCAAGTGATCGAACCGTCCATGTTGCCGGAGAAGAGAGAAAAGGGAATACCCACAATTAATCGTTTCGTGGCGGCAAATTCCGTCGGCCGACGCTCGGGCGGTACGTGGCATGACGGACATTATGCCGAACAACGGATATGGAGTCTAATCAATTTGTGGATATCCCCTGTTTCGGGGCTTTTCTGAGGTTTAAGGCAATTAATTGGACCTGTCCCGTTTTATGAACCCGATCCATTGGCGGCCTTCCCGCCCAGCGTGTAGTAAACCGTTAACGGAGAGCCGGTGTCGCCGCCGTCGCGGCTGAGTGTGAATGCCGCCGGATCAATCCCCGTCTCCGCCGCCAATGCGTCCGAGGCGGAAACGCTTACCAGAGGGAAGGCCAGGACGTTGAACGTCGGGTTGGGAGAACCGGAAATATTGTCATCCAGGGGATAGTCGGTGTTCAGCAGCCCAATCTTTCCCCCCGGTCAGTTCATTTCCAACTGCGCGCCGGCGGCATACCGTTCCAGCTCCGCCTGAGTATTGACGGCCGGGATGTCGCCATGCGAGGCCGTTGTGAACGTGGTGTCGATCAGGGAATCCGCCAAAATGATCTGCGTCACATTATCTCCATTGCCTCATCTTTTCTCCATCATGGACGCTCCGACTGCCCAGTTGTTGGTTGCGTGATGGGCTGACTGGCCGGAAATCGAGTTCCATGTGACTGAATAAATTCCTGGATTATTTTTGTGGTAGGGCCAATGGTTATCGAAAGAAACCATCCACCATCTCCGGGACGAATTTTGAAGAAGATATAAGCTTTACTTTCTCCATGAATAACAGCTCCTCCCGATTTCGAGAGCGCCCAAGGACCGGTCTTCAAATTACCTTCCGTTTTCCAATGAGCTATCCGTTGCTTCGTAGTTTTATTTGTTTCGTTTTCACTCGGCGTGGCATCCCACTCTTTTAACAATTCTTCCAATTCCACAATAGCCTCCTGGAAGGTCAGCAGATGAATATTCGGAACCAGTTTAACGGTGAGAACCTTGCCGGAATCCTGCGTGAAAAACGTTAGCTTTGACAGGTGACGTAATGTTTTCCCGCTTGGAAGGTACACCGTCAACTCATGCGGTTCATCCACAGTGGCCATTATTAGCGGTTGATCGGGCTTATTGTAAACCCAGTCATATCCGCGAGGCCAAGTACGGCCTTTGAGCGAAGAGAGGGGCCCTAGTAATTGAATGGAAATTTCGGGCAAGGGATTTTTCCCTTTCTCTACAGGCTGAGTAGTGACTATGCGGCCCATGGCAACCGTCGGAATCATAGCAATCCACAAGAGGACGAGCAGGCAGGGACATAAAACGGGACAGGTCCAATTAATTGATATAGGAAGGTCAATTCGCTTGCCAAGCCTTTTAATCCTTCGGCCCAATGAGCGCACCGCTTCAAAACCCAAAAAGGGGCCGCTACTCATTTCCGATCTCCTCGCCCCCGAACCGGCTCCGCTGCCGCGCCTCACGCCCCTAATCTACCCCTCCAGCCCCCCCCGCGCCAAAAACCGGCCCGCCGCCACGTCGCCCCAACACTCAACAATGCCCGCCACCAACTCTCCGAATGTCCATCTCGGCCGCAAATTGTTCCACGTGGAACAATCACGTCTCCTCCCCGCGCTGCGCCTTTGAGTAACCAAACGTGCAGCCCGCCCCGTATAGATAGAGAAGCAAACAATGAAGACCCTCACCTTGTCACCCCCTCACCTTGTCACCTTGTCACCCTGTCTCCATCCCTTCCGCCAATCAAACCCACTCCAAATCCCTCTGGCGCTCTAAAAACCCCGATTTTCTTCCTCCAGACGCATACAAAATGGCCGAACAAACCCATGGCCATGGAACAGACTTCCAGCCTCTCCCCTGAACCCCGAACCCTGAACCCTACCCCCCCATGAACCTACTCTCTCATCCCCCCCTCATCCAACCCCTCCCGCCGGCACCACTGGGCGTACGCCGCCGGGGCGATCTCGCTCGGCTTGATCTCACTGCGCCCGCCCCAGAAGACACTCGTATAGGAGACCGGAATGCCCACCTTTGCCAGATGCTCATCAATCGCCTGTTTGTGCGCCAGCAGCAGGTCTTTATCCAGCCCGTGCGCCACGCCCATCAGGTTGACGTTCTTGAAATCAGGCCCCCCTTCGCGCCAGTAGGCGTGGGTCATGATGTGGAACCGCCCCATTTCGCGTCCCGCCTCGATCTCCCGCCCCGGGGGAACCGCCCAGTGAAACAGCGCGTTGAACCGCGTCACGCGCTCGCCGGTGTTCAGCGGCTTCACATGCTCCAGAAAAGTGCTAAAGCGCCCGATCACGCCCAGGTGGTCCAACTCTTCCGCCACGCGGTGGAACGTCTGGGAATCCACCCCCGCCTCCGCTGCCCGCGCTTCCCACAAATCCGCCCGAATCTCCTCCGGCTCAAATTCCCGCTTCAGCGCGGTCAGGACCTGCCACTGCAGCTCGGTGAGCCGCACCACGCTTGTCTCCATCACCTCCGCCAGTTCATCCGACTTCTCCCCCGGTTTCACCCCCCGCCGCCGCACATGTCCCACCCCCAGCGCAAACAGCCGCTTGGCCGGCATCAGCTTGAACGCTGTCGCCCCGGTCTGCCGGCACAGGTATTCACAGTGCCGCTCCATTGAATACCCCAGCGGCACCTTCAAAGTCGTCCAGAGCCGCCATCGCGTCCCATCGGCCGTGTCGGTGGAGCGCACCACCACATGCCCGGAAAAGGGGTCCTGCTGAAACATCCAGTCAAAGGCCGCGTGCAGCTTCTCCTCTGGCACCTGCCACGCCACCAGGGCTCCGGGGGCCAGGTTCATCGCCAGCAGCGTCTGTCGCACCCGCCGGATCGTCCCATCCCGCAGCATAGCGGCGATGCGCTGGATCACCGTCTCCAGTTCCACCCCCGACTGGCGGGCAATGGCCGCCAGCGGGCGGCGCTGATAGCCGCTCACCTGATCCTCCGACACCGCCAGAATCCGGGCGTTGATCGGATCGCCAATCTCCGTGGGAATGCTCAAAATCGCGCTCATCGCCGGAATTATAGCGATTTTCGCGATGAATGCCGCCCCCGGGGCGGGGCAAAGCGTCGCAGGCGCCGATACAGGTCCATTGCCGTGGCGCTTGCGATTTCCCTCCCCCACGATAAGATTTCCGCTCGACAGGGCCGACCCGGGCCAAGCGCCAGTGGAGTCTGACCTGCCGGCGCCTAGAATGTCAGGCCGAAAAGAAGCCGGGGTGTAGCTCAGCTTGGTAGAGCGCTTGGTTCGGGACCAAGAGGTCGCAGGTTCAAATCCTGTCACCCCGATTGATCGGAAGCGGTGTGCATGTTTGGGGTTGCGTCTGTTTCCTCTCCAAACCGAGGGGCCGAAAGAGGCATATGGGATGATGACGCCGCCACGGTGCAGTGAAGAAACCGCCTTTCGCCCGGCCATCGTCGCGCCGACCTTCAACAACGCCCACACCCTGATCGACGTTCTTCACCGCCTGGACGCTTTGCATCTGAGCGTCTTTGCCGTCAACGACGGCTCGACCGACCCGACCGCCCAGCTCCTGGCCGACTGGGCCGGCGACAATCCCACGCGGCACGTTTTGACCCATGCCCGCAACCAAGGCAAGGCCGCCGCGCTGCACACCGGCTTCGCGGCCGCCGCCGCCGCCGGATTCACCCATGCCGTCACCATCGACACCGATGGACAGCTTTGTCCGGAGGACATCCCCACCCTGCTGGAAGCGGCCGCCGCCCAGCCGCGGGCGCTGGTACTGGGCAACCGGGACGCCGCCGCCGCCGACTATCCCTTTTGCAGCCGGCTGGGACGGCGGCTGTCCAACCTCATGATCCGCCTGGAAAGCGGGCTGCGCGTGGCCGACAGCCAGTGCGGGCTGCGCGTCTATCCGCTGCCGCTGGTGCGGACCCTCACCTGCCGGGCTGGCCACTTCGGTTTTGAAACCGAGATCATTACCCGCGCCGCCTGGGCCGGCTTTGCCGTCATGGACCGTCCGGTCGCCTGCACCTATGCCCCGCGTCCCGGCCGGGTCAGCCATTTCAGGCCCTGGCTGGACACCCCCCGGGCCGTCCGGATGCATGCCCACCTGCTGCCGGGAGCGATTCGTTTCCGATTCCGACGGGCGGTTTCGCGCGACGGGGCGCGGACCTTGAGCAGCATGGGACCGGCGCTTCGGCCACAGATCAGTACCGATGGACAGGCCTGACGCACAAACCGACCTCGCGGAGCCGGTCACGCGCCCCGCACGGCGCTCCGCTTGCCTGCATCCGGCCGAAGCCCCCGTCCCGCTGCGCGTGCGCCTGGCGTACGCCTTGAGCAAGGTGTTCGGCAAATACATCCAGTTCGCCGCCATCCATCCCCAGGTGATCCGCCCCGACCTGCCCAACCGCCCCGGCGGGTATCTGCTGGCCTGCACGCACCTGAGCCACCTGGAGCCGTTCATGGTCAGCCTCCTGACCCGCCGCAGCGTCGACTGGATGACGCGCATCGAATTTTTCCGCTACCGGCCTTTCGCGTGGTATCTCCGCGCCATCGGGGCCTTTGCGGTGCATCGCCAGGGCGTTCCGGTCAGCGCGATCCGAACGGCCATTGCCCGGGCCCGGCAGGGGCGCGTGGTGGGGATCTGCCCCGAAGGGGGTGTGGCGATTGGGCGACAATCGGTCTGCCGGGGCGGCGCGGTGAAGCGCGGCGTCTGCCTGATCGCCGCGCGGGCCAACGTGCCGATCATCCCCTGCGTGATGCTGGGAACGTATGACCTCAACCGCGTCGGTCCCTGGCTTCCCTTCCGGCCGCGCGTGCCGATCTGGGCGGCGTTCGGGGCGCCGATCTCGCCGGAACCCGACGCGCCGGACCGCAAGGCCGCCCGGGCGGATTTGGCGCGGAAACTGGAACAGGCGTATGTCCATCTTTATCAGGAACTGCTGGAACGGTACGGCATCAAGGATGCCCAGGTGCCTTAGGCAGCGATCAGGGCCAAGCTCTGCGCCTCATCCCTGAATCTTGAAATCTTCTCATGTCCGATCTCTCCTATGACATCATCCGCGGCATCTGCTATCCCATCTACTGGGTCACTTCCCGACCGCTGATCCTTCACCGCGACCGGGCCGCTCGGACGGGGGCGTATATCCTGGCCCCCAATCACCTGAGCCCCTACGACGTGCCGGCCCTGCTGGGGGCGACGCCGCGGCGGCTCGATTTTCTCAGCATCGTGGAGATGGAGCGAAAGCCGATTGTCCGCTTCCTCTTTCGGAGCATGAACTGCGAATTCGTCGATCGCGGGCGGAACGACGCGCCGGCCGCCCGCGCCCTGACGCGGCGCCTGCAGCGCGGGCGGGTGGTGGCGATGTTCCCCGAAAGCGGCATCCGCACTGAGGAGACCTCGGTCGTTAATGGCGGGCGCATCAGGCCGGGGTGCATCCACCTGGCCCAGCTCACCGGCGCGCCGATCCTCCCCTGCGTGATCCTGGGGACGCGGCAGTGGTCGAAGTTCACCAGTTGGCTGCCGCTCAAGCACACCGTCTTCGGGCTGAATTTCGGCGAGGCGCTGTTTGTCCCCTCCGCTCCCGATCCGGCCGAGACCCGCCGGAAGGCGACCGAGCAGCTTCTGGCCCAGTATCGGGCGCTGTATGCGGAACTGACAGAGGCGATGGGTGGCCGGCGGACACCCTGAGGGTCGCCCACCGGCACGGAGTGGGTTGGGTTCGTTGGGAAATACGCGCCTTGGGTTCGGCGGGGGAAATCGTTGATTC
>JBIQLO010000085.1:0-15978 GCA_044464175.1 Planctomycetaceae bacterium | reverse complement strand
CGGCGAGGCAGCCGAACAGGCGGAGGCGAGTCCACCTTAATTTAGCCCAATGCGCACCCAGTTGACGGGGAGGGGTTCACACGCCGTCATTATCATGCCAGTTTGGTCCAGTAATCCGGTTGGCCAACACCAATGGCTACAAAAGCGTCGTTCATTTGCAAAATCCCGGTTACTGCTTCGATGCGGCAAAGAGCAAACAGGCTCCCTATGCCTGGCAGGGCCTGGAGCAGTATGGCCCATACAGCCGCGACAGCTTTGCTAAACGTTCACCGCGTATTCTGGTATTATGCCCCGACAAATCACAAGGGCAGGTGGAGCAGTTTTTGAAATTATTTCGAGACGGAATTGTCTCAGTTCCCTCTTCTAAATTCACGGGATGGTCGAGGGTGTTTGGTCTCAATAACCCTCAGTTTATGGTCGTGCCCATTCCGCTATTGAATGCGCGGAACGGGTCAATCGCGCAACTATACCGACAAGCGGCCGTGGAGACGTTGGCCAACGCCGGCAACAACTATGATGCAGCGATTGTTATCATTCCGGACCAGTATGCCAATGCCCCCGATCACGACAATCCTTACCTCCATGCGAAGGCAATTTTTTTAATGGCGGGCGTGCCGGTTCAGGAAGCACGGCTATCGACGATCATTCGACCTCACTATGAGCTGATGTACGTTGCGCAGAACATCGCCATCGCATTATATGCCAAGTTGGGTGGCGTGCCTTGGACGGTCGATCATGACCTGACAGTTAACGACGAAATCGTGATCGGCATAGGTACCTGTGAGTTGTCTGGCAGCCGGTTCGACGAACGCCAACGGCATATCGGCATCACAACTGTTTTCAGAGGTGATGGCAATTACCTTCTCTCCAACCTCTCGCAAGAATGTGCTTATGCCGAGTACCCACATGTACTCAAAGCATCAACACTCGAGATTCTTCGTGAGATCAAGAAAAGAAATGGTTGGCAACCTGGGGATACCGTACGAATTGTATTTCACTCTTTTAAACCCCTACGAAACATTGAAGTGGCTGAAATCGCAGCGGAGTGCGTCCGAGAACTTGGGACCGAGCAGCAATTTCAGTTCGCTTACCTAACCGTCTCGCATGCACACCCCTTTAAGATATTGGATACCTCGCAGGGCGGACGCAGTAATAGAAGCGGGGTTAAAAAAGCAATTTATGTGCCGAATCGTGGTGTTGTGGCACAACTGGGACGTTTTACTCGACTGCTCTCTACGAATGGTCCTTTGCTGGTGAAGAAGCCCACTTCACCGCTTCCATCGCCACTATTGGTTCACCTTCATCCACAGTCCACCTATGGTGCCTTGGACTACCTGGCCGAACAGGTGTTGAAATTCACGTCGTTGTCGTGGCGTTCAACATTGCCAGGCCCGGATCCTGTCACCATCTACTACTCCGAACTGATCGCTCGTCTACTTGGACGTTTGCGGTCGGTGCCGGATTGGTCACCGACAATGGTGAATGTGAAGCTCCGATCCAGCAGGTGGTTCTTATGATTGACGTATTGAGGCAAAGCTTCGCTCGTCAATTGACCGTTCTCCGTGAGGAAATAGCTCGCGATTGGCGATGGCCTTCCCCTGACGCAGCATTCGCATGGTATATATCACGCGTCACAAACATTGCACTTCCGCCAGATTGCACGGTTGACTTGACGGCTTTTCCTCACACGACATTTGAGCAGGCGCCTGCACTGGCTTCGGCGGGTTTTCTGTTCCCATATTGGGCCAATCCCATGGACGACAAGCTGACTGCTGCATGGATGACGGGCTTACAACGCTTATCAGGCAGAAGGGCATTTACGCTGGACCGTCAATCTTTTGCATACCGTCCATATGAAGTACTGGGGATAGCCGTGGGCGCTTCGACATTTCGCATGTTGTCTGCCGAAATCAAGTCATTCATGCGCGAAGTAATATCTCGCCTACAGGCGGACACCTCGACCTCGACATGGGCGAGACTCTTGGCCATCTATGCCGGGGCGAAGGTCGGAATTGCCTGGTCGTCACGATTGTGGTGCGACATCCGCGAGCTTAATCTCTGTGAAATGGCAGTGCTGCGATGGATGATGGCCGAACCAAGTGTGACAGAAACCCTGAAACTTCAGGATATTGATCAACATTCCCTCACAGGCCTCTTCTTGGAATGGGGATTGACGCAGGGGTTACCTCATCAAGATGTCGGGCGCAGCACCATCATCCATCATAGTATTGATGCGGCACTGCGGCTGACACTCGGATCCGCCTTGACGGCAGCTTGGCAGACGGGAAGCGGGCCACCCCATGTGATCGAAGTGGTTCGGCGGATTTGCGAACGTTTCCCTCTGTACATTCGTCAGATGCATAAGCGACATGCAGGGCGACCGAGTATGGCTGTCAACGACGAGTATGATGTCCAGGATATTCTTCATTCGTTGCTCATTTTGCACTTCGAAGACGTGAGACCAGAGGAATGGACGCCCTCCTATGCCGGCACTAATACTCGGATGGACTTTCTCCTGAAAGCCGAACAAGTCATAATCGAAGTGAAAATGACACGTAGAGGATTGGATCAAAAAAGAATTTTGGAGGAACTAGCTGTTGACAAGATGCGATATCGTACGCATCCAGACTGTAATGCATTAATTTGTTTTGTTTACGATCCCGAAGGAAGATGCCATAATCCCATTGCCCTTGAGCGAGACGCTTCGGAGGTCACCAACACCGGCTTTCAAGTGGCGGTGATTGTGGCGCCGCATGGCTTGTGATGGTCTTCCAAAACACCAACCATGCGCCTCAATCTTTACATAATATAGAGCGTTATTCATTCGGTTGTAGCATCATATTCACTGCACCGAATGAAGTTGGTAGCGCCCATCGCGGTGGTTAAGCCCGCCGCCTGGTCAAGGCCCTTTAGCAGCATGTCCACGATGCGCTGTGCCAGTTAGCGGGGAAGGTTTACTACCTGACCGAGATTCCCCGAGCACCACTTCTGCACCAGCCTCCAGAATGCAGACTTGCGCCCGTGCTGCGATTGAAGCTGCGCCAATAGCGCCCGATGTTTTTCGGACATCCCAGCCTTCTCAGCCAGTTCACTTGCCATGGTCAGGTAGTCGGCAGCGTGGTGATACGCCTTCGACCGCTTCTGTTCCAGGATGCTCAATAGCAGCGACCGATACAGCACCCAGGCCGATGCTGGAAATCTTTCTTGAAGTGCTTCTGCCAAAGGCAGGAGATGGCCATAGTACCGTTCGTCGAACTGTTCAGGATGCGCCTCGATGATTGCCGCGGCGCGATCCGGATGGCCGCGTTCAAGCAGGAATCGCGCGGCCGCAAGCTTATCAGCGTGCGCCTCGGCGGCCGCGATGGCCTTGTCGATCAGCGTCTGCTGTTGATCTTTTGCCGTCAGGGAAAGGAGCCGATCCAGCACGGCCGCACTCAGCGTGCGTTGGAACTCCCACCATAGAGTGTTGCGGGCATCCTCATTGCGTCCCAGCGCCTGAAGGATTTTGACTTTCAGCGTGATGTAGTCATCCGGCTCACCGTGAAAATGGGAGCGACTGGAATCGGCGCGGTTGAGGTAGTCCAAAGCCTCATCCGCCCGGTCCGCTTCCAGCAGGCGGCGGGCGATCGGTAGTGCATAGACATCTTCGGTGTCGCAGCGGCGCTGCGTGTCGATGTACATGTCCACATCGCCCAGCGCATCGGCCACATCCGCCAAATGTCGCAGCGGTTGGCGCCGGTCCCAATCATCCATGCTCTTTCGTGTCAGATTTGCTTGATACTCGGCCCAAAACATCTCCTTGAGCCCCAGCAAGCCCTTAGTTCCAAGCGCCTGGGCAAAATCACGGATCATGTGATCGCGGATGGCATAATCATTGTTCCGCACGCCTTCGTACACCAATTTGAGTAACGTGTTCGGTTCGCGCAATTTGATCAGTGCCCACGCCTTGCCCCAAAGCGCCACCGCCTCCTGGCACAGCGGCCCGAGGTAGCCGTAGGAATCATCCACCTGGTCGAGCCCCTTATCGCCTGCCTCAACGAACCGCCGAAGTATCTTTTCGGCGGCTACGGCCTGACCCTGTTCCATCATCTGTTCCACTGCGGGCAACACTGGCTCAAGATCGGCGGCGATGGGCCGTGCCAATTTCCAAGGCTCGCGACTGTTTCGCGTGCGCCCACGCCTTTTTGATGATTTGGTTCAGCTCGGAAGTCAGTGTGGCCGTGTCCGCCTGCGGAGCCACCAGAGTAACAAGTGCCCGCCGTACGCCTTCATTATCGGTCGACTGCTCCATGATCCATTCAACTAATTCCGCCTTGGTTCGTTTGGCCAGAAGACTCTTCAATTTGTTGTCATCCAGTTTGCTCATGGCGATAATTCTCTGTTATCTACATTCGGCCAGTGTGATAATCGAACGGATCGACCGCTCCAAATCGAACGCATGGAACTCTTATTTTTTAGGTGCAGGCAGATAGTACAGTCTATTTTACAAGTACTCGTCTTTTATTATTATGTGCCTAGCATTCGACAACTGCCCGATTGAGATAAACAATGGCCAAAGACCCTGCCAATCAGACAATGGAACTCGTACGGCGTGCGGGCGTGCTCCGTCCTCGCGATCTTGATGAGCATGGTATCTCACGGCAGTACCTTCGCATCCTGGAACAAGCCGGCAAGATACAGCGGGTCAGCAGAGGCCTTTATATGCTGGCCGATGCCGAAGCGACAGAACACCACACCATCGCCCAAGCATGCAAGCGTGTTCCGCAGGGTGTCATCTGCCTGCTGACAGCTCTGCGGATGCACGATCTGACCACCCAACTGCCTCACGAAATCTGGCTGGCAATTGGCCGAAAAAGCTGGCGGCCCGTGGTGGAGGACATACCGCTGCGAATCGTGCGATTCTCAGGTGCGGCATTCACCACTGGAATCGAACATCGTCGCATTGAAGGGGTTGCAGTCCACCTGTACTCTCCGGCCAAAACCGTCGCCGATTGTTTCAAGTATCGCAATAAGATCGGGCTGGACGTGGCCATGGAAGCACTGCGAGATTGCTGGCATCAGAAAAAAGCCACGATGGATGAGCTATGGAAGGCGGCACAAGTTTGCCGGGTCGCCACTGTCATGCGGCCATACATGGAATCGCTCACATGAGCAAAGAACAGCCGTCCAATATCGCCGCTTCGATTCGGCAGCGGCTGCTGAACTTGGCCCGCCAGCGCGGGGAGGAATTTCAGTTGATTCTGACCCGTTATGCCCTGGAGCGCCTGCTCTATCGGTTGAGCAAATCACCTCATGGGGATGATTTTCTGCTCAAGGGGGCCATGTTGTTCCAGTTGTGGACAGGGCAATCCCATCGATCCACTTTGGATCTGGACCTTGCAGGAAAAGGTGAACACAGCGTCACTCGATATGAAGCCATCTTCCGCGAAATATGCGGACTGGACGTCGAAGCGGATGGATTGACATTTCTGTCAGAGCAAATTCAGGGTGAGCAGAGTCGAGAGGAACAGCGATACGCAGGCGTGCGCATCCACGGCACGGCGATGCTCGGTACGGCCAGGATCAGGCTTCAGGTCGACATTGGATTTGGCGACGCCGTCACCCCCGCACCCGAGCGGATCACCTATCCATCATTGTTGAATTTGCCCGGACCCATTCTTCAGGCCTATCCCAAGGAAACCGTCATTGCCGAGAAATATGAAGCCATAGTCTCGCTGGGCATTGCCAACAGCCGGATGAAGGACTTCTATGATATTTGGTTTCTCTCGCTGGAATCCGAGTTTGATGTACAAGTTCTGGGCAATGCCATCAAGGCAACATTCGAGCGCCGCCGGACCGAACTACCACTTGAGATGCCTTTGGCGCTGACACGGGAGTTTTCCAGTATTCCAGCAAAGCAAGCCCAGTGGCGGGCATTTGCCCGAAAAGGCAATCTGAAAATGAATGCTCCGGATTTTGATCGGGTGGTCGAGGCACTGGCTGCTTTCCTGTGGCCCATCACTCAGGCGGCGCATGATACTGGCACATTTATGGCGAAATGGCCGAAAGGAGGCCCATGGCAGCCACACCCCAATATGTGACATCGTGATTTCAATGCCAAGCGATGCGACCGTTCGATCTTGCGACCAACCACCCGATACGAGAGAGAGATTATGAACAGAGTTGCCTTCGGGGAGCTTGATTTCAGGTGCGGAACCGCCGCACCGACTGGTTAACGCAATACCCCGCCGCCGAAAGGCCGCGGGGTTTGTTCATTTCTGGGCCTGTATCTACAGGGTTTTACGCGTTGGCCATGCCGTCCGGCTCCCTTGCCGAGAGGCAGATAGAGCGCCTGTGAATCAATGCTTGGATCATGTCGGCACCCGTTGCGGCCCAAACTCTCTGCCGCCAAACCCCCTTACAGTTAACAACCTCTTGCGTTCGCACCCGCAGAGCAACAATTCCTTAAACGAACCCGGCAGTTGACAGATGAGGGGATTACGCCGCGCGTGCGGGCGCGGACCGGATAGCCTCTAACGGGCTGTCGCAGGGCGCATCTTCTTCTTGTGACGCTTGGGGTTCATTTGACAGCCACGCGTCCACGCCGTCCGGAAAGTTCTGGTACGCCAGCATTCCGTACAACTCCCGCGCCGCCTCATCGTACGCCTGCGCCGCGGCGATCTCGTCGTCGAACCGCCCCAGCCGATGGGCGACCCCGTCCTTCATGATGTTCGCCACGAACGTCCCCTCGCCCGCCTTCCAGCACACACCTTTGAATCGCGACGTCGGCACCTGCCCCTGGCCGGTGCGGCGCATCTTTCGGGAACCGTGGATGTGCTCGGAGGCGTCCTTGAGCAACAGGTTCGCCCGGCGGAAGTCCAGCCTGTCGCCATTCAGGTGTATCGTGCGCGATCGCTCGTAAGGCGCTGCCCCCAGCAGCCGCACCCGCAGCGCCTGCTGCCTGCCGTCGGGCAGGCGGCTTGCCACGCAGCCTATCTCCGCCGCCGCCAAGTCGTTGCCCGTGATCGCCCAGTACCACCGCACCCCCGCGACCATCGGCAGGTCCGCCACGTCGATCAGCGCGTCCCGCGCCACGCCATCGGGCGCGAACACCGGGACCCGTGCAACCCCAGGGTCGGCGTCGTCCATCCGTGGGCCGCCCCGTGCCTCGAAAGCCGCCACCATCGCTGCCAGCCGGTTCGCGTCGTACGCCCGCCGCCCCGGCCCACCCCCGCCCGCCGGTGAGCGGGCCCACCGACCGAAGTTGATCCACCCGAGCGACTGCCACCGCACGAACGCCGTCTCCGTCGCTCCCAGCATCGCCGCCGCCTCAGCCCGCCCGACGTACCCGTCCGGCAATCGCCACCCGCCGCGCCCGTCAGGCTCGAGGAGGAAGTCGTGGTCCCGTCCTTGCTCGGCCACCACCCGCTCGACGTCCTCAACGGCGAACAGTTTGCATCGCGCCATTGTCGGGCGGCTGGCCCATTGCCACCGCTCGACCCGCCCCTCCGTCAGCCAGCGTTTCCACACAGGCACCGACACGTTCGCCCGCTTCGCCGCCTCCCGCATCGTCAGCCACCCCGGCGGCGGGAAATTTGCCACCGCGGCACGGATCTCGTCCCGCACCCGCTCGATGTCCGCGATCGGGTAGATCTTCGTCCGCGCATTAGAGCCGGGGATCGGCACGACGCGCCCCTCCGGCAACCGGCCGGCCTGTTCCCACTTGTAAAGCGTGTGCGGGCTGATTCCCAGCGCCGCCGTCGCATCGTGCAGTTCGATGAACCCCTCCGGGGCGGTCGGCCGGCTCTTGTCGGCCTGGATCCTCGCCTTGGCTCGCTCCAAGTCCGAGATGGCGAAGACATGCCGTCGCCCGCACCCTGGAACCGACAGCACTTTCCCCCGCCCGACCTTCCCTTGCCGCTGCCAGCTGTTCATCGTGAACGGATGAATCCCCAGGAACCGCGCCGCACCGGCGAAGTCGACGTACCCCGCGGGCACAATCGCCTCGACCGACTCGGTCGCTTTCATCCGGTCGCGGGCCGCCAGCAGCAGATCGAGCCGGTACACGCGGCATGAGACCTGGTTCGGTCCGGTCATCAGCTCGCCGACGTAGTCCAGCCGCTTGTGCCGCACCCAGAGGGTGAGCGTGCCCGGACTGATCCCCAAGGCCGCCTCCGCCCCGGAACGGTCCACGTACCCCTCCGGCGGGAATGGCCGCGCATCCCATTCGGCCCGCAACGCCCGCAATTTCTCCGCGCGCCACAGCATCGCGGGCGATCCGTTCGATTTTCCCGGCATGCCCGCCGGCACGCGACCCTCGCGGATCCATTGCGGCAGCGTCTGCTTCGTCGTCCGCAGAATCGCCAGCGCCTGTTCGGTCGTCACCCAAGTCCCGTCGCCGGTCTCTGGGATCCGCGCGTTTCGCGCAACGTCTTCCCGCCACATCTGCGTCGGCTGCCCCATTGGCCCCTTCACCCACACGCCCGCCGACACGCGTCCGGACTTGGACCAGATGTCCCACGTCCGCACCGCCACGCCAGCGACCGCCGCCGCCTCACCGATGGTCAGCCACTTCCCAGGCCCCAACTCCTCGACGCCGATGAGCAGTTGGCCCACCGCCTTCAGCTCCTTGCGCACGCGCTCCACGTCAGCAAGGGCATAAAGTTTGCGGCGCCCCAACCCGTTCACCCCCGGCATGGAGGCGTGTTCGATTCGAATGATTCCCTTCGACCGCCAGGCATTCCAGTGCGGCCGCGTGAGCCCCAGCATCTCCGCGGCCTGATCTCCATCGACAAACCCGGCCGGCACCACCGCCTGCTTCTCCGCCTCACGTTCGGCGACGATGCGCTCGACAACTTCGACCGGATACAGATTCCCCCGCCCGCCGCCAGGGAAGCGGACCGTCCGCGAAGCCGCCTTCAGCGTCTTGCGGTACTTCCACGGCGTCACCAGTGTGTCCAGCCCAATGCCCAATCGTTCCGCGGTCTGCCGATTGGTCAACCACCCCGCGGGCGGAAAATCCACCATGGGCCCTTGCGCCGCCGTCCCGTTTGAGTTGCTGATTTGGTCGCTCATGTCTCGCCTAATGGTCTGTGCCGCCTCGCTGTCGGGGGCGACCGTTCCGGTCGTCGGCAGGGGGAATTCACTTCAATGGCATCGGTGGTTCAAATGCCGTCACTCGAATACCGCCTGGCTATTCAGGATTATCGGCACCGCGACATCCCTGCAGTTCACAAATCCGAGCTTGACAACCATCGTCACCACGAACCCGGTAGTTAACAGATAGAGGGGATCGGCATTGGGCCGATCTCTCGCATTCTGTTGCCAGCCAGCACACCGGTCACCAAGTGAAGGTCGTTGCGGGCATCGATTCTCAATTGGAGAACCACAATGCCCAACGCCGCCGATCCGTCCGATCCCGCCAACATGACCCAGCAGCAGCGCATCACCGAGAATGCCGCGGTGGGCGGATCGGGAAGGAGCATGCAATGGAAGAACCACCGGCGAGCCGGCCGTTATGGCCCCGCAGCAGCGGCGTTGGGGGATTGCCGCCCTTTTCAGGAGGGGGGACGGACGATCTCGACGGAGCAGTGCGCCCGCGCGGCGACGGAAGCGGCGACGCTGCCGATCAGCAGGCGCTCCACGAGGGGGTGTCCCACCGCGCCCAGAAAGATGGCGTCCACATCCTCGCGGAGCGCGTCGGCGGCAATGTCGCGGCGGGGATAGCCGTCGTAGCTTACCGCGTGCGCGCTGCAACCGGCGGTGTTGAGGAGGTCGGCCTCCTCTTCAGCGCATCGACGCGCCGTCTGACGCGCATCGGCCGGCGATTGGGCGCGGGAGGGGTCCGACGGATCGTCGTCCGGGCCTGGCATCCAGGTCCGCTCGGCCAGGCTGAGCACCCGGACGGTGGTGCCGCGCGGCCAGCGGCGGATGGTGATGACTCGCCGCGCTTCCTGCGCGGCGGCGGATCCGTCCGTGGCCAGCAGGAGGCGGGGCGGACGGACCAGGTGACGGGAGTCGTCCGGTGTCCGGCAGATGCGCACTGAACGACGGCAGTGATGCAGGCAGGCCTGGGCAACGCTCCCGAAAAAGAGCCGCCCCATGGCGCCACGGCCGTGGGAGGCGACGGCCAGCAGGTCCGCGGGCCAGGCCTCGGCACGATGCACCAGTTGGCGATGGGGGCTGCCGAACGCGGTATTCGTATCCACCGCCCAGCCGGGGAAGAGGCGGCGGAGCCTGGCGGCGGCCTGATCGGCGATCTGGTGGGCTTCGATCGCCAATGCCTCGCGTTCCTCGCGAAAATACTCCTGAGCCTTCTGGCCCGGAAATTGAATGTATGCCTCTCCGAGGGCGATGGCCGGAGGCAGATCCCGTATGGTCATCACCTCCGCTTCGAGCTTTGGCGGCAATCCCGCCCGCATCAGATCCTCAAAAATGGCTTCTGAACCGACCTGCCCGTCATATCCAATCAGTAGTCGCATGGGATGTTTCCTCCAGTTTGATGCCATTCCTGACAGGCGATCTCATGGATTGCGCCTCGCTACTGTTATTGATTCGCCGTGGCGGCCTGGGCCGTCCGCTCCTCGGGGCGGACGACTTCGACCGAACAGCGGGCGTTGATTGCTATGGCGGTTGAAACGCTGCCGAGCAGCACGCGTTCGGCCATTGAATGGCCTCGCGCGCCGACAAAGATGCAATCGACCCGATGTTTTTTGGCCGCTTCGAGGATTTCCCGCTTCGGGTCGCCCTCCAGTGCCAGGGCCGTGGCGCCGATTCCGGCCTCGGCAAGCGCGCCGGCCGCGGCATTGCTGACACGGCGTGCCACAGCGCGAACGCGCTGGCATACCTCTGCGACGTCTGCGTACATCCTCGGCAACTCTTCCGCTACGACCGGGGCGGTCGGGAGCCGCGCGACCGACACGGCCCATACCTTCGTCCCGCGCGGCCACACGCGCTGGGCGACCTCCCGCAGCGCGGCCCGGGAATCGCGCGACTCATCCACGGCCAGCATGATTCGCGGAGGCTGCGCTGGATCCCGATCCTCGCGGCCGCGGCTGATCCGCACGGATCGCCGGCAGTGGGTGACCAGAAAGTGCGAAACACTGCCGATAAGCAGCCGTCCAACGAAACCCCGCCCATGCGAGCCGACCAGCACAAGGTCCGCCGGCCAGGATTCGGCCGCCGAGGCGATTTGCCGGCCTGGGTGGCCGACGTGCGCCTGGGATTCCACCCTCCAGCCCGGGCGGGTAGTCGCCACCAGTGTCGCGCCTTCCGCGGCCCGATGCTCCGCGATCGCCTGGGCCGCGGCCAGGTCCCAGGCCGGTTCGCCCGGGTCAGGCGTGTCCAGTTGCTCCAATGCCGCGTCACAGACGCAGACCACCTTCGCTTCGACATCGTCACCGAAGCCCGCCAGGGGACTCCGCCGAATCGCGGCTTTGGCGTCATCCGATCCGTCATATCCGATGAGAAGTTTCATGGCTGCATCGTCCCGCGGGAATGGATCAGCGGCCATTGGGGAAATGCCGTCCTATCCCATAGGAAAACCTCTAAACGGCATCGGGCGAATTCCTATAGGAGGTCCTTATGCGTGTTCACGATGCGAGCCATCACCGATTCCTCATCCGTGGGGATGATCCGGACGATGACTGAACCGCTTTGCATGGAGATGATGTCGCCGCTGGCGTTGTTCGCGGCCGGGTCGATGCGGATTCCCAGGAATTCAAGAGCGTCGCAGATGGCGGCACGCACCGGCGCGGCGTGCTGGCCGATGCCGCCGCTGAACACCAGCGTCTCCACGCCGCCCAGAGAGGCTGCCATCGCTGCGATGTGTTTCCTGGCCTGGTGGCAGAACAGGGCGATGGCCTCGGCGGCGCGGGGGTCCGTGTCGCGCCGGGCCAGGAGGTCGCGCATATCGGTAGTGGTCTGCGAGAGGGCGATGAGGCCGCATTGGCGGGTGATGAAGCGGTCCAGATCGTCGGCCGACAGATGCTCCTGTCGCATCAGATAGACCAGCAGACCGGGATCGATGTCGCCGGGGCGTGTGGCCATGACCAGCCCGGCGGTGGGGGTGAGGGCCATCGTCGTGTCCACCGGTTTGCCGTCGCGTACGGCGGCCAAGCTGGCGCCGGCGCCGAGATGGGCCAGGATGACCCGCCCCGCCGCGGCCGGGGGATCGAGGGTTTTGAGTTGTCCCAGGAGGTATTCGTAGGAGAGGCCGTGGAATCCGAACCGGCGGACGCCGGCGTCCAGGTAATGGCGGGGGATGGGCAGCAGTTGGCTGATGCGCGGCATGTCACGGTGGAAGGCGGTATCGAAACAGGCGATCTGGACAGCCGCAGGGAAGCATTGTCCCAGCGTCTGGATCAGGGCGATTTCATCGGGCAGGTGATTTGGATCCAGGGGCTGTGCCGCGCGGAGTTCCTGCAGCAGGGCGGGGGTGATGGGTTGATGTTCAAGCAGATGAAGCCCGCCGTGAACCACGCGATGCCCGATCGCGCCGACGGCGTCGAGACCGAATTCGGACGCGATGAATTGGGCGATGAACTGGCCGGCCTGTTCATGTGTGGCGGCGGGGAGGGGGCGGTTCTCCGGTTGGGCGGCATTGGCGCGGCGGAGGGTCATGGACGATTGCTTGCTTCCGATGCGCTGCACCTCTCCGCGCAGGGCCGCCACCGGCGGATCGTCACGGGAGAAGAGGGCGAACTTGATGCTGGAGGAGCCGCCGTTGATGGTCAGGATGTATGGACCGTGCGCCAAATTCACCCCCATTTCCAGTTGCGGATTTCGGGCATGTCCTGGCCGTACCGGCGGATATATTGCTTATGCTCCAGCAGTTTGTCTCGCATTTCCTGCTTGAGATAATCCCCGCGCCCGGCCAGCCGCGGCACGCGGTCGATGACATCCTGCACCAGATGAAAGCGATCCAGGTCGTTCAACACGGTCATGTCGAAGGGCGTGGTGATCGTGCCTTCTTCCTTGTAGCCGCGGACATGCAGGTTGTCGTGGTTGGTTCGGCGGTAGGTCAGGCGATGGATGAGCCAGGGGTAGCCGTGGAAGGCGAAAATGATGGGCTTGTTGACGGTGAAGAGGGAGTCGAAGTCCCGATCGCTCAGGCCGTGCGGATGCTCCGTGGCCGGCTGGAGTTTCATGAGATCGACGACGTTCACGACGCGCACCTTCAGATCGGGCAGCGAGCGGCGGAGAATGGACGCGGCCGCCAGCGTCTCCAGCGTGGGCACGTCGCCGGCGCACACCATGACGACATCGGGTTCAGCGCCCCGATCGTTGCCGGCCCATTCCCAGATGCCGATTCCCTGCGTGCAATGCCGCTCGGCCACCTCCATCGCCAGCCATTGCGGCGCGGGGTGCTTGCCGGCCACCACCACGTTCACATAGTGACGGCTTCGCAGGCAATGATCCATAACCGACAGGAGGCAGTTGGCATCCGGGGGGAGGTAGACGCGCACGATTTCGGCTTTCTTGTTGACGACATGGTCGATGAATCCGGGATCCTGGTGCGTGAACCCGTTGTTGTCCTGGCGCCAGACGTGGGAGGCCAGGAGATAATTCAGCGATGCCAGCTTTCGGCGCCACGGAATCCCAAGCGTCATTTTCAGCCACTTGGCATGTTGATTGAACATCGAATCGACGATGTGGATGAAGGCTTCATAGCTGTTGAACAGTCCGTGGCGGCCGGTCAGCAGGTATCCCTCCAGCCATCCCTCGCACAGGTGCTCGCTCAGGACTTCCATCACCCGGCCGTCGTGCGACAGGAATTCATCGTTCTCAACCAGGCGGGCGTTCCATTGGCGGCTGGTTGCTTCAAATACCTTGCTCAGGCGGTTGGAAATGGTTTCATCGGGGCCGAAAATGCGGAAGTGCCGGCGATCTTCATTCAGGCGGACCACATCCCGGAGAAACGCGCCCAGGATTTCGGTGTCGGCCGCCTCCGCGCTTCCTGGCGCCGGCACATCCACCGCATATTCGCGGAAATCAGGCATTCGCAGGTCATGCAGCAGCAGCCCGCCGTTGGCGTGAGGATTGGCGCTCATCCGCCGCTGTCCTCTGGGGGCCAGTTCCGCCAGGTCGGGCAGGAGTTTTCCGGTTGGATCGAATAAGTCCTCCGGGCGGTAACTCTTCATCCACTGCTCAAGTTGCTCCAGATGGGCCGGGTTGGTCTGCACCTGCGCCAGGGGCACCTGATGAGAGCGGAACGTGCCTTCCACGGGCAGTCCGTCGACGAATTTCGGGCCGGTCCATCCCTTGGGGCTGGCCAGCACGATCATGGGCCAGATGGGGCGCTGTGTTTGATCGGTGGTCCGCGCTGACTGCTGAATGCGCCTGATTTCCTCAATCGATCGATCGACGGCGGCGGCCATCGCCTGGTGCATCGTTTCCGGTTCGCTCCCCTCCACCCAATGGGGCGACCAGCCGCACCCTTCCAGCAGCTTTTGCAGTTCATCATGCGGAATACGCGCCAGGAGGGTGGGATTGGCGATCTTGTACCCATTGAGATGGAGGATCGGCAGCACAGCGCCGTCGGTGATGGGGTTGAGAAATTTATTGCAGTGCCAGGAGGCCGCCAGCGGGCCGGTCTCCGCCTCTCCGTCGCCAACGACGCAGGCGGCGATCAGGTCCGGGTTGTCCAAAATCGCGCCGAAAGCATGGCTGAGGGAGTAGCCCAGCTCGCCGCCTTCATGAATTGAGCCGGGGATTTCAGGGGAGACATGGCTGGCGATGCCGCCGGGAAACGAAAACTGCTTGAAGAGTTTTTTCAGCCCCGCCTCATCCTGGGTGATGTCCGGATAGACTTCGCTGTAGGTTCCTTCCAGATAGGTGTTGGCCACCAGGGCTGGCCCGCCGTGCCCCGGGCCGGAGATATAGATCATATTGAGCTCGTATTTTGTGATGGCCCGGTTCAGGTGGACGTAGATGAAGTTCTGGCCGGGGGTCGTGCCCCAGTGGCCCAGCAGGCGCGGCTTGATCTGCTCCGCCTGCAGCGGCGTTTTCAGCAGCGGGTTGTCCAGAAGGTAGATCTGCCCGACGGACAGGTAGTTGGCCGCCCGCCAATATCGGTCCATTTTCCGCAGCAACTCCTTCGACAGAGGCGGATCCATGGCACGGCCTCCTTCCGTTGCATCGGCCAGGGCGGTGGACCGGCGATTCACCTTATTTCCGGCCTTGTCGCCCGAATGATCTTATCAATCACGGCTTGCCGCCGACAATATCCATCCTGGCGGGGTGTTTCCTCGCGCCGGTTCGGCATCATCGGGCATCTAAGGCAGGCTCCCGGGCCGTCGGCAGCGTCAGGACAAACACGCTGCCCCGTCCCTCGCCTTCGCTTCGCGCCGTTAGATCGCCGCCATGAAGGCGAGCCAATTCCCGGCTCAGGCTCAGCCCCAAACCAAGCCCTCCGCGCCGCTTTCCAGGTCCGGCCTGTTCAAATGGATCGAAAATCTTTTTCAGGTCACGGGCGGCAAGGCCAATGCCCGTGTCCTCGACTTCCACGATGACCGCGGGCGCCGCAGTGTTAAAGGTGCGAATGTGAATGCTGCCGTGAGCGGGGGTGAACTTGAGGGCGTTGTTCATCAGGTTCCAGAGTATTTGCAGCAGCCGCAGCCGGTCGCCATTGACCCAGTGCCGCTGAGCGCCCAGGTCCATCGCCACCTCTAATCGTGCGGACAGGGCCGCCTGACGTGAGTCATCGACCGCATGTCGCACCAGGGCGTGCAGGTCCAGGAGAGCCGACGTCAAGGCGATAGCGCGACGCCCTGCCTGGACCGTATCAAACAACTCGGCAATCAGGCGAGCGGCGAATTGGACATGGTCGGCAATCATTTCCACGGTCGAGCGGGATGGCTCGGATATGGAATCATCCAGCCGTAGTTCCTCAAGACCTAGTAAGGCCGACGCCAGCGGCGCGCGAAGTTCATGGCTCACCTCGGCCAATATCCGATCCTTGGGGACGACGGCCTCTTTCGCTGAAATCCCGGTCGCGAT
>JBIQLO010000084.1:0-16061 GCA_044464175.1 Planctomycetaceae bacterium | reverse complement strand
GTGTCACCTATGTGTCTTGAACATGTGTAACCCATGTCTGTTTACACGACAGTACCTGCAGACCTGTGTTTGCCCGCATAACCACCGGCACAGGTCTCGGAGTACCGCGACCTGTGGCACCCGGCGCCCATGCCACCAGAAAACCAAAAGTCCGTATCCATCTGTGTTCATCTGTGGCCATACACGATCGGAGAACAGCCGCTTCGTGCCTTCACGTCTTCGTGGTTCCTCTTCCGCCGGCCTATTTCAAAACCCCTCCGGAAGCGGATAGACTCAGCGGCATGAAAATCACCGCCATCGAGACCCATGTCTGCCATGCCCGGATGCGCAACTGGATTTTCGTCCAAGTCCTCACCGACCAGCCGGGCCTCTGGGGCTGGGGGGAAGCGACGCTCGAATGGCACACGCGCTCGGTCGTCGGGGCGATCCAGGACATGGCGACCCTGCTCGTCGGCGAGGACCCCACGCGCGTGGAATACCTCTGGCAGATGATGTACCGCCAGCACTTCTGGCACGGCAACGGCATCGTCCGCGCCACCGCCATCGCCGGGATCGACCTGGCGCTGTGGGACATCCTGGGCAAGCACCTGGGCGTGCCGTGCCACAAGCTCTGGGGCGGGCCGGTGCGCGACCACATCCGCCTCTACTGCCACCTGGGGGGCGGGCGGATGGAGGATTTTTACGGCTGCGACCCGGCCGACGCCCCGCGCTTCGCCGACCTGGCCCAGCAGGCCGTGGAGCAGGGGTTCACCGCCTTCAAGAGCATGGCCGTGCCCGAGACGATGCCGCTGGAGGGGCTCCGCCCGGTGCGCTACGCCGAGAAGGTCGTGCGGGCGATGCGTCAGGCGGTGGGGGACGACATCGACATCATGGTCGATTGCCACGCCCGCCCCAGCCCGGCCATGGGGATGCTCTTCGCCAAGGCGCTGGAGCCGTACGGGCTCTATTTCTTCGAGGAGCCCTGCTGGCCCGAATCGATCGACGCCATCGCCGACATCCAGCGGGCCGTGGCCACCCCCATCGCCACCGGCGAGCGCCTCACCAGCCAGCACGCCTTTCGCGAGCTGCTGGAGAAGCGGGCGGTGCGCGTGATCCAGCCGGACATCACCCACTGCGGCGGCCTCTCCGAAGCGCGCCGGATCGCCGCCATGGCCGAGGCGTACCGCGTGGCCCTGGCCCCCCACAACCCGCAGGGCCCCGTCAGCACCGCCGCCTCGCTGGAGCTGGGCTTCGCCGCCCCCAGCTATGTCATCTGCGAATCCGTCCACGGCGATGTCCCCTGGCGCAAGGCGGTGGTCAGCGAAGGGTTCACCGTCGAGGAGCAGGGACGGCTGGTCCGCCCCTCCGAGCGCCCCGGGCTGGGGGTGGAGATCGAACTGGACGAAGTGAAGCGGCACCCCTTCCAGCAGGAAATCCTCCAGCGCACGTTTTACCCCGATGGAAGCGTGGGAGATTGGTAAGGCGCTGTTATTTGTTATTGGTTATTTGTTGTTTGTTAAAAACCAATAACCAATAACCAATAACAAATAACCAATAACAAACAACAAATGACTGCACCACTCCGGAATCAATCAGCGATCATCAGCGGCGGCCTGGGGGACATCGGCCGGGCCATCGCCCTGGAACTGGCCCGCCGGGGGGCGTCGATCGCCCTGGGGGACCTGGCTGAGCCGGCGGGGGCTGAGCCCTTTCTCCAGACCCTCCGCGCCCTGGGCGTCAGCGCGCGCTATGACTGCGTGGATGTGTCGCACGCCCGGGGCGTGCGGGGGTGGGTGGAGGCCGCCGCCGCCGATCTGGGCGTTCCCACGCTCATCATCCCCAACGCCGCCATCGTCACCTTCGCCAACAGCCAGAGCATCGCCCCCGAGCAGTGGGACCGGGAGCTGGGCGTCAATCTCAACGGGGCCTTCTACCTCGCGCAGGCCGCCTCTCAGCGGCTGGTGGCAGAGCGTCGTCCCGGCCGGATCGTCTTCATCGGCTCCTGGGCGGCCGACCGCCCGCACACGCACATCGTCGCCTATTCCGCCGCAAAGGCGGCCGTGCGCATGCTTTGCCGCTGCATGGCGATCGACCTGGCGCCCCACGACATTCAGGTCAACGAAGTCGCCCCCGGCTACGTCGATGCCGGATTGACCGCCCGGGCCTTCGCCGCCAACCCCGGGGCGCGGGACAAGGCCCGGGAGCAGGTGCCGCTCCAGCGCCTCATCACCCCCGAGGAGGTGGCGCAGCAGGTGGCGTGGCTGTGCGATCCGGCCAACCGGCAGATGACCGGCTCGACGCTGCTCATGGATGGGGGCCTTTCCCAGCGCCCGCTTTTCTACAAGAGCGATGATTGACGGCTCGGGGCGCTGGCGGGCCGCCGCTATGCGTCCCCGCCGAAGGTCACCTCCACGTGATGGTCGCGCCGGTCATCCACCAGGCGCAGCATCCCGTCGGGCTGCTCCACGCCGTCCACCTTCACGCTGAGGATGCGCCCCACGCCGGCGGCGCAGTTGAAGTTGATGTGATAGAACGTCTCCCGGTAGCGGTAGTGGATTTTGTGCCCCTTCCACCCCGGCGGCAGCACCGGCGCAAAATGCAGCCGGTCCACCTCCAGCCGCAGCCCCAGCAGCGACTCGACGATCAGGCGATAGAGCCAGCCGGCCGACCCGGTGTACCAGCTCCAGCCCCCCCGCCCGATGTGGGGCGCGCAGGCATAGACATCGGCCGCCACGACATACGGCTCCACCTTGTAGATCCCGATCCGCGCCCGATCGGAGCCGTGGTCGATCGGGTTGATGAGGCGCAGCAGCTCCCAGGCCCGGGCGGCATCCCCCAACTCGGCAAAGGCCATCGCCACCCAGACCGCCGCGTGCGTGTACTGCCCGCCGTTCTCCCGCACGCCCGGCAGATATCCCTTGATGTAGCCCGGATTCAGGTGCGAATGGTCGAACGGCGGATCGAACAGCTGAATCAGCCGCTCCTGCCGGCGCACCAGGCGCTTATCCACCGAGTCCATCGCCTGGCGGGCTCGTTGCGGGCGGGCCAGGCCCGAGAGGACGGCCCAGCTCTGGGCGATCGAGTCGATCTGGCATTCGGGGTTGCTGGTCGACCCCAGCGGCTCGCCATAGTCGAAATAGGCCCGGCGGTACCACTGCCCATCCCAGGCCCCATCCTCGATGTTGGCCCGCAACTGCTCGATCTGCCCCCTGCACTCGGCGGCGAAGGCCTCATCCCCGCGCTTCTGCGCCACGGGAATGAACTGGCGCATCACATCCGCCAGGAAAAACGCCAGCCAGACGCTCTGTCCCTTGCCTTCGTGGCCCACGAGGTTCATGCCGTCGTTCCAGTCGCCGCACCCCATCAGCGGCAGCCCGTGCGAGCCGAACTTCCAGCCGTTGCGGATCGCGCGGACGCAGTGGTCATAGAGCGAGTCGCTCCGGCCCGAGACCTGCGGCAGGTCGTAATAGGATTCCTGGTCCGGCGGCACCGGCCGCCCCTTGAGAAACGGCACCGGCTCATCCAGCACGCCGGTGTCCCCGGTGGACAGGACATACCGGCTGGTCACGTACGGCAGCCACAGGTAGTCATCCGAGATGTGCGTCCGCACGCCCCGGCCGGAGGGGGGATGCCACCAGTGCTGCACATCCCCCGCCTCGAACTGCCGCGAGGCCGACCGCAGCAGGTGCTCGCGCGTCAGGCGCGGATCGGTCCAGAGCAGCGCCAGCACATCCTGGAGCTGATCGCGGAAGCCGAACGCCCCCCCCGACTGGTAGAAGCCGGTGCGCCCCCACAGCCGGCTGGAGAGGACCTGATATGGCAGCCATCCGTTGGCCAGCATGTTGATGGCCGGCTCCGGCGTCTCCAACCACACGGCCCCCAGTGTGCGGTTCCAGTAGTTCCAGACGTTCTGCAGCGCCTCCCGGGCCGCGCCCGGTGTGCGGAACCGCTGGGTCAGGCGCCGCGCCTCCTCCACGCCGTTGCCCGCGCCGAGGATGAAGACCAGCTCGCGCTCCTGCCCCTCGGCCAGTTCCACCGGCGCCTGCATGGCCGCGCACGGGTCGAATCCCGCCCCCACGCGCCCGCTGAGGCGGGCCTTGCCCATGGCCCCGGGGGCGGCCGGCATTCCGTTGCGCCCCAGGAACTCGGCCCGGTCGCCGGTGACGCGCCGCGTCGTCTCCGAGCAGTCCACGAAGGCGACGCGGGAGGAAAACTCCCCGTTGTAGGCATTGCGCGCCAGCAGCGCCCCCGTGCGGGCATCCACCTCCGTCACCACGTGCATGAGGGATTTGTCGCGCCGCTCGCCCAGCACCCATTCCCAATAGCCGCACACCGACAGCCGCCGGGGCCGCCCGGAGAAATTGCGCAGCTTGAAGCGCGCGAACTTCACCGGCGCATCCATCGCCACGTAGAGCGTCAGTTCACAGCTGATCCCATCCTCAACGTATTCATAAATGCTGTAGCCGAACCCGTGCCGGCAGACATACGGCATTGCACCGCGCGCGGGATAGGGGGTGGGGGAATAGAACCGCCCCGTGTCCTCATCGCGGATGTAGAACGCCTCGCCGCCCAAATCGCCGATCGGGTCGTTGTACCAGGGAGTCAGGCGGAATTCGTGCGCGTTTTCGCTCCAGGTGTAGACCGATCCGCTTTCGGACACCACCGTCCCGAAATTCGGATTGGCGATCACGTTGACCCACGGCGCGGGCGTCGCCTTCCCCTCCTCCAGCACCATGACGTACTCGCGCCCGTCGCTGGTGAAGCCGCCGAAGCCGTTATAGAAGACCAGGTCGCGTTTGGGCACCTCCACCGCCACCCCCGGCGGCTGCTGCCGCAGGCGCAACGGGGCAAAGGCCGGCATCGCCGCCTCCCCGCGCCCCCGCCGCTCCACCTGCTCGGCCAGCGTTCCGCCCGAATCCTCCAGCACCACCCGCGCCACCGTCATCAGCAGCACCCGGTCCTCTTCGGAAATCTGATCGCCGCGCCGCACGAAGATGCCGCCGGGCTTGTCCACCAGGCTCGACTCCGGGCTGGCCGACACCAGGCCCATGATCTGGTCCTGCAGCTCCTGGCGATAGCCGCTCTCATCCTCGTTCCAGATCACCAGGTCCACCGCCAGCCCCTTCATGCGCCAGTAGGCGTGCGCGGTCACCGCCTGGCGGACCAGTTCCATGCGCTCGGTGCTGCTGATGCGCAGCAGGACGATCGGCAGGTCCCCGCTGATGCCGAAGCCCCACAAATCCGACTGCCCGCGCCGGTTGCGCGCCAGCACCGCCGGATTGGACCGCCGCAGCGCGCTGGGGTAGATCAGCGACCCGGCCAGCCGCCCGTAGACCTGCGCCTCGGCCTGCGAGGCGTTGAGATGCTGCAGCACCACCTGGCTGTGCGTCCAGGCCATCTCGAAAATGCGGTCGCACAGCCGCGGATCGTTGTATTTCTCCGCCAGCGCCTCGGCCGCCTGGCGCGTCTCGGCCACGCCCGTCAGCACGTCCACGGTCGCCGACTCATCCGGCTCCAGCACCAGCACGCGCCGGGCCGCAACGGCCGGATCCAGCACGTCTCCCTGGCTGTTGGTCAGCGGCCCGTCCCGCCGCAGCGCGGCCGGATCGGCGGCCGTGCGATTGCGCCCCAGGAAAATCGACCGGTCCGTCTCGAACGATATCTCCCCCCGCTGCCGGGCCGGGCTGGTCATCAGGTGCACCATCCACGGCGGCCGCTCCTGGCTCGAGCGCGGGCGCCGCCCGCACAAAATGGCGTTGTGCGGGCGGTCGATGAACGTCTGGACAAAGAGGTTGGAGAAGGCCGGATGCGCCAGTTCGGCCGCCGCCGGCGCCAGCGCCACCTCGGCATAGCTGGTGACTTCGATCGTCCGCCGCCGGGTCGAGCGATTGGTCACCGTCAGCCGGCGCAGCTCCACATCATCCTCGGACGAGACGCCGATCTGGGTGTGCACGTCGATGCCGAAGTCGCGCCGGCGGAATTCCGCCTGCGCCTGGCTGAAGATCGCCTCATACCGCCTGGAGGGGCGCAGGGTCGGTTGAAACGCGTTGGACCAGAACTCGCCGCTCTCCAGGTCGCGCAGGTAGCAGAACGTCCCCCAGTTGTCGCGCGTCGGGTCCTCCCGCCAGCGCGTGATCGCGTGGTCCCGCCACCGGCTGTAGCTGCCCCCGGCGCTGGAGACCATCACGTGATAGCGCCCGTTGCTCAGCAGATGCACCTCCGGCGCGGCCGCCGCCGTCGGGTGGGTATAGACGCGCAGCACCCCCTCGGCCTCCGCGCTGGTTCCGCGCTTGATGGTCGCCTCGGCCGCGTGCGGGAAGACCGGGGCCGAGCGCGGCACGCGCTCGTGCAGCAGCAGGTCGTTGGCCCGCAGCAGCGGATCGGCCATGAAGCGCCGCTGCATCGGGCGGTCCAGCAGAAGGTAAGCCAGCGCCAGCAGGCTCATTCCCTCGTGATGCACCATGAAGGAGCGCACCGTCACGCCCCCTCCCTCCCCCGGCGGCACGCGCGAGGGCGTGTAGTCTACGGCCTCGTACATCCCATACGCCCCCATCCGCCCGTCGGCCGCCAGGCGCAGCAGATTCTTCACCGCCTTCACCGGCGCGACCATCAGGGCCATGACGCCGGCGTAGGGCGCGATCACCAGGTCGTCGCCAAGCCCGCGCTTGAGCCCCAGTCCCGGCACGCCAAAGGCTCGATACTGGTAATTAAGCTGCGCATCGGTGGTGTTGTACCCCGATTCGGAGATGCCCCAGGGGACGTTCCGCTGGGCCCCGTAGGCGATCTGGCGGGCAACCACCGCGTGATAGGTTTCATCCAGCAGCGTGTGCTCGTAGGTCGGCATCACCAGCAGCGGCATCAGGTATTCGAAGAGCGAGCCGCTCCAGCTCAGCAGCGCCGGGGCGTGGCCGGCGCGGGTCAGGAGCCGGCCCATGGCAAACCAGTGTTCCTGCGGCAGTTGTCCCTGCGCGATGGCCACGTAGCTGGTCAGCCGCGCCTCCGAGGCCAGCAGGTCGTAAAACCCGGAGTCCATGCGCAGGTCCGTGACGTTGAACCCGATCGACAGCAATTCCCGCCTCCGATCGTAGAGGAACCGGAAATCCATCTCCGCCTGCCGCGCGCAGACGCCGGCCTGCTCCCGCAGCGTCGTCAGCCGGTGGCTCGCCTCCGCCCCGCCCCGGGCCACCGCCTCGCGCAACTGCGTCAGCATCCCACTGCCCACCGAACCGGCCAGGGCGTCGATCCGCTTCAAAAGCTCCGGCGTGCGCTGAGCGGAGGCCCGGAGCGTGGGAATGCGGTCCAGGTCCCGCAGCAGTTGGCGCCAGGAGTCGGAGGAGGCGCCCGCCGCCGCCTGAACCTCCGGCAGCGCGTTCAGCGTCCAGGGAGCCAGTTGCCGCAGATCGACGATGTGGGCCTCGACCTGCCGCACCAGGGCCGCCCCCCACCAGGCCCATTCCGCCTCCTGCGCGCGCCCCAGGACGCCTTCCAGTTCGCTCGCCAGACGCATGATCCGCTGAAGAAGGTGCATCACTCCCGTCAGCAGGGCCGGGGCATGCGACAAGGCCTCCTCCATCGACTGGGCCCGCCGGAGAACCTCCCGCCGCAGAGGCGTCATGCGCCCTTCGCCGTTCTCCCGCTCGGCGATCCAACGGATCACCCGCACGGTGTCGCCGATCCCCTCAAACAGCCGCGCCGGCACAAGGGGAGCCTCCTCCAGCTCCAGCAGGCCCTGGCGCAGCACCAGCAGGTGTCCCATCAGGTTGCCGCTGTCCACCGTTGAGACGTACTGCGGCGGCAGCGGCTTGAGCGTGCGCGTGTCATACCAGTTGAACAGGTGTCCCCGGTACCGCTCCATCCGATCCAGCGTGCCGAAGGTCCTGGCGTTGCGGTCGATCAGGTTGGCCGCCGAGAGGTAGCCCAAATCATACGCCGAGAGGTTCGCCAGCAGCGACAGCCCGATGTTGGTGGGGCTGGTGCGCCCCGCCACCACGGCCACCGGATGCTCCTGCATGTTGTCCGGCGGCAGCCAGTTGTGCTCGGCCGTCACGAACGTCTCAAAATAGCGCCACGTCCGGCGCGACAGCATCCGCAAAAACGCCGTCTGCCGCTCATCCAGCGCTGCGCGCCTCGCTTCCAGCGGGCGACTGATCCACCAGGCCACCGCCGGAGAGACCAGCCACAGCGCCAGGAGCGGCCCTCCCCACGCCAGCTGCTCCGGCCGGGCCAGCGCCATCAGCACGCCCGCCCCCGCCGCCAGGACCGGACCGATCCACATGGAGATGAAAAATCCCTTCAGGTCGCCCCGCGCCCTGCGCTGTGCCTCCCCGGCCGTCTGCCACTCCAGCAATCGCCGCCGCGTCCAAAGCATTCGGACGGCGGTGCGCCCGATCGCATCCAGGCTGGTGAAGGCGTCAAACGGCAGGAAGATGATCGTGAACAAAAACTGCCCCAGCTGCCGGGCGGCGGTCTTGAGCACATTCCGCCCGTGCATCGTCCAGGGCAAGTCCGGCAGCCGCCGCCCCAGTTCCACCAGCGGCGGCAGCACGAACGGCAGCGCGATGGCCGCCAGCACGAAGACCGTCATCTCCAGTGAAATTCCCGCCGGCAGCAGCACCCACGCGATAAGCAGCAGCGCGGTGGAGGCCGCCGGCACCAGGCTCCGGCGCAGGTTGTCGAAGATTTTCCAGCGCGACAGGTTTGAGATCGGATTGCGGATGAAGCCCCTCGCCCCGCGCACGCGCGGCAGCAGCCACCCGGCGATCTGCCAGTCGCCGCGAATCCACCGGTGCCGCCGGCTGACATCCGCCCCGTAGTGCGAGGGATACTCCTCGAACAACTGCACATCGCTCACCAGCCCCGACCGCGCCAGGCACCCCTCCAGCAGGTCGTGGCTGAGAATCCGGTTCTCCGCGAATCGCCCCGCGCACGCCCGCTCGAAGGCATCCACATCGTAAATGCCCTTGCCGATGAAGGAGCCTTCCTCAAAGAGGTCCTGATAGACATCCGACACCGCCCGCGTGTAGGGATCGATGCCCGCCTCCCCGGCGAACAGGCGCACGAACCAGCTCCGCTCCGCGCTGGGCAGGTTCACCGCCACGCGCGGCTGCAGGATCGTGTACCCCTCGATGATCCGCCCCTTCTTTTCATCGAAGCGCGGACGGTTCAGCGGGTGGGCCATCGTCCCCACCAGTTGCCTCGCCGCATCGCGCGGCAAATGCGTGTCGCTGTCGAGCGTCAGGACGAACCGGATCGACGGCAGCAGCCGCTCATCCCCCACCACCCGCGCGAACCGGTCCCGTCCCCGGCCCCGCAGCAACGCGTTCAGCTCCGACAGCTTGCCGCGCTTGCGCTCATACCCCATCCATTTCCCCTCGGACGGATTCCAGCGCCGGGGGCGGTGCAGCAGGTAAAAAATGCCCGGCCGGTCCGCGGCATATTTCTCATTCAGCCGCTCAATCCGTGCCGCTGCCTCGTCCAGCAGCGCCGCCTCCCCTTCCAGCTCCGCCTGATCCGCATCCGGGAAGTCGCTCAGAAGCGCGAAAAAGAGATTCTCATCCCGGTTGGCCAGGTAGCGTATCTCCAGTCCATCGAGCAGGTCCTGCAGTTCCTCCCGGCTGCTCAACATGGACGGCACCACCACCAGCGTCCGATCCGCCTCCGGAATCCCTTCCGAATAGTCCATGCGCGGCAGCGGCCGGGGCGGCACGAACGTGGCGCTGAACCAGTTCACCAGCGACACCGCCAGTTGGCTGGCGGTCAGCAACGGCAAGATCGCCAATACCAGCACCGCCCACCCCGCCAGACCCGCCCACCAGGCCCACGACAGCACCGCCCATGACACTATCGCCGTGATCAGAGTGATCCCGCCCACATACAGCGACAGCGGATGCGCCCGGCCAATGCGCCGAATCAGCGTCGCCGGCGAACGTGAAGCGCGGATCGCCTTTTCCAGCTTTCCCCGCCCCCTGTCGATCAGGTAATACCCCACGTGGTTGAAGGGCGAATCGGCATCCACCGCCTCCGCGCCGGCCGCCGGCCCCCCGCCGCCGGAGCGCACCGCCCCACCGGCCAGGGCCACCGCCGTCTCGGCCACCTGCCACTCCCGCTGGCGGCTGCGCCGCGCCAGCCGCTCCACCACGTGCCGGTATCGGTCGCGCGTGGCGAAATCCATTTCCGGATAAATCCCGGCCGGATCGCTTCGCAGCGACCGCTCCACCACGCTCATCGACTCGACGAATTCCCGCCAGTCCATCGCCCCCAGGAAGCGCAGGCTCCCGATGCTGTTGCCGATGGACAACTGATCGGCCGCCTGGTTCTGGCTCTCGACCTGGACCAGTTGTGCAATGGTGTACCCCTGGTCGCTCAGCCGCTGTTCCAGCCAGCTGATGACAAACGACAGTGCGGCGTGCTTGCCCTGAATCGCCCGCACGAATTCCGAGGTAAAGGCGCTGCTCAGCACCGGCTTGGAGCGGGCCATGTCCGCCAGCACCAGGACCAGGTCCGCCGGGTTCTTCTCCACCGCCGCCAGCATCTTCTCCGCCCACCCCGCCGCCGCATCCCGGTCGGCCCGCCCCGCCGCCACGTGCGCCGTCACCCGGCGCAGGTTCTCAATCAGCGCCAGGCGCAGCATGATTGGAATCGCCCAAAGCTCCCCCAGCGTCAGGGGCGTCATCGCCTGGTACGCCTCCACAAACGCGCTGAGGCTCGCCGCGTCCACCCGCCCGTCCACATGCTGGATCAGTTCCAGCGCCAGGTCATACACGCGCGGAAACCCCGCCCGCGGGCCGTTGGCCAGTTGCGGCAACTGCTGGCTGTAGCGCCGGGGCAGGTGCCGCCGCGTCGTGCGAATCTGCTCTTCAATCAGGTAAAAATTGTCCAGCAGCCACTCGGCCGCCGGCGCGATGCGCCGATTTTCATGCACCGCCCTGGTGATCGCCTCGTAGGCCGTCAGGAGCACCGCCTCGTTCTCCCGCAGCCGCGGCAGCAGCCGATCCCGCCCCGGCCGACGTGCCAGCTGATGCCACGCCGTCAACCCGCGCGCATGCCGCTCCAGTTGTTCCGTGCTGTAGAGCTCCGCCCGCAGCGGCAGCTCCTCCTCCCGAAGACGAAACTGCCCGTCCCCATCGTTGATGATGTTCCCGTCCCGCCCAGCGCCCAAGGCACGAATCCATGTCCCAACGCGTTTGACCAAATCATTCTCCAATCATGCAAAATGTCCCGCGCGCACCTGCACCCCCCGCATCCCCGCCGGCCAATTCAGGCGTGAAGCTTTTCTATAAACCAAACGCCCGGGTTTGGGAAGTGACGAAATGCCCCACATCGCCGGGGCTGCTGCTTGTCCCGCCGCCGCCGTGTTGCGGGGCCTTGGGAATCTTCGGTTTTTCAGCTTTGAACGTGTCTTGGATTGCGAATTCGGCGCTTCGGAATTGATCCAATTACCATCGAGGGCACCCAACCCCGCCTCAAGCCGCCTCTTCCCGCAGCTTGTGCCCCGTCACCCGGATGAACACATCCTCCAGCGTCGGCTTGCCCAGCGACACCGATTCGATCTGCCCGGGAAACGCCTCGATCAATTCCGGAATGAATTGATGCCCCTGCGCCCGCTCAATGCGCAGCGCGTTGTCGATCTGGTCCGCCTCGATCTGGAACCGCTCCCGAAGCCCCGCCTTCAGCTGCTCCGGCTGGGCGCTGGAGAGCGTGATGATGTCCCCCCCGATCGCCTCCTTCATCGCCACCGGCGTGTCGCAGGCAAGCATCTGCCCCCGCTCCATGATCGCCAGGCGCGAGCAATGCTCCGCCTCGTCCATCAGGTGCGTCGTCACCAGGATCGTCGTCCCCTCGGTGCGGCGAATCTCCTGCAGGAACTGCCACAGGTCGATCCGCGCTCCCGGGTCCAGCCCCGTGCTCGGCTCATCCAGCAGCAGGATGCGCGGCCGGTTCAGCAGCCCCTTGGCCAGTTCCACCCGCCGCCGCATCCCTCCGGAAAACTTCCCCACCCGCTCCTTGCGCCGATCCGTCAGGTTCACCCGCTCCAGCACCTGGTCCATCCGCTCCCGCAACGCCGGCCCGCTCATGCCATAGAGGTGCCCGTGGTGCATCAGGTTCTCCTCGGCCGTCAACTGCTTGTCCAGGCTCGGATACTGAAACACCACCCCGATGTACTTGCGGATTTCCTCGCGCTGCCCCGCCAGGTCCAGCCCCAGCATCGTCACCTGCCCCCGCTGCGGCGGAATGAGCGTTGAAAGAATGCGAAACAGCGTCGTCTTGCCGCTCCCGTTGGGCCCCAGAAACCCGAAAATCTCCCCCGCCTCAATCTGCAGCGACAATTCCTTCAGCGCCTCGTGTTTTCCATAGGCGTGGGAAAGGTTCTCAATGTCAATGATCGTCTCAGCCATGAGGCGATTGTAACGCCCCGGCAACGGATGGGAAATCGCCCCCGGGGGCAAGGAGGACTCAGGGTGCAGGGGTTGGAGAACTGGCCTCCTGAGAAAGAGCCTCATCCCGAAAACCCTGACCCCTCACCGCCCCGCCTCGGGCAGAAACTCCTCGACATAGCTGCCAAACACCTCTCGATACAGCTCCACCGCCGTCGGACATTGAAACGTGTTGAGCCACCGCCACGCCGCCTTCCCCCGCTGATCTCCCTGCAATTCTTGCGGCAATCTGGCGAAAAACGGCAGCAGGTTCTGCTCAAACCGCTCCCGCGCCCGCTTCACAAACGCCCGATGGATCGCCTCATCCGACGCCAGAATGGCCGACAGCTCCCTCATCCACCCCTCAAACCGCCCTGCCCCGGCCGCATCCATCGCCGTGACCCGCTCCCCCCGCGTGATCTCATACGGCAGCAGTTCCAACCCGCTCACCCCCGACCGCCCCACGCTCAGGCAGGCAACAAACCCCGTCTCCCAGTGCGGATACGCACAGACATAGTCCGAATCAAAGCAGAAGTTCCCCAGGCTGTAGACGATCGGCCGGCCGTGGTGCATCTCGATCCCCTGCACCACGTGGGGATGATGCCCGATCACCGCATCCGCCCCCGCCTCGATGGCCGAGCGATACGCCTTCACGATCCTGGGCGATGGCGTGAGCATGAACTCATGCCCCGCATGGATCGACACCACCAGCACATCCACCTGCTTTTTGATGTCCGCCACCTCCTGCGGCAGCGTCAGCGGATCAAACAGCGACGACCCGGCCCGGCTCTCGGAAGCAACATTGAATTCCCGCTCCGCCACCACGTACAGCCCCAGGCGAATGCCGTTGATTTCCCTGATCCACGGCCGCTGCGCCGCCGCCAGGTTCGCCCCCGCCCCCACGCAGTCGATCCCCGCCGCCGTCAGATGCTCGATCGTGTCCAGCACCCCCTGGCTCCGCACATCCCGAATATGGTTGTTGGCCAGCCCCGCCACCGTCATCCCCATGGCCTTGAATGTCGGCGCCAGCTTCGGGCTCGACCGCAGCGCATACCCGGGAAGTTCCGTGTGGGGGAAATCGCTTAATACGCTCTCCACGTTCACCAGCGCCACATCCGCGTTGCGCATCGAATCCAGCAGCGCCGGATCAAAGACCGCCTCCGGCGGCGCTTCCAGCAGCCGCTTCTCGAAGCCGCGCACCGCGCACAAATCCCCCACCACCGTCAGCTTCAGCGTCGGCTCATCCTTCGTCGGGGCGGAAAACCAGGGAATGCGCATCACTTTTCCTCCTTCATCGCCACCCGCCGTTTGCGCCGGTTCAGCAGCAGAAACACCAGGATCGCCACCAGCAGCGCGATCAGCACCCCCCCGTAAATCCAATGCTCATATTCCTTCAGGTATTGCCGGATCGCCTCCACGCTCCCCAGCTTGTATCCCAGCCACCACCCCAGCACCAGGAACAGCCCGCCGCTGACAATGGCCGCCAGCCCGTCGGCGATGACAAACTTGATGAAACTGAACCGGATCGCCCCCGCCGCCACCACCATCGCCCCGCGCACCCCCGCCACCATCCGCCCCATCGCCACCACCCAGATGCCGTAGCGCTGGAACCATTTTTCCGCCATCAGAATGCGCTGGGGCGTCAGATGTTTGCCCACAAACGGCACGCGCGTGATCTCCAGCCCAAATCGCTTGCCCAGGTGGTACAACGCGCAGTCCCCCCCGATGATCCCCATCCATGCCACTATTGCCGCCGGCACCCAGTGCATCTTGCCCTGCGAGATCAGAAACCCCGCACACAGCAGCGGAATGTCCTCCGGCAGCGGAAACCCCAGCCCGCACGCGAACAACAGCCCAAACAGGACAAAATACCCCCCCGCCTCAATAAAACCCGAGATCGTGTTCGGATTGAACAGATCGCCCAGCGGGAGCATGATTAGGTGGTCCAACAAGGAGCGGGCATTATCGGAAGATAAAGCTGTTTTGCAATTAAACCGATCCTGTTATGCGGGACCACGCACACCCCCATGGTGAGGGGTGACAGGTGACAAATAACAAGCCCTTCCATTAACATCCTCGGCATGTCCACCCCGACCATCACCCTCGACTACCGATCGCAAATTCTTGCCTGCTGGCTCGGCAAGGCCGTCGGCGGCACCCTGGGCATGCTCCTGGAAGGGCAGACCGGCCCCTTCGACCTCACCTTCTACGATCCCGTCCCCACCGAAATGCTCCCCAATGACGACCTGGATCTGCAAGTCCTCTTCGCCTGTCTCCTCGACGCCCAGCGCACCCCGGCCGTCGATCGCCTCACCCTCGGCCAGGCCTGGCTCGACCATGTCCGCTTCCCCTGGGATGAATACGGCGTTGCCCTCCGCAACCTGGCCAACGGCCTGACCGCCCCCACCACCGGCGCTTACGACAACTGGTTCAGCCGCGGCATGGGGGCGGCCATTCGCAGCGAACTCTGGGCCTGCCTCGCCCCCGGCAAGCCTGAACTGGCCGCCGCCTACGCCTACGAGGATGCCTGTGTGGACCACGCCGGTGAAGGCATCTGGGCCGAAGTCTTCTTCGCCGCCCTTCAGAGCCTGGCCTTCACCCAATCCGATCGGGATGCCCTGCTCGACGCCGCCCTGAACCATCTGCCCGAGTCCAGCGAAATTCGCCAGGCCGTCGGGAACACCCGCCAATGGTGGGCCGACTGTGGCGACTGGAAGCAGGTCCGCCGGCAGATCCTCGACCGCCACGGCCAAACCAACTTCACCGACGCCGTCATGAACGTCGCCTTCGTCGTCCTTGGCTGGCTGGCCGGCGAAAACGACTTCTCCAGGTCCATCTGCATCGCCGTCAACTGCGGCAAGGACACCGACTGCACCGGCGCCACCCTCGGCGCGCTGCTGGGCATTCTCAACCCCGCCGGCATTGAGGACCGGTGGCTCCAGCCCATCGGTCGGAAGCTGGTGCTCAACAAGCAGATCGTCGGCATCGACCCGCCCAACTCGCTCGATGAATTCTCCGATCTGGTCATTGACCTGCGCCAACGCCTGGACAATCAATTCCCCCCGGAACATACCAATGAGATCGAGGCGGCCGACCACCTCGGCTTCACCATCCGTTTCGCCTTCACCAACACCTTCCCCTCCGACGGCCCGGCCCCCGTGATGGACACCGATGCCATGGCCCGCCCCATGAGCGGAACCTGGGCCCGATGGGACCCGCGCCACATTTACGGCCAGGTCCTGCTGGTGGAATACCCTTTCCATCTGGATAAGCGGCGAAACGTCCGCGTGATGTTCGACAGCGCCCTCCCCTGCCGTGTCTGGATCGATCAGTCCCATGCCTTCAGTCACGACGGTGGGGGGATGTGCCCCTCCTTCCACCGTGCCCCTCCGGGCCACTGGCGCGACATGAACCTCGCCCAGGGCGAACACATGCTCCTGGCCGCCATCGCCCTCCCGCCCCATACCCCCGACACGCCCCCCCCCGCCCCCGAATGGGTCGTAGGCCTCGGCGACGCCGAAACCCACCAGTGGCTCCCCGAAGCCTTCCTCAAACCCGAATACCGCTGGCGTCGCTAACCGCATAAAGCCCGTGCAGGGTTCGCTTCACACTTTTGCAAGGCGAAGCACGGGCTACCCGCCCGTGGGATGTTTGCGCACGACCGTGGAC
>JBIQLO010000083.1:0-16104 GCA_044464175.1 Planctomycetaceae bacterium | reverse complement strand
GCAGCGTTATTTTTGGCCCATCTACCAGGCCGCGGTGAAACACCATCTGCCCATTCACGTGCATCCCACGACCGGTTCGGTCATCGCTAACCACAGCACCACGCCCGCCGGCATGGCCACAAGCTACCTGGAAACCCACGTCTGCCTGCCGCAGTTTTATATGGCCAATCTCGTCAGCCTGCTATTGGAAGGGGTGTTTGAGATGTTCCCCGACCTGCGGTTCGCCTTGGTCGAGGGAGGGTTCAGCTGGCTGCCCCATGTCATGTGGCGAACCGACAAGGAATACAAGGGCCTGCAGCAGCAGGCCCCGCGACTCAAGCGCCTGCCCAGCGAGTACATCCGCGACCACATCCGGCTTACCACCCAGCCCATTGAGGAACCGGCCAAGGCGGAACACTTCGGCCAATTGCTCGACATGATGGGCGGGGATCAGATGTTGATGTATGCCAGCGACTTTCCCCACTTCGATTTCGATCCCCCCGAAGTGGTTCCCAAGCGCCTCGGGCCCGCCACACTTCGGCGGATCATGCACGACAACGCGGCTGCCTTTTTCAACCTGCCAGTGCCCAGTCAAACAGGAGTCCCGTCATGACCGCCCCTGCCTCGTCCGCCTCATGGGTGGCGGTTCTGAAAACCAGTGACCTGCCGCCGGGCGAATCGCGTATCGTCGAAATTAGCGGTAAATCCATTGGCCTGTTCCATGAGAAAGACCGATATTACGCCGTGCTGAACTTCTGCCCCCACGCCGGTGCGCCCATCTGCCGGGGTTGGGTCAGTGGCTTGACGGTCTGTGACGACCAGGGAAAGCTTGCTTACGACCATGAGACCCGCGTGCTGCGCTGTCCCTGGCACCACTGGGGATTCGATCTGGCCACCGGCAAAGCCGTCACACCCATTCCCCAGCGGCTCAAGACCTACCCCGTCCGCGTCGAAGGGGACGACATCCTGGTCCAGATCTAGGGCATGCTCATTATCCGATTTTCAGCCTGCTGTGCATGAGACTCAGCCAGCGCACGCGATGCGACCGCCCTCCTGCTCGGCCGCAACACCTCGAGCCAATGATCGGCGCTCCTTCTCTGGTGCCGGCACGGTTGCGGCGCACGCCCCAGCGTCTCGCCCGTCCTCCAAGCCCACTTCCTTCAAACGACATGGCTTTGCGACCAATCGTAAAGAGCGTGCCCTACCGGACGACGGTGAAATAGAGGACCAGGAGGAAGGCGATCCAGAGAACGAGGAGGGCGCAGGTGACACGCAGCAGGCCGCGACGCGGCTTGAACGGCGGCGCGAGCTCGGGCGGAATGGGACGGGGCAATTTCATGCCAGGGCTTCAATTCCAATTACTCGATTCCCTGGGCGGCCAGCCAGCGCTCGGCGTCCAGGGCGGCCTTGCACCCCATCCCGGCGGCGGTGATGGCCTGCTTGTAATGCGGGTCGGCCACGTCGCCGGCGGCGAAGACCCCTTCGACGCTGGTGTGGGTAAAGGGGTCCTTCACTTTGACAAAACCCTGGGCGTCGGTCTCGAGCTGGCCGTTGAGGAATTTGGTGTTGGGGGAGTGGCCGATGGCGACAAACAGGCCCGTGGCCTCAATGGTGCGCACCTGCCCGGTCTTGAGATTGCGGACACGCACGGAATGGACGCCCTGCTCATCATCCCCCAGCACCTCTTCCACCACGGTGTCCCAGACCGGCTCGACCTTGGGATTCTCCAGCAGGCGCTGGGCCATGATGGGGCTGGCGCGGAGGGAATCCCGGCGATGGACCAGGTGGACGCGGCTGGCGAACTTGCTCAGGTAGTTGCCCTCCTCGGCCGCCGAATCCCCACCTCCGACGACGACCAGCGGCTGGTTGCGGAAACGCGGCAGCGCGCCGTCGCAGACCGCGCAGGCGGAGACGCCCTGGTTCTTGAAGCGGTCCTCGGATTCCAGGCCCAGGTACTTGGCGCTGGCGCCCGTGGCGACGATCAAGGCCAGGGTTTCAATGGTGTCGCCGGCGCTGTCCTTCAGAACGAAGGGACGTTTGGAGAGGTCGGCCGAGACGATGTCCTCGGTGACGATGCGCGTGCCGAAGCGCACGGCCTGCTCACGGCAGCGGGTCATCAGCTCGGGGCCGAGTATGCCCTCGGGGAAGCCGGGGAAATTTTCCACCTCGGTGGTGAGGTTCAATTGCCCCAGCGGCAGGGTACCGCGCAGGCGGTTTTCCTCAGAAATCGCTCCCTCGTAAACGACCGGGTTGAGGTTCGCCCGGGCCGCGTAAATGGCGGCGGTGAAGGCGGAGGGTCCGGAACCGATGATGATGAGTTTTTCAGGCATAAGTCGTGGGCCGTGGGCCGTGGTCCGTGTTGCTTCCTTTCGGACCACGGACAACGTCTTATCATATTTTAGAACAGACCGCTTCGGTCACCTGGGTGGTTGTCGCCGCTCCGCCCAGGTCGCGCGGGTGGTTCTTGGGGTCGGCGACGGTCTGGGCGACGGCCTGGTTGATCGCCTTGGCCGCCTCGGGCTGGTTGAGGAAGTCCAGCATCATCGCCACGGACAAAAAGGCGGCGATGGGGTTGGCCAGGTTCTTGCCGGCGATGTCGGGGGCCGACCCGTGGACCGGCTCGAACATGCTGGCGGCTTGGCGGGTGGGATTCAGGTTCCCGCTGGCGGCCATGCCCATGCCCCCCTGAATGGCCGCGCCCAGGTCGGTGATGATGTCGCCGAACATGTTCGTCGTCACCACCACATCGTAAATTTTCGGCTTCGTGACCATGTACATCGTGCAGGCGTCCACATGATGATAGTCCGTCTCGATGCCCGAGTAATCTTTTTTGATCTCCTCGAACGCACGAATCCACAGATTGTGGGCAAAACGCAGGACATTGGTCTTGGCGACGAGCGTCACTTTCTTGCGCCCGAATTTTTTCGCGTATTCAAAGGCGTAGCGGATGCAGCGCTCCACGCCGTGGCGGGTGGTCACCTCGATCTGATTGGCCACTTCGTGGGGCGTGTTTTTATAAAGGAACCCGCCGTTGCCGCAGTAGAGCCCCTCGGTGTTCTCGCGAACGATGACCATGTCGATGTCGGCCGGGCCGGCGTTCTTCAGGGGCGTGTTGACCCCCGGCAGCAACCGCGTGGGGCGCAGGTTGACATACTGATCCAGTTCAAATCGCATCTTCAGCAGGATTTCGGTCTCGAGGATGCCTTGGGGAATCTGGGCGCTGCCGCGCGGATCAACCCCCACCGCGCCAAAGAGTATGGCGTCATGGGCCGCCAACTCCTTCAGGGCTGAATCGGGGAGGGTGATCTTCTTTTCCAGATAGTACTCCCCGCCGAAGGGATAGTCGGTGGTGTCATACTTGAAGCCGAACTTCCTGGCGGCCACCTCCAGCCCCTTGAGGGCGGCCGGCACAACTTCCTTCCCCACTCCATCCCCCGGCATCACGGCGATCTTCATGCAAACTCCTGTTTTTGACGGTTGTATGGCTCATTTGAACCGCGCCCGGCTGAAAACTCCGTGCCCCGGCCCAAGGGGGAAACGATAGCCGATCTGGGAGGAAATTTGTAGGGGCGGAGGGTTTATCGCCCGCTTTTCCAATTCTCCGGCGGAATCCGTGAAGGGCATTGGCGACTACATTCACAAATATGGGAAATTTGTCGGATCCCCAAAGCGTCTGGATTAATGAAAATCCCGCGACTTATACCCTCCATCCTGCAGCAGAAAGCTCAGATCCTCCAGCCGCTCGGCCATGAGGTGGATTACCTGCCCGGCTCGCTGGAGACGGCCCTGGGCCTGCAGAAGCGTGGCTTGGCGGGCCGCGGAACGGAAGCGGTCGTAGATGTTTGGACGGATAATGAGGTTCACGATGCCGGTTTCATCCTCCAGGGTGGCAAACAGGATCCCCGAGGCGGTGCTGGGGCGCTGGCGGATCAAAACCAGCCCGGCCACGTTCGCCCAGCGCCCGTGGGGCAGCTTGGCCACGCGGGCGGCCGGGATGATCTTTCGGGCGGCCAATTCATGACGGATCAACGCCAGCGGATGGGTCTTGAGCGACAGGCCGGCCGTGCGGTAGTCGGTGGTCACCTCCTGCATCATGGGCATTGTGGGCAGGAGGACCGGCGGCTCCTCGTTGCGAAGGTTCTCAAACAAGGGCGGTGGCCGGCCATGCCATTGCAACACCTGCCACAGCGCCGCCCGGCGCGACAGGCCCATCGACCCAAACGCATCCGCCTCGGCCAGGCGCTTTAAGATGGCCTGGGGGAGATCGGCCGCGCGGGTGAAGTATTCCATGGCGCGGAAACAACCCGCTTTCCTTCGGGCGGCGACCAGGCGCTCGGCGGCCGATTGCTGCAGCCCTTTCACCTGCCGAAACCCCAGTCGCACGCCCCATTGGCCGTCAATCTCTTCCAGCGTGCAATCCCATTGGCTGCGGTTCACATCCACCGGCAGCACCTTCACCCCATGTTCCTTGGCATCCCGCACGATCTGGGCCGGGGCGTAAAAACCCATCGGCTGGCTGTTGAGCAGGCCGCAGCAGAAGATGGCCGGGTGGTGGCATTTGATCCAGGCCGAGACATAAACCAATAGCGCGAAACTGGCCGAGTGGCTTTCGGGAAAGCCGTACTCCCCAAAGCCTTTAAGTTGATTGAAGCACTGTTCGGCATATTCAACCGTGTAGCCGTTCTTCACCATCCCTTCGAGAATCTTCTTGTGAAAGCCGTCGATGCTCCCGCTGCGCCGCCAGGCGGCCATCGCCCGGCGCAGCTTGTCCGCCTCCTCGGCCGAGAATCCCGCCCCCACCATCGCCACGCGCATCGCCTGTTCCTGAAACAGCGGCACGCCCAGCGTCTTTTCCAATACCGCCTTCATCGCCTCGCTGGGGTAGCTCACCTCCTCCTGTCCGTTGCGCCGGCGCAGGTAGGGATGGACCATGTCCCCCTGGATCGGCCCGGGGCGCACAATCGCCACCTCGATCACCAGGTCGTAAAACCGGCGCGGGCGAAGGCGCGGCAGCATCGTCATCTGCGCCCGCGACTCGATCTGAAAGACCCCCACCGTGTCGGCCCGGCAGATCATGTCATAGACGCTCCGGTCCTCCGGTGGGATCGTCGCCATCGTCAGCCTCGGCCGATGGGCCGGCCGATGCTCGTTGATGAGCGCCAGACACTTGGCGATGCAGGTCAGCATCCCCAATGCCAATACATCTACTTTGAGAATGCCCAGGTCGTCGATGTCGTTCTTGTCCCATTCGATGACGGTGCGCCCCGGCATGGAGGCGTTCTCAATCGGCACCATCTCACTCAGCAGCCCGCGCGTCATCACCATCCCGCCGACATGCTGCGACAGATGCCGGGGAAAACCCAAGAGCTGGCTCGTCAGTTCCACCACCTGCCGCACGATCCGGTCGGCCGGGTCCAGGCCGATTTCCCGCATCTGCTCTTGGTTCAACGTGCTGTGGCTCCAGCCGTCCAGGTGTTTGGCCATCTGGTCTACCGTGTCCAGCCCTAAGCCCAGGGCCTTGCCCACATCGCGCACGGCCGAGCGCCCGCGATAGGTGATCGCCTCGGCCGTCATCCCGGCCCGGTCGCGCCCATATTTTTCATAAATGTACTGAATCACCTCCTCCCGGCGTTCATGTTCCACGTCGATGTCGATGTCCGGCGGCTCATCGCGGGCGGCGCTGACGAAACGCTCAAAGAGTACGTCGATCCGGGCCGGGTCCACGGCCGTAACCCCAATGCAGTAGCAGACCGCGCTGTTGGCGGCCGATCCGCGCCCCTGACACAAGATTCCCCGCGAGCGGGCGAAGCGCACCAGGTCATGCACGGTCAGGAAGTAGGCCTCAATCTTCAACTGGCCGATCAGTTGTAGCTCCCGCTCAATCAGCCCCCGCACCTTGGCCGGAACGCCATCCGGGTATCGCTGCTTCGCTCCCTCCCAGGCCAACTCCGATAAATGCTGCAGCGGTGACTTACCTTCCGGAACAATCTCATTGGGATATTCATACCGCAGTTCATCCAGGTTGAACGTGCAGGCCTCGGTGATCTCCAACCCGCGCGCAATCGCCTGCGGGTGCTTGGCAAACAGGGCGTGCATCTGCCGCGGCGACTTGAGATACCGCTCGGCATTGGCAAAGAGTTTGTAACCCGCCTCCTGAATCGTGCACCCATGGCGGATGCAGCTCAGCACATCCTGCAGCGGGCGGCGCTGGGGAATGTGGTAATGCACATCATTGCTCGCCAATAAAGGCACGCCGCACAGCCGCCCCAGGGCGATCCATTCCCCCAGGCGGGCAGCATGGTCCGACTCATAAACACAAGCCGCCGCCAACGACAGCCGCCGCCCCAGCGCCTCCTTCAGCGTGCCGATCTGGCGAACCAGCTCGTGGGCAGTCGAATCGGGCAAAATCAAAGCGGCATGGCAGCCGGCGCTCCGCTCCAGAAAGTCGGTGATGGACAGGTCGCACTCCCCTTTGGGGGCCCGGCGCTTGCCGAGTGTCAGCAACCGGCACAGCCGTCCATAGGCCGCCCGATCCGTCGGCCAGACGAGCAGCGGCGGGTGATCGTTGAAGATCAGCCGCACCCCCACCACCAGCCGCATCCCCATCTCTTTGGCCGCCGAGTGCATGCGAACGATGCCCGCGAATGTGTTGAAGTCGCTCACGCCAATAGCCCGGTATCCCAGCTCCGCCGCCCGCACGACCAGTTCATCGGCATGGGACGCCCCCCGCAGGAAAGAGAAGTTGGTCGTCACCGCCAGTTCGGCGTACCCCCTCCCCCGGTACACCGGGGGAGGGCTGGGGAGGGGGCCAATGCTCCGCAGCGCATGAAGTTTGACCGGCGGCTGCTCGGGCATGATTCCTCAGCAATCGAAAATCCCATGCAAAAACCATCGGCGCGTCTCGCCCACCCGAAAGAGCCAGAAGCGACGTCCGCTGGAATCCTCCACGTCAAAATAGTCGCGGGTCTTGTCGCGTCCCTCCCACCACGGCCCGGCGATCCGCTCGGGGCCGCTCACGTGAGACAGCGGATAGACCCGGTTGCGGCAGGTGAAGGAGATCGGCAGCCCCTCCTGACTGGCCGAAACAGCGGCCATGCAGCGCACCTCCACCGGCGTGGGAAACAGATGCAGCGGGCGGGGCGGGGACTTTTTGGAAAGTGCTTCTTCCTCCGGGGAAGTGCCCCACGGAGATAGGACAACCCGCTTCTCCGGCAGATACGACTCCACCAGCCTCACCCCATTGACGGCCCTGGCCCCCAACCGCACCCGCAACCGCTCCAACAGATGTTCCAGTTCCAACTCGTTCGCCTCTGCTTCACCATTGAGTAATCCAATCTGCCGGCACTGGGACCGCTCAAAAAGAGGAACCAGCAACCGCACCCCCATCACCCCCTCATCCACCGGCATCAGTTCCATCGCATTGCGCAGCAACTCCAGCAGCACCTTTCGATCCCGGCTGGGACGGGACAGCTCAATAGTTTTGCCAAGAATGGACAAATCGCCCCGGACCAACTGCATCTCCAGCCTGCGGGCGCTGTATCCCCGCTGCTGCAGTTGGCCCAGCACCTGTTCCACCAGAATCCCAAACGCCTCCCACAACACCTCCAGCGACTCCACCGCCCCCTCAAACTCCAGCCCGGCCTCGATAGGCGCTCGATATTCCAACGCCGCCAGCGGCTCTTCCACCCGCCCCAGCGCCTGATCCAGCCGCTTGAGCACCTCCACCCCAAACCGCCCCGGCAACGCCTGGCGCGGCAACGCCATCAACTGCCCGATCGTCTCAACCCCCAAATGATGGAACGCCGCAGTTAAATCCTCCTCCAGCCGCAACCCCGCCACCGGCAGCGGCCCAAGCGCTTCCTCCAGTTGATCCGCCTCGACCATCCGCCCGCTTCCATCGCCAAACGACGCCAGCGCCCACGCCGCCCCCAGCGTCGGGGCAATCGCCAGTTGATGCTCCAGCCCCAGCCGCCCCAATCCTTCACTCACCAACGATGCCATCCGATCCAATCCTCCATACAGCCGCTGGCACCCCTCCACATCCAGCGCAATCGCATCGGCCCCCTCCAGCGACACCGTCGGGCAAAAGCGCATCATCCAGCGCCCCAGCCCCTCCAGCGCATGGCGATCCCTGTCCGGCCGGTCTTCCGCATGGATCAGCCCCGGACACAGCGCCCGCGCCTCGGCCAGCATCATCCCCGCCGCCACCCCACGCGAGCGGGCGATTGGGCACGCATGCACCACCACCTGCCGGTTCGCCACCGTCCGCACCAGCACCAGCCCCCGCGCCTCAGGCCGAGACCGCGATGCTTTGCGCTGCGCCCGCTGAATCGGCCACTGCTTCAACCGCACGCACATGATGGGTTTCACGACACACCTCCAGAAGAACCGGTTGACCAAGCCGCCCTCCGTGTCCATGAATCAGCTCCACGCTCCATCGCTGAACCATCCTCTCCCCCCTGGCCGGGCGAATCAGCCAGCGCGTGGCGGCCGCATAGGCGCCCGAGTCGTCCATCGCCGAGCGAAGGAAAACCCCGATCCCGCCCCCCGCCTCGGCCGCCAGTTGCAGCCGCCGCGCCTCAATCCGCGACAGTCGCCCCACGGGTGCAATGCACGCCCCCACCCCCCTGCATCGCAGACACTCGGCCATCGCCCAAAGCTGCTCAGCCCTGTCTTTAGGCCGCAAAATCAACAACCGATCCAAACTCAGCCCCATCGCCGCCGCCCCCGGCGGATAAAACTCCCCACGCGGATCGCACCAGACCACCCGCCCATACCGTGCGGCCGATTTGGCCAGAAGCACGGGCATCAGAAACGGAACCACCGCCGTGCCGCTGAGCATCTCATGCACCGCCCCGGCCGCGAAGCTGCCCCCGGGAGATAACCCATCCACCGCCGCCACGCCCGTGCGAATGACGCGATCTTTGCACGCTGGCGCACTTCGCACCGCCGCCAGCGCCCGCCGCAGGCTTTCAATGGACGTGACAATCCGCATCCCTTAATCCTTCCTAACAACTCTGGTTAGAGTAATGTTTGGAAAGCAACGGGGTCAAGCGGACAAGCCCACGATGGGTTTAAGAAGAGCTAAACAGGATGGAACAGGGCTGGGCCGGAAAGAATTCTCGTCCTTATAGCCGTCGCTACCGCTATACAGGCTTCAGGAACTCCTGGATTTCTTCCAGACTGATGTGGGACGGCCGCGGCTTAAGGGAGCCCGAGGGCGATACTGCGTCCTCTGCCTCATCGATCAACCACAGAATGGACTCGGGCGCGAAATAATCCTGCAGCCTTACAACTTCGGCGCTGCCCGCTCCGGCCGCCTGGGCGGATTGGCCCAGCACCACCACACGATCAAATTCTTCGGCCTCCTCTTTGCCGGGCAGATGATCGGTGACATTCACTTGCGCGACAGTCGATAAAAGTGCGGCGATGGGATCCAGAGCGGAGAGGGATCGGTCGCGGGCAAGCCAGACTCGGCTCTCACAAGGGGGAATCAGCGGGTTGTTCAACTCGCGTTCCTGCGCGGCCGACAAGCGGGCCAGAACGGAAGTCATCGCAATGATCTCACCGCGAAAGCTCGCCGAATCGGGAGCGGCCGGGTCGTTCTGGCCCGTCGTCGCCTGGCAGTCCATTTTGGTGATCGGCGCCACTGACGACTGCAAGGATTCACAGAGGGTCAATCCATTGGCATAGACATTGGCCATCGCCAGGAGCCGGGCGGTCGGATTCTTTTCTCTCATTTGCGCCGACCGCATCCCATCAATCGGCTCCCGAATCGACTGGGGCAGGCCCAGCTTGTTCAGGATCACGCCCACCAACTCATTGTGCGTGACCCCGAGCATCTCGCGCTCGATCGCTTCACGTCTCTGTCCCGTTTCGGCCTGAAAGTCCATTACCTGCCGGTATTCCGCTGCAAAGCTCGTCCGAAACAGAATCTCGCCCAGATCATGGCACAGCCCCACCAGATAAGCCACATTCGAGGGGCAGATGTCCGACAGAGACGCCAGGCGTTCACAGAGGACGGCCACCGCCAGCGAATGCTGCCAGCAGCGCAGCAAGTTGAAGCCATCGTCGCTCGCATCGGGCATCGCCTCAAAAATGCTCAATGAGGCCGCGACGTTCCTCACGGTGTCGCAGCCGATATTGCGGACGGCTTCGGGCAAAGTGGCCACCATTCCACGGCCCGTGGCATAGGCGGAGCTGTTGGCCACCTGAAGCACTTTGGCCGCCAGCATGCTGTCACGGCCAATCAGCGCCGCAAGGCTGGCGCTGTCGGCACGCGGCGAGGCGGCCTGGCTGATCACCTCCATGGCGACCCCCGGCAACGCCTTCATGTCCAGTGCGGTCTCGGCGCGGGCAATTGCGTCCTCGCGAACCAGCAGCCGCTCCGGCTTGGCATTGAGGTTCAGTGTCCGAGCGGGCCCGGTCGCCGACGCGGGCGGGCCGGAATCCTGGTCAGACCCCACCTCAACGGCCGCCAGCCGATGCTTGACCCGTTCCAGAAGTTCATTCAGCTGAAATTGAGACTTCAGCAGATAATCCCGCACGCCCCATTTGGCGGCTTTCAGGATCATCTGCTTGTCGGAGCTTGCGGTAAGAAGGATCACCGGGATGCCCGCCGTGGAAGGCAGCGTCCGCAGGGCGCGCAACATGGTCATTCCGTCGATTTTCGGCATCGAGAGATCGAGGAGAATGAGGTCCGGGATCTGTTTGCGCACCAGTGACAGTCCCTCGGCCGCTCCACTGGCGCAGATGGCCTTATAGCCGGCGCCTCGGAGCGCCGCGGCAATCGGCTCACGAATGACGGCCATATCGTCGACCACCATGATTGATTTCATGGACGATTTTCCTCCACTGGACGTGTTTCCGCCTGATCGCATCCAATCTGCTGGACCATATCGACCAGTGTCTCCAGTTCCAAAGCAACAGCTTCGACCGATTGCATTTCCTTGATTCGCTGTTCAACGCTCGTGGCCAGATCGGTCAGTTCCGGATACCCGTACATGCCGCCCGAGCCTTTAAGCTGGTGCACGATTTCCGCCAGCAGGGCACAATCCTTTTCCGCAAGTGCGATGGAAATCTGTTGCAGGTGGGATGGCAACTCGGCCACGAACATCGGCAGAAACTGCCGGATCTCATCATCGGGAGCCAGGGTGCACTGGAGTAACTTGGCCTCCGGTGATCCTGACGGATCGGAAACCTCTTCGGTGTTCCTCTGCGCAAGAGCAGCGGCGATCGTGCTTAACAACTTCGCTTTTTCGATGGGCTTGCTGAGATAGTCGCTGCAACCGGACTGCAGGCACTTCTCCCGATCGTGAGACATTGCATGAGCGGTCAATGCGATGATCGGCCCCTGATATCCCTCGGCACGCAATTTGGCCGCGGCGCTGTAGCCATCCATTTCCGGCATCTGCATGTCCATGAGGATGAGATCAAAGGGTTTGTCGGCCGCCATTGCCTTCATTGCCGCCTTGCACGCGACATTCCCATTGTCGGCGGTCGATACACTCAGCCCCGCGTTCTGGAGGTAATAAGTGATTACCCGCTGGTTTGCCGGCCCATCTTCGGCCAGAAGTACCTCTCCGTTCAGCTTTATGGGCTCTGTCACAACCTTATCAGGATAAACTGCTTCCCTTCCATTCCGCAGCGACAGGGCATCCAGATTGCCGACGGCAATCTTCAGGGCAAACCGGCTGCCGACGCCGGGGATGCTTCGGACGGTGATGTCTCCCCCAAGCATCCTGGCCAGTCGCCTGGCGATGGTGAGCCCCAGCCCGGTTCCGCCGAAGCGGCGCGTTGTTGAGCCGTCGCCCTGCTCAAAAGGTTGAAAGAGATTGTCAACCTGCGCGGCATTCATCCCGACGCCGCTGTCGATCACCTCAAACTGGAGCATCGCATTGGAGGGGTCGTCGCTTGGGACAAGTGAGATGACCACCTGGACGCCGCCGGTTTCCGTAAACTTGATCGCATTCCCGACCAGATTCATGAGGATCTGGCGAAGCCGCGTCGGGTCGGTCTGGATCGACGATGGGAGCCGCCCCTGAAACTGGAGGTCAAGGGAAATCCCGCGTTCGATCGCCCGGACCCGCATCAATGACACCACATCGTCGGCAAGCTGGGCGGGGTCACAGGCGATTCGCTCAACATCCATCTTGCCCGCCTCGATTTTCGACAGATCAAGGATGTCGTTGAGAATTGTTAGCAAGTGCTCGCTCTGGCGGCGAACGGTTTTGATCGCCTCCAGCCGGTCATTTTGGGAGAGTGTGCCATCCAGCAACATGTCCGCATGCCCGATGATCGCGGCCATGGGGGTACGGATTTCGTGGCTCATATTCGCCAGAAACTCGCTCTTGGACCGGTTGGCGGCCTCCGCGGCTTCCTTGGCGCTGGCCAACTCGGCCAGCAGGGACTGTTTTGCCGCAAACTCACTGGCATGGGCGATTGCAGCCGCCAATTGTCCCGCCACCAGCTCCAGCGTAAACAAATCGCGGTCGCCAAAGGCGTGGGTTCGCTGCGAAACGACATTCAACACCCCGACGGCTTTTCGATTGTAACGCAGCGGCACGACGATCATGGAGCGAACCGCGAACTTGCGGCAGGCGTCGATATCCACCCTCGGATCCGTTTCGGTGTCATCGCAGCGCATCGCCACGGCTTCCCGAAGGCAATAACTGGTCAGGCTCAAACCTTCTTTTATTCGCCGTCCGAGGCAAGAGACCGCAGATCCTATTGCAGCCCGGCAGACCACATCGCCACCATCGGCCAGCGCGACGATTGCCCCGTCCGCCTTGGTGAGGCTCTGAGCTCGCTCCACAATCAAGTTCATGACGCTTGTGGGATCTGGCTTTTCCGCCGCGATCGCGTACTGCGTCTGGATAATCTCCAACAGCCGCTTGCCGTCCTCCCTTATCGCCTTCTCCACCTGCTGGCGCTCGGCGATTTCCTTGATCAGCTTCGCATTGGCTTCCGCCAACGCGGCCGTGCGCTGCTCAACCCTTTGCTCCAGCTCTTGTTGGGCGCGGCGAATTTGCTCCGCGGCAGCACGGCGGGTCTGACGGTCGGCCAATTCCCGTTTTACCGCTGGTGCGAGACGGGCCGGATTATCCTTCATCACATAATCATTCGCCCCCTCCTTCATGGCCATCACCGCCACTTCCTCGCCAATTTTCCCTGAGACGAGAATGAACGGCAGATCGCCACAATGCTTCCGCACGAGGGAAAGGGCCTCGATGCCGCGGAAGCCCGGCATCACGTAGTCGGAGATGACAACATCCCATTCCTGCTCGCCCAATGCATCGATCAGCGCGTCGGCGGTCTCAACACGCCGGCTGCCCACGCGATAACCGCCCTGCCGCAGCTCACGCAGCAGGAGCATGGCATCGTTTTCATTGTCCTCGATCACCAGCACCTGCAGCGGGGTTTCCATCCGATTCCTCCTTGAGCGGCGCAGCAAGACCTTCGGCCGGTGACGGCGGATTCGCCACCGGTTCAGAATGAACTTCCGGCATCAGGTTCATCGTCCACAATGCGCGGCGGCTTAAGCGCGCGCCGTCACTGTCGAGGAGGATTCAAGCGTCCCGAAACGGATCAGATGGTTTTTCAGGGAAATCAGAACTGCTGCGGTGGCTCGTTCAAGACCAGCCAGTACATCCCCAACTGCCGCACCGCCTCGATAAATTGGCCGAAATCGACCGGCTTGCGAATGTAGCTGTTCGCCCCGAGACTATATCCCTGGACGACGTCCTGCTCCTCCTTTGAGGAGGTCAAAATGACCACCGGCAGGACCTTGGTCTGCTCGTCGGAGCGGATCTGCCGCAGGACTTCCAGCCCATCCACCTTCGGCAACTTCAGGTCGAGCAGCACGACGGCCGGCAAGTCGCTGGTATCTCTGCCTTCATAGGCGCCGTGGCCGAACAGGTAGTCCAGCGCCTGAACGCCGTCCTCGGCGATCACGATCTCATTGAGAATGTTGTTCTTGGCCAACGCGCGCCGCGTCAGCGCCTGATCATCGGGATTATCTTCCACCAGCAGAATCACTTTGTTGCTCATCCGTGCTCCTTATGAATGATGAATAAAACGCCACCGACTTTAGGCGGCCTGACGCGCCGCCGCCGCATCGGCGGTGACGGCAAAATAGAAGGTCGCTCCCTTGTTGACTTCGCCCTCCGCCCACACGCGTCCCCCGTGGCGGTGAATGATGCGCTGGACGGTCGCCAGGCCGATGCCGGTGCCGGCAAATTCATTCATCCCGTGCAGCCGCTGGAACGCCCCGAACAGCTTCTCGGCATATTTCATGTCAAAGCCGACGCCGTTGTCGCGAACAAAAAAGACCCCGTCGGACCTCAAGCCAAATTCAATGACGGCATCGTTTCGCTTGGAGGTGAATTTCCATGCATTGCCGATCAGGTTGTCCATCACCACGCGCAGAAGGTGAGGATCCCCTTCGGCCGTCAGCCCGTCGTCGACAATCAATGAAACCGTCCGTTCGGGCTGGCTCTTTTGAAGGTCCGCGGCAACCTCCCGCACCATCTCGCTCAGGTCCACTGTGACGTGGCGCATTTCGCTCCGCGTTACCCGCGAAAGATTCAAGAGGTCGTCAATCAACTGGCCCATGCGCTGCGTGGCGCCTCTGACCCGCCGCAGGGAATCATGCCCCCCCTCATCCAGTTTATCCCCGTAATCTTCAAGCAGCGCCTGGCTGAATCCGTCAATGCTCCGCAAGGGAGCGCGCAGGTCATGGGAAACGGAATAGCTGAACGCCTCCAGCTCCTGATTGGCCGCTTCCAGCTGCGCCGAGTGCCGTTCCAAGGCTTTGTTCAGGTTCCTGATGTCCTTTTCAGCGCGCATGCGCTCGGTGACGTCACGCGTCACCTTGGTGAACCCGCGCAAGTTGCCTTTTTCGTCCTTCACTGCGGAAATGACGACACTGGCCCAGAACTTCGAACCATCTTTGCGGACGCGCCAGGCCTCTTCCTCATATCTTCCTTCCTCCGCTGCGATCCTTAATTGACTCGCCGGCAGATCCTGCGCTATATCCTCCTGCGTGTGAAAAATAGAGAAATGCCGGCCGAGCACTTCCTCGGACTCATACCCTTTGATGCGTTCCGCTCCTCGATTCCAGCTCGTGAGGTACCCTTGTGGGTCGAGCGTGTAAATGGCGTAGTCCTGCACGGCGTCAATCATGGCGCGGAACCGCTCCTGGGCATCCCGCAGGGTCTGTTCCGCCCGGCGCCGGGCGGTGATGTCGCGCTGTATCATCCAGCCGGCCAGAATCACCGCCAGAAGCGCCAGAATGCTCCCGCTACAGATGACCACGATCATCCGACTGCCGCTGGCTTGTTCGGCGGCAATGCTGCTCTGCAGAAGCTGTTCTTCCGCAGTCATTGTTTCGGCCAGGACCGCGCTTATGCCTTCCATCTTGGCCTTGCTTTCTCCTGTCCGCATGTGTTGCCTGACCGCTTCCAGCCCGCGATCACGCCGCAACTCCACCATTTGCTGCATGAGGGCAAGTTTGTCCGCCAGGAGCCCGTCCAGGCGGTCCAGCCGCTCCTGCTGTTCGGGATTATTTTCAGTCAGCGTGCGGAGAGATTTCACCTTGGGAGCGATGCGATCCCTTGCCGCCCGCCATTGCCCGGCCCAATCGGCGTCGCCGCTGATGAGATACGCCCGGACGGCCGACTCGGCCGAAAGTATTTCGCCGGAAGTTTCAGCGATTTTCGTAATTACCCGCCGTGTATGATCATCCTGATGTGTGCTCGCGATAAAGCGATGGATGCTCTGGTAAGAGACAATTCCAAGCATTGCCACCATCAAAAGGAACGCGGCGAATCCAATCGCTATTTTGTATTCCAATGAAGATTTCATGGAGTTCTCGGTTCCCATTATGGCTGGTTTTTTTCTTCTTACCAGCCCATCTGAAATCCCGGCGGAATATTTTTGTTTCCGCTTTCCTCTTTGACCGAAAAGACTCAGGGCTGACATGGAAGCGCCCGACCATTTACAATTGATTCCATGTGCGGCCGATACGTCCTGCGTTCGCCCCTGCAGCATGTGCTGGAATTCTTCGGCGCCACGCCCGAAGCCCAGCTTCCCCTCTTTCCCCCCCGTTACAACATCGCCCCCTCG
>JBIQLO010000082.1:0-16247 GCA_044464175.1 Planctomycetaceae bacterium | reverse complement strand
GTTTGTCGGCCCAACTGATGGGGGAGGGGAAGGGACGATGGGGGGCGGGGTCGGGGACGGGCTGATAGTAGCGCAGGCCCGCGCCCGAGGGATGGGTGGGGCGATCGACGGGCTGGACGATCACATCGGGCAGTTGCTCGGCAGGGATGCCGCCGGATTGCGGCAGGAGATAGAGGTGCCAGTCGAAGAGATTGACCGGCGGCAGGCAGTAGGGGGCGGGATCGCGGGGCAGGGCCAGGGTGGTGTCTCCCTCAGTCAAGAGCGTCTGGAGCGTGGCGGCCTGCTGCAGGCGGGAAGGATGGGCCGAGGCGTCGCGCCAGAAGCCGCGGAGATAGATCGCGCCGAAGAAGGCGGTGGAGAGGATCAGCACCAGCGGGCCGGCCAGACGCTCAAAACGCCCCTTGAGGAAGCGATCGGCGGCGAGGAAGGCAGCCACGGCCAGCAATGCGTCGATCAGGAGGGCAAAGCGGCCATACTCGGCCGGCTTGCCTGCCCCCAGGAGGGCCATGACCAGGAGAATCAGGAGGGCAGGTGCGGCCGGGAGCCAGAGAGTGCTGGAAGGAGCGGGAAGGGTGGATCGGCGGAAGACCAGGGCGACGGCGCCGATCAGGCCCATGACGGCCAGCAGGCGCGACGTGCCCTCGCCGATCAGGTTCATCGTGTTCAGGAGGCCCGCACCGGCGCGGGCGATGGGATACATGGCGGTGGAGTTGCCCAGATTGGAGCGGAGGATTTCCGGGTGGGCGATGGCGTTGATCGCGAGGTACGGGTTGAAGAGGAGATAGACGGCCGCGGCAAGGAGAAGGAAGGCGAAGGTGTCAGTGCACCAGCGCTTCCAGCTTCGGCGGCGGAGCAGTGTCATGACCGGCAGCACGATCCAGCCGAGGAAGGAGGAGAGGACCATCGCGCCGGCCAGTCCGGCCAGGATCGCGGCGGCCCAGCCCCATCGCCGTAAAGGGGTCTGGACGTAGAGGAGGGCGGCGTAGATGGTCCAGAGGAGGAGGACCGCGCCGGCGAGATGGGGCTTGGCTTCGTGGGCGCTGTTGATGACGGCGGGCATCAGCAGGAACGAGAAAGCGCCGGCGAAGGCGAACCAGGGGCGGACGCCGAATCGGCGCAGCAGGAGCCAGACGGCCAGGATGCCGGCCAGTCCCCAGAGGGCGGAATAGGCGCGGGCGACGATGTAGAAGCGGGCGAACTGGTCGGGATGGTCGATGTAGAAGGCGGGGTCGGGATGGAGGGTGATGTATCTGGTGAGGGAGGCGACTTTGAGCAGGGCGCCGACGGGGTAGATCCAGAGGCCGCCGTACTGGTAGACGCGCGGGTCGCCGCGGTGGGTTTTGAGCTGGGAGAGGGCGCGGAGGGTGAGCCATTCATCGGGCTGGTAGGAATAGAGGCGATAGCGGCGCAGAATCTGGGCGCGCTGGGCATCAGTGAGGTTCAGGGGGGTGAGTTGGTTGGGCCGGCGGGGGGTGGGGGTGGCATCGACATCGGCCCCGGCGGTGTCGGCGGGGTTCCAACCGCCAGCCAATTCCATGATCTTCTTTCCGCTCCAGCGGGGATGATCGCCAAAGAGAAAGGGATCGGGCGCGTGGGAGGGGAGGCCCCAGCCGATGCCGCTGAAGAAGGTGAACGCGCCGGCCAGGAGGAGCAGCAGCAGGGGGAGGATTGAGCTGAGGCGGGGGCGGTTCATGGGTTGGGGACAAGGGTACAGGGGCGCAGGGCGGGTGGCGAATCGGGAGGGGGTTTTGCCCAGGGACGGAGGCGGGGGAATCGCGGCGGCGAATTTGATTTTCGGTGACAACGGGCGGGGGGATGGTATAGTTTCCACAGAGGGAAAGGGCTTGAGAGGCGCGGAGCATTGACCATGAAGGAGCAACATCCATTGCAGCCGAAGCACACGTTGATTACTGGGGGCGCGGGGTTCATCGGGTCGCATCTGGCAGAGCGGCTATTGGCCGAGGGGGGGCGGGTGACAGTGCTGGATGATCTGTCCACGGGGCGGCTGGAGAATCTGGCGGCCCATCAATCGAATCCCAATTTGCGGCTGGTGCGGGACTCGGTGGAGAATGAGCGGACGGTTTCGATCCTGATGGCCGACTGCGATGCGGTGTTTCACCTGGCGTCGGCGGTGGGGGTGCAACTGGTGCTGGATGAGCCGGTGCGGTCGATCCGCACGACGATCCATGGAACGGAGGTGGTGCTGGAGTCGGCGTTCCGGTTCGGACGGCCGGTGTTGATCACCAGCTCATCGGAGGTGTATGGGAAGGGGACGCGGGTGCCGTTTGATGAGGAGGATGATGTGCTGATGGGTCCGACCAAGCACGCCCGCTGGTGCTATGCCTACAGCAAGGGGATCGATGAATTTCTGGGGCTGGCGTATTACCGGCAGTACCAGCTGCCGGTGGTGATTGTCCGGCTGTTCAACACGGTGGGGCCGCGCCAGGTGGGGCGGTATGGGATGGTGCTGCCGCGCTTCGCGGCGGCAGCGCTGAAGGGGGAGACGCTCAAAATTTTCGGCGACGGGAAGCAGACGCGCTGCTTCTGCCATGTGGCGGATGCGGCCGATGCGATGATTCAATTGGCGCGGACGCGCTCGGCGGTGGGGCAGATTTTTAACCTCGGCTCGGACCATGAGATTTCCATTAATGACCTGGCCGCGCGGGTGATTGCGCTGGCGGGATCGGGCAGCGGGGTGGAGCACCTGAGCTACGAGCAGGCGTATGGGCTGCGGTTTGACGACATGCTGCGGCGGGTGCCGCGGTTGGAGAAGATTCGGGGGGCGATCGGGTTCACCCCCCGCCATTCGCTGGAGGACATTATCCGTTCGGTGATCGAGGATCAGCGCCGGGCGCAACAAGAAAGCCCCGGCCTCACCCACTAATCGAAGCCGGGGCTCTTGTATTCACATCCTGAACAGGACGCCACACTCGTTTCCATCCTTACCCCGGAAGCTGACGCAATCGGATGCGGGCGATCCCCCATTGAGTGTGAAAATGGGAGAACAGGGACGCATCCACAGCCTCTGTGCAGCTTCACAGGATATCGGCGGCGTGCCCGCTTCGGCAACAGGGGAAGCGGGTGTTTTTTGCTGAAATCGGGTGGATTTCACTGATACCTATTCAGGCGGGCGAATATGAGCCGCTGGTTGTTAACCTGGGCGGTTTATTCCTCTTTTCCCACCCACTTCAGGAGGGTCATGTTTCGGGGATTCAGGCTGATGCCGTGGACCTTGGGGCGGAAGAGGGTGCAGTTGACGTAGTAATATAGGGGGATGATCGGCTGCTGCTGAAGGAGGAGGGCTTCGGCCTGGGAAAGCAGTTGCATGCGTTTGGTGTTGTCGGTTTCGACGGCGGCGGCAGCGCAGAGGCGGTCGTATTCGGGGTTTTTCCAGTCGGAGTCGTTGTTGCCGCTGGTGGAGAGGTATTTGTCGGTGAAGGTGGAGGGGTCGTTGTAATCGCCGAACCAACTTGCGCGGGCGACGGTGAAGTCGTGGTGGTGGAGGCGCTGGCGGAAAATCTTGACTTCCAGCCCTTCCAGCTTCACATCAATGCCGAGCTGCTGTAGCCATTGCCGGCGGATCATCTGGGCGACCTGGGCGTGGTGAAACTCGGTGTTGAAGAGGATGGAGATGGAGGGGAAGCCGTGCCCGTCGGGATAGCCCGCCTCGGCCAGCAGCCGGCGCGCTGCATCGGGGTCGCGGGCGGTGGCGTGGGGGGAGGGGTAATCGGGGAAGATGCCGGGCGGGATGTAGTTGGCGGCCGGACGCTCGCCGAGGCGGGTGATGGTCTGCACGATGGCGCGGCGGTCGATGGCCAGGGAGAGAGCCCGGCGCACGCGCGGATCGGCCAAGGGGTTGGGGCGGCCGTCGGGGAGGGTCGGATCGCAGTTGAGGGAATAGAAGTAGGTGCCGAAGGCGGGGAAGACGTGCAGATCGGGGCGTTTTCGGGCGTAGAGTTCGGCGGCGATGGGGCCGCTGGCGTCGGGGATCCAATCGACCGCGCCGCTGTCGTATTTGAGGTAGCCCCACATGGGATCGTCGGTGGTGAGGATGTCGATGACCTTGCTGTGGATGTGGGAGCGGTCCCAGTAGTAGGGGGAGGCCTCCAGGCGAATACGGCGCTTGAACTGCCAGAGGTTCAGGCGGTAGGGGCCGTTGCCGACCAGGTGGGGCGGGCGGGTGAAGGCCTTGTCGTAGGAGACGTGGCCGGTGGTTGGGTCCACCTGCTTAAAGGGAGCCATCGAGCGGGCGTTGAGGGGAAAAAAGGGGGGAAAGGCGCACAGGTCGAGGAAATAAGCGACCGGGTGCGTGAGTTGGACACTGAGGGTGGAGGGATCGGGGGCGGCGATGCCGACGGTGCGGAAGTCGGCGGGCTCGCCGGCGGCGAAGGCGTTGCGATAGGCGGTGGCGCCGCGGATACAGTCGAATAGTTCGGTGTAATCGCCCGGCTCCTCGAGCATGCGGCGCCAGGCGAAGACAAAATCGCCGGCGACGAGCGGGGTGCCATCGCTCCAGCGGGCTTCGGGGCGGATATGGAAGGTATAGCGAGTCTTGTCGGGGCTGATGGTGACGCGATCGGCCGAGCCGGGGATGGGTTTGAGGGTTTTGGAATCGAGGGTGTAGAGCCCTTCCCAGAGGGCGTATCCGACGCGGATGTCCTGAAGCCAAGACATGCGGTTGGGATCGAGGGTGCCGACATCGCCGCGGTTGACGAAGGTGAAATCGGCGGGTTGGCGTAGGGCTGATCCGCTCCAGAGCAGCGCGCCGGCCAGCAGGAGGAACAGGATCAGCGGGATGAGCAGAAGACGGCGCATGGACAGATCGGGGCCAAGCGGAATTTACTTGGCCGTTCCGGTGGTCGTGGCGGCGGCGGGTCCACTGGCGGCCGGGGCGTTACGGGTGGTGGGGGGGACGGGCATGTCGGCCAGTCCGGGGAGGGTTTTGACGGCCTGATAGGTGACGTTGGCGATGTCCAGCAGTTCCTTGGACTGGACGTTGATGCCGACTTTGATGAGCGGCTGGACGGCGGATTTGACCCGGTCGGACTGGTAGAAATCCCCGATGACCCAAAGGGCGCTGGCGGTCTGCTGCAGCACCGGAATGAGGCGTTCACGATGGGGGGAGTCGGCGTGGGCGGTATATTGGCAGAGCATGGAGAGGAGATCGGTGATGAGGCGGGTGCTCTGAGCGTGCTGCGCCTCGGTTTGGCTGGTCCAGACGCGGCGGTCTGCCAGGAAGAGGGTGGCGCGGTTTTCGCTTTGAGGATCGGCCGGCAGGGCGGTGATGTAGCGTTTAACGCGGAATTCCAGCAGGTCCAGAAGCATGGGGGTGGTCACCTTGAGCATCTCCGGGGTGACGGATTTGGCCCAATTGCGGTTGCTGATGATGCCCAGGCTCAAGGCGTCGTATGCGGCCTGGACGACCGGGCCGTCGGGGTGGGCCTTGGCGGTGGGAAGGATGGCGGCGATGAGGGGATTGCCCGGGGCCAGCAGGGGATTGCGGAGGATGGAGGGAACGATGCTGTTGGCGGCCTGGAGTCCCCAGTAGATGACCGATTCGGAGGAGTCATGGATAAAGGCGAGGGCGACGGGGCTCAGGCGGGTGTTGCCCACGCGATCGGCGACCTGGGCGGCGACGATGGCGGCGTTGAGGCGCACGCGCATGTGCTTGCTTTTGGTCAGGGGCATCAGGGCATCGTTGAGGATGCGGGCGTAGGCGTCGAGGAAGGAGGCGGAGGCTTCGGAGGAGCTGACCTGGCGGATCAGGGCCTCGCGGGCGGCCTGCTGGGCCTGGGGCTGGGCGACGTTGGCCAGTTGCTTGGTTTGGCTGTCGATGAAGGTCTGGATGGATTTAAGGGCGGTCTCGTCGGAAGCCACTTCGCCGGTGACGATGTTGTGGGGCAACGCCGCCAGCGCCACGGATGCGATGGAAAAGCCCCAGACGACGATTAACCCCAGCAGTACGCGACATTTCATCAGGCGTTTCTCCAGGCAGTGGTCATTTTGGCAAGCGGGGCGAACCGTAACACGGCCCTTAAAAGGTGTCAATTATTTGCCCGGAACGTGGCAGGAAAGGGGGCGGTTTGGGGCGGGATGAATTTGGCAAGGGTGGAATCGTGGGGTATATACCCCAAGGGAGCATTTCCCCGATCTGGAGGACCTGAAGGCATGGGAATGGTGACGGTTCAGGTATGGGACGCCACGGGCAACAAGCGGCAGGAGGTGGAGATGCCCGACGATGCGCCGATGAACCGGCTGCTGGAGGTGTTGCTTCAGAAGATGAAGTTTCCCCAGTTTGCCCCGGATGGGCAGCCCCTGAGCTATAAAATTCATCATCGCGCTTCGGGCAGGCAGTTATTGGACGAGCAGACGCTGGGGGAGGCGGGGGTGCGGTCGGGGGATGTGGTGCGGCTGCTGCCGGAGATCACGGCCGGGGCGCTGGGCGCTTTTCTTCTTTCCCTTCGATAAACCGCGATCCTGACCATGGGTACTGCGCTGCATATTTCCGCTAAAGAGACGCAGGAGGGGCGGTTTGACCGGTTCCGCCTGATCCAGTGGTGGGATCAGCGGAAGCTGGCCGATGCGCGGGTGCTGGTGGTGGGGGCCGGGGCGCTGGGCAACGAGATCATCAAGAACCTGGCGCTGCTGGGGGTGGGGCGGGTGCTGATCGCGGACATGGATCGGGTGGAGAACTCGAATCTGTCCCGTTCGGTGCTCTACCGGGCAAGCGACAACGGACAACGCAAGGCGGATGTGGCAGCGCGGGCGGCGAAGGGACTGTATCCTTCCATGAAGGCGCAGCCGTTTGTCGGGAATGTGGTGTATGACCTGGGGCTGGGGGCGTTCCGGTGGGCGGACCTGGTGCTGGGAGGGCTGGACAACCGGGAGGCGCGGCTGTCGATCAACCGGGGGTGCTTTAAGCTCAACAGGCCATGGATTGACGGGGCGATTGAACAGATCCAGGGGACCGCGCGCGTCTTCCAGCCGGGCGGGGCGTGTTACGAATGCACGATGGGGGAGACGGACTGGAAACTGCTGCAGGCGAGGCGAAGCTGCAATCTGCTCTCGCGGCGACAGATGGAGGAGGGGAAGGTGCCGACGACGCCGACGATTGCCTCGCTGATCGCGGCGGTGCAGTGCCAGGAGGCGATCAAGCTGTTGCATGGGATGGAGGCGATGGCGGGCAAGGGGTGGGTGTTTGCCGGTTTGAGCAATGACTCATATCAGGTGGAGTTTCAGCGCAAGCCGGAGTGTTACAGCCATGAGTCGCTGGAGGAGATCATCGTGCTGGACGGGGGGGCCGAGACGCTGTCGGCCGGGGCGCTGCTGGAGGAGGCCCGACGGCACTTGGGGCCGGGGGCGCAACTGGAACTGCCCCGGGAGGTATTGCGGGGGTTGATCTGTCCGGAATGCGGGCGGGAAGAGGAGATGTTCGCCTCGTTGGGCCTGGTGAGCGAGTCGCAGGGGCGCTGCCCGCATTGCCAGGCGCCACACCGGCGGCTGGAGACGTTTTACCGCATCGACGGGACGGAGGCGTTTATCGATCGTCCGCTGGCGCAGATCGGGGTGCCGGCCTGGGACATTCTCACCGCCAGGGCCGGGGGGCGGGCGATCGGGCTTGAGCTGGGTGGGGACGCCGCGGCGGTGCTGGGGGAACTTTGGGAACCGGAGATTGAACTGGAATGAGCGGAACTCTCATGACAGACACGTCGAAGCAACTTCTGGACCCGGGGCGGGATGCGGGGCAGATTGAGTACGCCGACTGGGCGGTGCGGGAGTTGCCGGGCGGAGTGGCCGGGCGGCGGGCGGGGTTTCAGGTGGTGATCGCGGCCGAGGCGTTGGAGCGCATTCACCGGCAGGGCCAGTCCAATCTGAAGCAGGAGGTGGGGGGGGTGCTGGTGGGGGAGAGGTATCAGGATGAGCAAGGCCCGTATCTGTGGATCAAGGCGATCATCGAAGGGCGGTCGATGCATCATCACGCCGCGCAGGTGACCTTCACGGCCGAGACGTGGGCGGATATCCAGCAGACGATGGACGAGGAATATCCGGACGACCGGATCGTGGGGTGGTATCACACGCATCCGGGCTTCGGAATTTTCCTCTCGGAGATGGACCTGTTCATCCAGGACAATTTCTTCAATCTGCCGTGGCAGACGGCGCTGGTGTACGATCCCAAGAGCGGGGAGGAGGGGGCGTTCATCTGGCGGAATGGCCGGGCGGTGCAAGAGAAATTTCTGGTGGCGGGGTCGAAGGCGGAGGAAGCGCCGCCGGCCGAGCCGGAGCCTGGCGAGGCGGGGCCGATTGCCGAGGCGTTTCCGGCGACGAGCTTTGAGGAACTGGCGGGGCGGCAACTGGAGATGGAGCGGCGGCTGCGGGTGCTGAGCCGGGAGTCCGCGCGCGAGATCGAGGCGCTGCGCCGGCGCAACCGCTGGTTAACGGTGGGGCTGCTGTTTGTGCTAAGCTTCACGGTGGCCTGGTCGATGGTGGTTGTGACGCTGTTGCCGCGTCCCCCGGTCGGGCCGCCGGCGGCTGCGCCGGCGACCCGGCCGATCTGAGGCCATCGGGGGGTTGCGTGTTCGGCGGGCGGGGGACTGGTCTCTTGGGCAATGAAGTGATGGCGCAGGAAAAAATTTCAATTTCGTGGCAGGAGCTGCGCACGCCGGAGGTGGAGGCGAGCCTGGAGCAGCGCGCCGCGGCGGTGGCAACGCGCGATCATTATGAGCGTCAATTGGCGAGGGAGCCGGATCCGTTCAGCCAAGGGCACGCGGGGCGGTGGCGATACAATCCGGTTTGCTACATGGCGGTGTTCGCGGTGTTGGGGGCGCTGATTGGATGGGGCGCAGCGCAACTGGTGTATCGGCCTGATCCGACGGCACAGGCGCGTGAGCTTCTGGCCGGTGCGCACAACGCGCTGGCGCTGTACAACGCGGGGCGGATCACGCCGGAGGAGGCGCAGGCATCCCTGGCGGCAATCGGGCGGATCGGGCAGGACAACGCCTATTTTCGCGTGCTGCGGGATGAATCCATCTCGCCGCAGGAACAGGCGGCGCGGTTCAAGCGGGAACAGTGGAAGCAGTTCATCCGCAATGCGCTGTTCTATGGCATCTGCGGGATGGTGATGGCGGCGGCCATGGCGATGGCCGAGTCGGTTGTGGGGCGCAACTATGCCGGGGCGGTCATTTATGGATCGGCCGGGGCGGTGGCGGGATTGCTGGGGGGAATCGCGGTGTCGCTGTTCGTGCAGAAGGTGGGGGGGGCGGTGATGCGGCTGGATTGGGTGCAGGGGGCTCACCGGGTCATGGCGGCCCGGGCGGCGACATGGGTCATCCTGGGGCTGTTTCTGGCGCTGGGGCCGGCGCTGGTGCTCCGCAGTTTTAAGCGACTGGGGATCGGGCTGCTGGGGGGGGCGGTGGGTGGCTTGATCGGCGGATTGCTCTATCAGCCGATCGCGTCCTGGAGCGGCTCGGACCGGGGGGCGATCCTGGTGGCGCTGGTGGCCGTGGGACTGTTGGGGGGCATGGCGACGGGCCTGATCGAGAACGCGGCCAAGACCGGATGGCTGAAGGTGACGCGGGGGTTGATCGCCGGGAAGCAGTTCATCCTGTATCGAAATCCCACATATATCGGTTCGGCCGCCAATTCCGAGATATACTTATTCAAGGACCGGCGGATCGGGCGGCGGCATGCGGCGATCCGCCAGATTCCCGGCGGGTATGAGCTGGAGAATCTGCCGCTGGGCGAGGCGACGCACGTGAATGAGCGGGCCATTGAGCGGGTCCGCTTACGGACGGGAGATCGGATTCGCATCGGCGGGACGGAATTCGTGTTCCAGGAAAAGGAGAGCGCGGCGTGCTGAGCGAGATGGATCATCCCGCCTCCAAAGCGCCGGCGGCCAGCCGCAAGAGCCCACCCATGCCCACTTTGATTCTGCGACAAAACGGCATTGTGTGCGGGGGACCGATTGAGGGGCCCGTCTATATCGGACGGCGGGGGGCCAATTCGCTGGTCGTGCTGGACCCGGCGGTGTCGCGGCTGCATGCCTGGATCGGACGGGAGGAGGATCATTATTTCATTGCCGATGCCGCCAGCCGCACCGGCACGTTCGTCAACGACCAGCGCCTGAGCGGGCGCAGGGAGTTGCATGACCAGGATCGGATCCGCATCGGTCCGGCGGAACTGATTTTCCAGTCATCGGACCGCCTGCCCCCGTCGGTGTGGCCGGTCCGCTTCACCCAGTCCACCCATGCGGAGCGGGGCATCTTCTGGGTGTGCCAGTGCGGGCAGTTGATGTGGGCGGCCTCCAATCTGGCCGGGCGATCGGCGCACTGCGCCTCCTGCGGGGCGAAGATGAAAATTCCGGGGCGACCGGCCCAGGCTCCGGCGAGCAAGGGGCACGCTATGGCGGCCGTGACGCATCAGGATGAGGCGGAATCAATTACCTGCGGGGTCTGCCAGAGCCCCATAGGTGCCGGGGAGGCGATTGCCACCTGCGGGGAATGTGGATCGAGCTACCATCAGGCGTGTTGGGAGGAGAACCGGGGCTGCGCTTCCTACGGTTGCGGACAGGTCAACGCACTGGCGGAGGGAGCGGAGGAAGTGCCGGCCGATTCATTGGCGGCGGCCGAGGTGGAAGCGCCGTCGCCGGCGTTTCCCTGGGAATTTCTGCTTCTGGGAGGGGCGGCGGTTTCCATTCCTGTCGGGGCGCTGGCGTATGGGGTGCCGGGGCTGTTCATCGCCGTGGGGTCGGCTTTGAGCCTGAAGCGCGCCCGCCGGCGGGGGGTGGTGTGGGGCGCGCTGGGCCTGGCGGTTGCGGGATTGGTTCTGGGGGTGGTGGCGTCTCTGTTCTGGTGGAATTCGATCGTGTTGTGGTGAAGCGATGATCCAGTTTGCCTGCCCTTCCTGCGACAAATCCTTCAACGTGCCTGATCAACTGGCGGGACGTTCGGGCCGGTGCAAGGGGTGCGGACGGACGATGATCATTCCGCGGGGCGACACGCGGCCGGGGATGGCGGACGGAGAGATGGCCCCGGCGGAATCCCTTTCGCCGCGCCTACGCCGCCTGGTGGCGGACCTGGCGCAAATGCGAGAGGCGTTCGGGCGGTCGGAGGTGATCCAGATTGAGAGGACCGACGGCGACCCGCCGGATCGGTATCGCCTGCGCTACCTCGTCAGGGGGCTGGAGCGCGGCGGAGGGGCCGGCCCGGTCCCGCGCGAGATGCACCGGGTTGAAATCCAACTGACGGCGGAATATCCCCGGGTGGCGCCGCTGTGCCGGATGCTGACGCCGGTGTTTCATCCGAACGTCGATCCGGCGCATATCTGCGTGGGGGATCATTGGACGGCCGGGGAGCGGTTGCCGGACCTGGCGATCCGCATCGGCGAGATGATCGCGTATCAGGCATACAACATCAAAAGCCCATTGGATGCGCGGGCCGCCCAGTGGACGGACCTGCACCGGCATGAGCTGCCGCTGGACGGGCGGTCGCTGCGGCCGGAGGGGTGGTGACATGGGCGAAGCGGCGCCGCTTTGAAGCCGGGGGATCGGTTTTGGCTTGCGATGGGTAGGCGCAGTCCTACAATCCCATCGGCGCATGAAGTACGGCTTCCTGATCAGTTTTCTGGTGCTGGCGGCGATCAGCCTGGGATACGGCCTGATGGACGCCGGGCAATCGGCGGGCCGGCCGGTGCTGTACTGGGTGACCGACGCCAACCCCGCCCGCGTCGAGCAGGTCAAACTCTTCGAACAATGGCTGAAGAAGCATGATTACCCGGAGGTGGAGTTGCGCCTGGATTCGGCCAACTCCGACCCCACCAAGAAGTTGATCCAGGGGGTGAGCGGCGTCGGGTCCGACCTGATGGACATGAGCCCCAGCGACATGCCGCTGTTCCACGCGGTGGGGATACTCGAGGATCTGACGATTCCGGCCAGGAAGCTGGGCTTCGATCCCACGCACACCTACGCGGCGGTCAAGCCGCTGATCATGCGGGAGGGGCGGCAGTATGCCTTTCCCTGCAATGTCTACGTGGCGGCGTACTGGATCAACAAGGCGACGTTCGAGCGGTATGGCGTGCCGATTCCGCCGAGGCGATGGAGCCTGGAGGAGTTCGAGCGCCTGGGGCGGCGGTTTGTGGAGGCGGCCAATCCGCCGGGGCGGCCGCGCACGGTCTTTTTCGCCAGCCAGGTGAGCGTGCCGATCCTGCGGCGCAGCCTGGGGCTGGATGATTTCAATGAGACGCTGACCCGCTGCACGCTGGATGAACCGCGGGCGGCGCGGGTGCTGGAGCTGGTGCGCAAATGGACGTACGTGGACCGGATTTTGCCGACCAGCGCGGATGTCGCCTCGTTCGCCACGCAGTCGGGGTATGGCGGGGCGGCGCTTCAACTGTTCAACAGCGGCAATTATGGCATGTTCCAGATGGGGCGGTATGCGCTGATCCAGTTGCGCCAGTTCGGGGACCTGCGGCTGTCGGTCAGCGAGCCGCCGAACGGGGGCTTCCGCAACACGCTGCTGATGTCGCGGACGGCGGGGGTGTATGCCGGATCGAAGCACAAGGATCTGGCGGAGCTGTTTCTGGCCTTCCTGGCCAGCGAAGAATACAACATGCAGATCGTGCGGGATGCCGATGCGCTGCCGCCGGACCCCAGGTACACGCGGACCGAGGCGTTTCTCCGGCCGCCGGCGCATCCCAATGAGTGGGGGTGCCATGAGGTCTTCGCGGAGCTGGCCCAGACGATCGCCATCGCCCCGGCCATCAGCCCGTTTGTGCTTCCCTCAGTGGTGGGGCGGTATGAATCCCAGGCGTACGATGCGGCGGTGACTTCCGGGCGGCTCTCGCCGCAGCAGGCGACCAGGGAGGCGGCGGCGAACATCAACCGGGAGATCCGGCGGTCGCTGGAGGAGGACCCGTCGCTGGCGGCGCCTTACCAGGCGGCGTTGCAACGGCAGGAAAAGATCGAACAATATCGGCGCGACGGGCGCAAGGTGCCTTTGGATTGGATCAGCAATCCCTTTTATCGCGCTTATTACCAGGCCAAAGGATGGGCCCAGTAAATTATGGCGGCGGCCAGCACAAGGCGGCGGATTCTCACCGGCATCGGTTTTCTGCTGCCGAACCTGCTGGGATTTCTGGCGTTCACGCTCATTCCGCTTCTGATTGCGATTTACATGGCGTTCACCAACTGGGACCTGCGCCTGCACAATGGGCGGTTCCGCAATGAACCGCTGCAGTTCGTGGGGCTGGAGAACTTTTACCGCCTTTTTCGGCAGCCCAACTTCTGGCGGTTCGTGGGGAACACGCTCTTTTTGATGATGGGAATTCCCTTTGCCATCGCCGGGAGCCTGATCCTGGCGATGATGCTCCACCGCGACCTGCGCGGCGGGGGGCGCAGGCCGGCGATTCTTCTGGTCGTCTCCGCCGTCGTCGTCGCGGCCATGGCCATGACGGCGATGGTTGGGATGGGGGCGACCGGGATGACGCTGCTGCTTGGGGGGCTGATGTGCGGGGTGCTGGTGGCGGGGTCGGCGGCCGGGACGACGCTCTACCGCACGCTGGTTTATCTGCCCGCCTTCACCTCGGGCGTGGCGACGATCCTGCTCTGGAAGGCGCTGTTCAACCCGCAGAACGGCCCGATCAACACGGCGCTGGCTCCGGTGCTGTCCGCGCTGGCCGGTGCGGTCCGGTCGGCGCCGTCCTCCCTCGTGCGCGCGGCGGGATGGGGATTGGGAGCGCTCCTGTTGGGGGTGCTGTGGTGGGGATTGCGCCGGCTGGGGCGCATGCGGCGCGAGGGCGATCTGGGGCTGGCCGCCGCAATATTGCCGGTTCTTCTTCTCATCGTGCCGGTGCTGTGCGCGTGGCATTGGGTGGGGGCGGGGAGGCTCTGGGCGTTTGCGGTCGTGGCCTTCATCCTTCTCAGCGCCTGGGGCGCCTACGTGTTCCGCCCCGAGGAATTTTCCGCCCCTGCCAAAGAGGGCTTTGGCAACGCGCTGATGCTGGCGGTCGCGCTGATGACCGGGGAGTTCGTCCTGCTGGGGCTGGGCATGGCGGTTTACCGGCTTCCGGCAATGGCCGCTGATGGGCTTTCGCCGCCCGGCTGGCTGACGGCCTATGCCTGGGCCAAGCCCGCCATGATGATCATCGCCTTCTGGGCGGCGATCGGCTCCAACAACATGCTGCTCTATCTGGCGGGGCTCAGCGGCGTGCCGCAGGAGCTGTATGAGGCGGCCGACCTCGACGGGGCTTCCCCCTTCCAGCGCTTCTGGAACGTCACCTGGCCGCAACTGGCGCCGACCACCTTCTTCATCGTCGTGATGAGCGTCATCGGGGGCCTGCAGGGGGGCTTTGAAATGGCCCGTGCGCTGACGGAGGGGGGGCCGGACGGGGCGACGACGACCATCAGCTACTTCATCTACACCGAGGGGTTTGAGACCGGCCGCCTGGGCTACTCTTCGGCCGTGGCGTGGGTGCTGTTCCTCATGGTCCTGGGTGTGACCCTCTTTAACTGGCGATTTGGCGGACGGTATGTGAACAATGAGTAATCGTTGTCCGTCGTCCGTGGGCCGTGGTCCGAATGAGGTCTCGGCCAACGGCAGGCGGAGCACGGACAACGGATCACGGACAGCAACCATGACCGACAACCCCACCAGCACGAGCGTCTCGCCTGAATCGGCGATTGGCCCGCCCCTGACCGCGGCCGCCGTGGCCACCGCGGCCGCGCGCCGGCCGCGCGGGCGGCGGCACGGGCGCGGCAAAAAATTCGCAGTCTCGGCCGCACTGCATCTTGCCCTGAGCGCGATTGCGTTTTTCCTGATGCTCCCCTTTGTCTGGATGGTCCTGACCAGCCTCAAGACGCTGGGGGAGGTGGGGCTGACGAACTGGCTGCCGGCCCATTTCCAGTGGCACAACTACCGGGATGTTTTTGAGGTGATCCCCTTCGGCCGGTTTTACTTCAACAGCCTCCTGGTGGCGGCGTGGGTGACGCTGTTGCAGGTGCTGACCAGCGCCATGGCCGCCTTCAGCTTCGCGCGGCTGAAGTGGCCGGGCCGGGACAAGGTCTTTCTGCTCTATCTGAGCACGATGATGCTTCCGGGGCTGGTGATGATGATCCCCAATTACCAGATCATGATCGACCTGCACCTGGTGGACACGCTGGCCGGATTGGTCATCCCCGCCAGCTTCAGCGCTTTTGGGACCTTCCTCATGCGCCAGTTCATGCTCTCGATCCCCCCCAGTCTGGACGAAGCGGCGGCCATCGACGGGGCGGGTCCCTGGCGGCTTTTCTGGGATATCATCCTGCCGCTGTCCCGCCCGGGGCTGATCACCCTGGCGATCTTCACCTTCATCGGCAACTACCAGAGCTTTTTCTGGCCGTTGGTCATGCTCCGCCGCGTGGAGAACTACACCCTCCCCATCGGCCTGCTCTTTTTCGACTCCTCCCGCGGGCAGAGCACCCACCTGCTCATGGCCGCCGTCACCATGAGCGTCCTGCCGATGATCCTGGTCTTTATCGTGCTGCAAAAATACCTGGTGAAGGGGATTCAACTGGGGGCGGTGAAGGGGTAGGGGGAGAGGGCAGAAGGCTGGAGCAAAGGCCTATCCGGCAGAAGGTCCGCAGCGTACCGGGGACCCTGCTTCCTCAAATTCGCCAAGTGTCAATCCAATATTGCATTAGCCCCGGCAGGAATCGAACCTGCAGTGCCTGCTTAGAAGGCAGGTGGTTTGTCCATTAACCGACGGGGCCGAACTGTCGCTGAAAGTATAGCCGCCTCGGGCGGGCATTGCATCCTTGCGCTGATCATGGGTCATGGGTCGCTGGTCCCCTGCGCTTGCCCTCGGCGCGGAAAAGGGCAAGAGAGAGCCGTGACACGCCGGGGCGATGGACAAACGCACGGGGCGATCTTACAACGGGGGCATGGAACTGATCATTCTGGGAACCGCGGCGGCCGAGGGGTGGCCCGCGCCATTTTGTCTTTGCGATCATTGTCAGGAAGCCCGCCGCCGCGGGGGCGCGAACATTCGCGGCCGGGCGGGGGCGGTGATCGACGACGATCTGAAGATTGACTTCGGGCCGGACACGCTTTCACAGATGCAGCGCACGGGGCGCAACCTGGCGGGGATCAATACGCTGCTGTTCACCCACCAGCACAACGACCACGTGGCCGCGACGGAGATTCACTGGATCATCAAGCCCTACACGCAAACGCCACCGGGGCGGATCGAGATTTGGGGCAATGCGGCGACGATCGACA
>JBIQLO010000081.1:0-16444 GCA_044464175.1 Planctomycetaceae bacterium | reverse complement strand
TGGGAGAGAGAAGCCATGAAGACAGATGGCGGAGGGGTGGTTTGGGTGGGGCTGGGGTTTGGGCGCAGGGGCGCCCGTGACATGGGCGAGCAGGATCAGGAACTTCAGAAGGCAGAACCGGGTCATTGTTTTTAGCTCCTCTATCCTTACGGGGGGCGCTGCGCGGTTTGGTTCCAAAGCGCGCAGCACGATTTTTCAAATCGCGGTTTGGAGAGCGTCAGGGGCGATAATTCTATTTTTCACGAAGTTTTTTGGTGGTTTTTGCGCTGCGCGTTTTGGCGACAAAATGCGCAGCGCGGGGTCGGGGAAGGGAGGCCACCCAGGCACGAGTCAGCGGGTACGCTGACTCGTGGCACCCATGCGGGAGCATCCTTGGGGTGGGGGAGGCGGTTGCCCTTGCCATGGCGGCTCCTATCATTATCGTAGGGGCGCGCCGGCCGGATTCTGGGCGGGGCAAACCTTTTGGAGAGGTGTCCGAGTGGTTGAAGGAGCAGCACTGGAAATGCTGTATGGGGCTTAAACCTCATCGCGGGTTCGAATCCCGCCCTCTCCGCTGGGCCCGCGGCGATTGAATCGCCGGCGGGCCTTTTTTATTGGGGGGGTGGGGCCAGGTAAATACCTCTGTTGCCATTGAGTTTGCGTCGCCATCGGAGGCGCGAGCGTCAGAGAGGGGTGGTTTGGCGGGGAACGCCCGTTGGGCGAAGACCGCTCGCTGACGAACATTATTCGTGAGGCGGCTAATTTCTTGCAGGACAGCAGGCTGTGTCTTGGGCTGCTCTTGTTGAAATAGGCAGCCGCTCAACGCCCTCCTCCGCGTATTCATCACGGGAAGGGCAGGGAAGGGGGTTTTTGCGGCCGAAAGCGAACCCCCACCCTAACCCTCCCCCGGCGTACCGGGGGAGGGGATAATTCGCCGCAGGGGTTTTTTCTGACGCTTATTGCATCTGGACGTCGGCGACGACGATGCCGTGGGGGGGGATGGGGAGGGTGAAGGCGCTTTGGTCGGGCTTGACGGTGGTGACGGGGAAGGGGGTGCGCACGGTGACTCGGCGGATGGGGCGGGCGAGGTCGATTTTGGGGCGTTCGTAGAGATCGCCGTTGCTCTTGATGGCGATGCGGTAGAGGCCGGGGGCGGGCTCGGTCATCATGAGGCTCAGTTTGGGGGTGTGTCCTGGCGGCTGCTGGCGGGTTTTGGGGGTCTGGACGGAACAGGCGCCGCTTACCTGGCGGATCAGGTGGGCGCAGGCCTTCAAGAAAGCGTCGGTGGCCGGGCGGAAGTAGAGGTCCCAGCGGAAGTAATCGGTCTCCACGATGGCCATGGGATCGGCGGGAAACGGGGGCTCGGCCGCCGCGGCGGTGGGATCGGGGACATAGGGCACGTCGGCGGCCGGGGCGTTGTACAACCGGCAGCGCAGGGGGCGCGAATCAACGGCATCCACCCATTCCATCGTTGGGCGGGGCCAGGATTGGAAATCGGGCCCGATGGCGATCAGGGGTTTGCCCGAGTCCAGAAGCCTTGAGCGCTGAGTTGCATCCAGCAGGTGCGGATGGGGAATCAGGAGGGGGCCGTCGGCTTTTTCGAAGGCGTCGATATTGATGGTGGTCTGGATCGGGGCGCCGCGCTGGATCAGTTGCCAGGTGAGGCGATGGGCGGACCAGTCGCGCTGGAGGGGAAATTCGGCCAGATGGCGGTGGAGCGCGGCATCGGACCAGAGGAGGGTCGCGCCGATGATGCGCTGGGGCGGGGCCTCGAAGGCCAGGCGCCAGCGGGTGTCGAGCCATTGCCATTCCTCGCGGTCGATGCCGTCGGCCAGGCAGGCGAGGAACCCTTCCACGCAGCGCTCGTGCCGGCCGTCGGGGCGGGTGATGTAGACGTTGGCCATGTCGTAGATGTCGCGCTCCAGGGCGGTGGGGGTGTGGCGCAGCACATCGTAATCCTCGACCACATCCTTGATACCCTGCAGGAAGATGAGGGGGCAATCGGGCAGATAGGCCTTGATGAGCATGAGCATGGTCATGTAGTCGTGGTTGTATCGGTCGCCGCTGCCCAGGGCGATGCCGCCGGAGACGGTTTCGACGACCATGCCGTCGACGCCGGTGTCGAGGATCTTCTTGTAATCCAGGCCGAAGCGGTAGATCGCCTCGAAGGGGTCGCGGGTGCAGGCGGAGTTGATGACGGCTTTTTTGCCGATGGGGTGGAGGGCGTCCATGACGGCCTTCCAGAAGGCGGCCCAGCGGTCGGTGTAGAAGGCGATCCATTCGGGGCGTTTGTTGCGCCAGATCCAGTCGAGGCGCGCCTGGAGGCGTTCGGGGCGGTCGTGGGAGGGGTCGGTGACGAGGGGGGGCAGGTCGGCGTGGCCGGCGGCGATGAACTGGGCGATCATGTCATCGGAGCAGTCGGCGACGGTAAGTTGCATGTAGGTGGGGCCGTAGCCGTCTGCGCCATGCCAGCCGTCGAAGTCGTAGTCCCGGCAGACGCGGGCGAGTTGGGCGGCGAAAACCTCATGGAAATATCTTCCATCGCTGAGGCGGGCCAGGACATTGAGTGCCCCCACCCGGCCGCGGGAGGTTAGAACCTGTTTGACCTCGGGGTGGTCGGCCATCCATTCATGGTGGAATTTGTTGTCCAGATAGTGGGTGAAGTTGGAGAGATAGACGCGGCTGCCGGCCTGATGGAGGCGGGCGATGAGGTCGCGGAGCTGGAAGCGGGTCCAGGACTGCCGGCGGCGGATTTCGTTGCCATCGTGGCCGTCGCGGGTGCAGAAATCGGGGGGGAGGGTCTGGTCGGTTTCAAGCCCGGCGTGCTGGAGGACCATGTCGGGAGAGCTGATCAGCAGGGAGACAACCTCGGGAACAAAGCCGAGAGTGTCGAGATAGGCGCCGACGCCGAGGTCGGGCTGATCGACGTCGAAGGCGAGCAGTTCGGTCCAGACCCATTGTTCGCAGCGATTGGCTTGGATTGGCATTGGGTATCCTGAATAAAACATTTGGGGACAGACGCGTTGCGCCAGGTGTCGGCGCTTCGGGCACGCAATAGCGTGCCCTACGAGCTGGGGGAGGGTTAGGGTGGGGAGCTTTCACCGGCCATTGCGCCAGACCCCCTCCCCGGCCCTCCCCCGGCGTACCGGGGGAGGGAGTCATCGCCAAAGCGGCGGCCGTTTTTGAAGGCGCAGATGGGGATGAGGCGCTGAGAGGCGGTGCGGACAGCGCCGGTGGAGTCGGTCAGGGCATGAGCGCCGGGGATGAGCTTGAGCAGCGTGAGGTCGGCGGGGCGGCCGGGCAGGAGGCGGCCCAGGCGGTGGCTTTGGTGCATGGCGGCGGCGGGGTTGGCGGTGACGCACTGGATCACTTTTTCCATCGGCATGCCCAGGTGGAGGAACTTGCTCATGGTGGTGGGCAGGTCAATCACGGGGCCTTCGAGGTTGAATTTGTGGAGATCGGTGCTGATGGTGTCGGGCCAGAAGCCGTGCTTCTGGCAGGCCGGTTCGGCGATGTGCCAGGCGAAGGCGCCGCTGCCGTGGCCGACGTCGAAGAGGGCGCCGCGGTCGCGGGCCTGGAGCATGGCGCGGGTGGGGGCGGCGTCGGGGCCCTGGAAGCCGCCGTCGCCCAGGGAGTGATAGGTGTGGGTGAGCACATCGCCGGCGATGAACCGGGACAGGACCTGGTCCAGCGGGATGCCGGAGGCGGCGTGGTGGACGAAAAAGAGAAGGCCGGTTTGCCGGGCCACCTGGACGGCGTTGGACAGGGCGGTGTGCTCATGGGCGACTTTTCCGGCGGCCAGGGAATTGGTGAGGCGGACCTTGACGCCCAGGAGTCGCTCGGGGTGGCGCTCGATGCAGCGGAGGGCGGGCGCGGGGTCGAGATAGGCGGTGTCGTACAGGTCGCCCAGATAGGGGGGAATGTCGGGATGCCCCTGGACGCCGTGGTGGGAGATGTTGAGCAGGGCGTAGATGGACTCGGGGGCCGGGGCCATGATGTATTTTTCGAACGCGGGGTAGTTCATTGCGCCGGCGGAGCCGGTGTCGAGCATCGTGGTGACGCCGGTGCGCAGGCCCGCGTCGGCAGGGGCGATGGAGTGGAGGTTCATGCCGTCGTAGACATGGACATGGAGGTCGATGAGGCCGGGGGCGACGATCAGGCCGTCGGCGTCGATGATCATCTCATCGTTGGGGGGGATTCGGGAATCGATATGGGTGATCCGGCCGCCGGCGATGCGGACATCGCCGCGCCGGGGGGGAGCGCCGGTGCCATCGTAGATCGTTCCGCCTTTGAGAATCCATTTGTCGGGCATTTTTAGTTACCTCATGGTAGCGCCAGCGCTCTGACTGGCGGATGAATCCATTTCTTTGGGCGGAATTCCGCCAGTGAGGGCACTGGCGGCACTGGCAAACGCGGCGATGATCTGGCGCAGGTCCTCTTCCTTGAGACACATAGGATAGATGAAGGCGATGCGCGAATCCGCTTCATCCTCGGCGAGGATGATTTTGGGACGGTGACGGCGCAGGACCTCGAGAAACAGGAGCATGTCGGGACACTGAAGGCGGAGGACCGGGAAGGGCTGGCCGTTGGGGGCGGGGAACAGCTTTGTGGCTTCGAGCGTGCCCAGGGCGCTGAGGCCCGCATGCAGGTGGTCGATGCGTGTTTGCCATTGGGCGCGTTCGGCGGCGTGGTCGCGCTGGGCGTAGCGCTCCAGGGCGGTGAGGCAGCCGACGATGGCCTCCTTGGAGACTTTCATGGACCGGCCGATGCCGTGGCGCGGGGGGCGGGTGATCCAGCCTTCCTCGATCCAGGGGCGCAGGGACCAGGTGTCGGGGCGCACGTCCATGTCCACCATCTGCACCCAGGCGCTGCGGATCAGGTCGCGGCGGCCGAAGAGGAGGCCGGACGCCTGGGGGCCGCCCAGGTGCTTGCCGCCGCTGAGGGCGACCAGGTCCGCGCCGTCGCGGATGAAGGTGTGAAGATGTTCCACCGGCGGAAGGGCCAGGGCGGCGTCGAGGATCAGGGGCAGGTGGTGGCGATGGGCCAGGTCGGCGAGTTGGCGCACGGTGGGTTGCTGGCCGAGGCGCTGCCAGAGGTAGCCGATGGCGGCGGTTTTTGGGCTGATGGCCTGCTCGATTCGGTCCAGGGCGTCGGGCGCATCGTAATCAACGAAGTCGAGCGTTGCGCCGCTGAGGCGGAGGGCGTGGTCGTAGTCGTAGGGGCCGGGGTTGGGATAGAGGATGCGGTTGCGCGGGAGGGCGTGGGCCTGGGGCAGTTGGTCCATGCGGTCGGGGTCGTTGCCCGCCAGGCAGGCGGCGGCGGCCAGGGTGAGGGCCGCGCCGGCGCCGCAGGTGATGAGGCCTGCCTCAGCGCCGGTGTGGCGGGCGATGGCGGTGGAGGCGGCGGCCTGCAGGTCGTCGATTTCCACCGAGAGCTGGGCGGCCTGGCGCATGGCGTCGAGCACCGCCTCATCCAGGGGCCCGCCGCCGACGCGCGTGGCATAGCCGACGGCGTTGATGATGCGCGGCAGGTCGAGGCGGTCGTAAAGGGACTCAGGCATCGGGCCTCCTTCGGGCCAGGGCGCGGGCCGGGTTTTCCACCAGCATGGCGTGGATCTGCGTTTCGGTCACGCCGCGCTGCTTGAGCATCGGAATGAAGACCTCCAGCAGGTAGCCGTATCCTTTGCCGCCGCGGTAGTGGAGGTGGCTGAGCATACAGATGTCCTCGGACAGAAGGATGCGCTGGGCGAATCCCTCGCGGCAGAGGGCGGCGACGTTGTCGGCGCGGACGGATTCGGGCTGGTAGTCGAGAAAGCCGATGTTGTCCACCTCGAGATAGACGCCCTGTTCGGCGATGGGGAGCAGATGATGCACGCCGCGCCGGTCGCCCAGGTGGCCGATGATGATTTTCGCCGGGTCGGCGCCGTACTCGCGGAGCAGGGCGATCTGTTCGAGGGCGAGGGTGCCCCAGCGGGTGGTGTGGGTGGAGATGGCGACGCCGGTGCGCTGCTGGGCGAGGGCGGCGGCGCGGAAGACGCGTTCCTCAGCCGGCTTGATGAAATGGCGGCCGGTGCCGATCTCGCCGATCAGGCCGGCGCGGATGCCGGTGTCGCCCACCCCCTGCTCGATCTCCCTGACGAGAATATCGGCCAGTTCGCGGCTGGTGCGCTCCTGAACGAGGGGGGGATAGCCGAAGTCCCGGTACCAGCCGCAGCCCATGACGATGTGGATGTCGGCCTGGGCGCTGATGCGCTTCAGGGCGGTGGGGTTGCGCCCGATCTCCTGGAGGGTGACATCGCAGATCGTCCGGCCGCCGTTGCGGGTGAATTGCCCGAGTTCCTGGATCACCAGTTCCTCATCGTCGATGACCATGTCATAGGTGTGGTAGTGGTCGTAGGCGTCGAGGATGAGGTGTTCGTGGGTCTGGGTGATGCCCAACCGGTCCGGGGAGACCGGGCCGCGGACGGTGATGACTTCCAGCGGATGGGATGAGGGGATGGCCATAATTAAACCGGCTGATGTTCCTGCGTGAGGGCTGAGAGCTGTTCGAGGAGGGCGGCAGTGCGGGGCTCGGCATCCTCGCCCAGGTATTCAATGCAGTAGAGGCCGCGATAGCCGCCTGCCCGGAGCTGGTCCAGCATGCGGGTGAAGTCGATGGCGCCCTGATCCACCGGGGCGACCAGTTGGCCGGGGGCGGCCTGGCGGAGGTGGAGGTGGCGGGTGTGGGGATGGAGCCGTTCAACGCGTTCGGCGGCGATGCCCTGGCAGATGAAATGGGAGTAGTCGAGCGTCAGGTAGAGGTCCTGGGTGCGGCGGCACAGTTCATCGGCGGTCTCGGGGGTGTTGCAGCAGGAGTCGACATCGGCCTCCACATGGAGGCGCAGGGCGTGGTCCGCGGCGATGCTTGCCAGTTCACGCAAGGCGGAGACCGACAGGTCGATTGATCGCCGGCGGCCAAGGCGGGGGTGGACGGGGCCGGGAATCAGGAGGATGCTGGCGAATTGCGCGGCGGCGGCGAAGCGGCAGAGGCCGGGAAAGAGTTGGGCGGTGCGGCGGCGCTGGGCGGAATCGGGGGTGTTGATCGGCCAGCCGAAGTTGAGGGTGAAGCATTCGTTGGGGCGCAATTGCAGATTCTGCGTCTGACGGCGCACCTCGTCGGCGAGGGGCTGGGGATGCTCGGCGGCCTCGATGGGCGAGCAGTGCCCGTGGCTTCCGCCGATGCCGATGTCCACGTGGGCAAAGCCGTGGCGATGCACCCACGCCAGGCCCTGGGCGAGGGATTGGCCGGGGTGGACGAAGCTGCAGCCGCACCAGGGGTTCATCCGGCCTCCGGGCGCACGTGGCGGTAAAACTGCTCAACCAATGCCTGGGCCGCCACGGCGGCGTCGGCGGGGGGATCGGGCTGGCGCGATTCGGTGATGGCGGCGACAAATTCCCGCAATGCGCCGCTGACGCCGCCGCGCACGATCATCTCGGCGTCGGCATCGGCGGGATAGGACCGGCATTCCTCGGGGGCTTCATCGCGCCCCATCGGCTCAAAGCGCCAGCCGTGCCAGGCCCAGAGGCGGAGGGTCCCCCGAGCGCCGTAGAGGGTCAGTTCATCGTCGGTCCGGCCCTGGCCGCGCGGCCAGGCGGCCAGGAATTGGACGGGGGCGCCGTTGTCGAGGGTCAGGAACATGGCGGCGGTGTCCTCCACATCGCCTAAGTGGGCATCCTGTCCGGCCGCCCCGGCGTGGAATCGGAGCGACTGGGCGGTGATGGCGGCGATGCGGTCGAGCATGTGGATGCCGTTGGTCAGCGCCACCCCGCCGCCAGCGGTGGATCGGCGCTGCAGCCAGGGTTGAATCTGGGTGGAGGCCGGCTCGACGATGCGGTCTTCGACGGCGTAGATTGTTCCCAGCCGTCCGGCCCGTACCTGGGCGCGGGCCTGCTGAAAGGCGGGATAGAAGCGGTGGGTCAGTTCCACCATCAGGACACGCCGGTTGTTTTTCGCGCTTTCGATGAAGGCCCGCCCCTGTTCGGCGGTCATGGCCAGCGGTTTTTCCACCAGCACGTGTTTCCCGGCCGCCAGGGCGGCGGCGACCATCGGCTCGTGCAGGTGATGGGGGGTGCAGATGCTGACGGCGTCGAGGCGGGGTTCCTCCAGCAGACGTTCCCATTGCTGGTGGTGTTGGAGGCCGGGCGGCAGGGGCAGGTCCGGGCGCGGGTCGGCGATGGCCAGGACCTGTAGGCCGGGGAGGGTGCGTGCGCATTGCAGTTGCTGGAGGCCGATTCGTCCCAGGCCGATGATGCCAAGGCGCACATCCATAAGTGGGATCGTAACTTTTCGGCAGTCGAAATCAAGACAGAATAGGACAGATGGCAGGGCGGGGGACTAGGTGAAATAAAACATTTATGAAGATTTTGTCTTGACGGACGGGCAATGTAGCGGTACACACGAGGTCATATGAGGTGACAGATTAGGACAGGTTGGCGTGTCATGGCGCGAAAGACCCTTTCATCTTCGGTGGCCGGGCGGCTGGAGCAGGCTTTATACGACCTGATTGCCGAGGGACGGCTGGCGGGGGGGGAGCGGCTGCCGTCGGTGCGGCAGTTGACGCGGCAGTTTGGGGTGAGCCGCAACACCGTGCAGGCGGCGTTGCGCGGGCTGGCTCAGCGCGGGCTGGTGCAGTGCCTGCCGCGGCAGGGGACGCTTGTGCTGCCGCGCCCCGAATCGCCCGCGCCCAAAAAGGCGCGCAAGGCGAGGCAGATCGGCGTGATTGACCTGCTCTCGAGCGTCCGGTTCGACGATCAGGACACGGAATCCTGGTACCAGGGGGTGATTCGCGGGGCCGAGCACGTGCTGGCCCGTTCGGATTACGCGCTGGTGAAGATCGCCCTGCTGCCGGAGCCGGGCGCGTGGGCAGCGAAAATCTGTCAGCGGCTGGACGAGATTTCAGATGGGATCGCGGGGGTGATCCTCTATTCGGACATCGCCACGGACGAGCTGCTCAGCGGGCTGGATCAGCGCGGGGTTCCATGGGTGACGGTGGGACGGCGGAATCTGCGGGCGGTGCATAACTTCGTGGCGGTGGACCATCTGCCGGCCGGTCAACTGGTGGGGTGGACCTTTGCGCAGCTGGGGTATGAGAAGATTCTGTATCTGGGGTGGGATGCGGCCGACTACATCCGGATCGCGGGGCTGGCGCCCAAGCCGGATGAAAAGTTTCTCGGGCTGGTGCAGGGATACATCGAAGGGGGGGGCGACACGGCGCGGATTTCGTTCATGCGCTGCCCCAAGCAGTCGGTGGAGGCGGGGTATGAGCAGACCCTTCGGTTCATCGAGGCGCACGGCGCGCCCCGGGGGGTGTTCGCTTTCACGGACCACCTGGCGCTGGGGGCGATGCGGGCGCTGCGCGAACGTGGGATCGACGTGCCCACGGAGGCGGGCGTGGTGGGGAGCATGGGGACGGATTCGGCCCAGCATGCCAATCCGCCACTGACGGTCCTGAGCCAGCCGATCCCGGAGATGGGGCGGCAGGTGACCCAACTGCTGCTGGAGATGATCCGGGGGGACGTCTGCCGCATCAGCGGGCGGTTCGTCTCGTGCGAGATGATCTTCCGCGGATCGCTGCAACTGCCCGAGGCCCTGCGCCTGGAGGTGGAGCGGCGCCAGGCGGCGATGCGGTCGCTGTACATGAAAATCGGCCTGTAAGGTTGCTTTCAGAATGGATGAGCAATGGTCCACTTACCTTCACTTCAAGGAGACCTGCCATGCGAAAGACACACGGCTTTACGTTGGTGGAATTGCTGGTCGTCATCGGGATTATCAGCGTTCTGATCGCCATGTTGCTGCCGGCGCTGAACAAGGCGCGGGAGGCGGCCAAGACGGTGCAATGCGCCTCGAACCTGAAGCAGATCGGCAATGCGTTCTTCATGTATGCCCAGGACAACCATGGCGCGATCGTCCCGGCCCTTTCCTATGCGCCGCAGTACTGGGACGGCGCCATAAGCGGGCGGACCTGGCCGGAGTTCATCTGCCGCTTCGGGGATTACAGCGCAACGCCCAACTATGGGCTGGTGCCGGATTTGTTTCATTGCCCGGCGCTGACTGAAGGCGACCCGCTGCGGGTCAAGAAACGGGAATATGCCGTCAACGCCTGGATTTGCGGATCGGTCTCGAATCCCTCGAGCTACAAGTTCCATAAATTCGTCCGGCTGACCGCGCCGGCGTCGGAGGTGATGCTGGTGATGGACAACGGCTACAGCGAGACCTACAGCATTCCCTATTCGACCTGGATCGGGTTTCCCCACAACAACCTGTGCAACGTCCTGTATGCCGATGGGCATGTCCTGGCCCGGGGCAAGAAGGAACTGGTTGTCACCAATTCATTGCCGCTTCACGTTGGGGAATGAAGGGCGATAGGATGGGCGGGAAATGCAACGGGGCAATGGCAATTTGGATGGGGCCCGGTCCCATCCCTGAGGGAGCACTCATGAAGGGATTACTGGCTGTGTTGGGCGCGGTCTTGTGGGCGGGTGGGGCGATGGCGTTGGCCGAGCCGTTGCCGCCGACGACGGGGCGGACGAATCTGGCGCTGGGCAAGACGGTCGTCTTTTCGCCCAAGCCCAATTACTCCCTGACGGCCAGAGGGGGGACGGACGGGACGGATTTAACGGATGGAAAGCTGGGGGCGCGCCCGGACCATCGGCTCTGGTTTGAATCGGCGGCGGTGGGATGGACGTATCCCGGGCGGTTCAACCTGGCGGTGGATCTGGGTAAGCCATGCGCGATCGACGAAATCGCCATCCGGCTGCAGAACGGCAGCGCCCCCGGCGGCGGGCGAATGTTTCCCGGCTGGGTGGAGGCGTTTGTCAGCTCGGACGGGGAGCATTACCGGAAGGTGGGGGAGTTCTCGCCGTGGGACCGGGATGCGTTCAAGCGGTTCAACATCGGGCAGCGGCGCGGCACATCTTGGGTGGATTGCCTGCGCTTCAGGAATCTCAAAGTGCATGGACGGTGGGTGGGGCTGCGGATCTACGGCAATGACACGACCGTGAGCGATGAGCTGTATGTGTTCGGCTCGGCTGGCGGGGCGGCGCAGGAGGCGGGGTCAGCGACCGCGCCTACGGGGTTCAGCGTGATCCATCCGGCCATCTACTTCCATAAGCCCTATCTGGAACTGGCCAGCAACATCGCGCTGCCGGTGCCGGTGGGGCTGACGGCGCCGGAGAATCTGCCGGCGGATCAGCGGATGGTCGTGACGCTGGAACTGCCGCCGGGGGTGGAGTTGGCCGGTGGACAGATGGGCGGGGTGAAGGTGGCGGCGGTGGCTCCGACCGAAGCGCAAGCCGGGGGATGGAAGCGATATCAGTTCACGCGCGAGGGGCTCAAGCCGGGTTCATACGACCCGAAGGTGTATGGGGAGCTGTTTCTTGAGGCGAATGGACCCTCACTGAGTTCCGGCGGGGCGGGAGAGGTGCGCTATCAGTATGGGGATGGGCAGTGGACCAGCCCGATGCTGAGGATTCCGGTGCGGGCGGTGAAGGTGCCGGCCGCGCCGCGCCTCAAGATGATCATGGCGTCGATGGGGTGGTGGTTCGGCGGCAACACCGGCTGGCCGGATGAACTGGCGGCCTACAAGGCGCTGGGGCTGAACACGTTTAACGTCTTTGGCATGTGGATGCCGGCCGATCCGAAAAGCCCGGTGTGGGAAGCGCTGGAGCGGGCGCGGTCGGAGGGGTTTTTCATTTCGGTCATTGACGATTCGCTGGGGATGATTCTCAGGCATAAGGATGCGCCGGAGATTTTCGAACAGTTTCAGGATGGGACGGTGGGCAAGAAGCTGTGCCTGTCCTATCGGGGACGGTATTACCAGGAGGAGGTGCAGCGCTTTGCGGAGATGATGGCGAAAATCAGGCCGGACTTCTCCTCCGAGGACATTGAAATCTGGGGCTGGGCCGGGCCGACGGAAAACGTGAACTGCATGCGCTGTCAGGCGGACTATCAGAAGTCGGGGCTGGGGTCGTGGGCGGCGTGGCAGCAATCGAAGGGGAAGGAGATGTTCGGCGGGGCGGTGGAGGCAGCGCAGGCGGCGGTGAAGGCGGCCGGCGGCAAGCCGTTTAAGACGGGATTGTACGATGTGCGGCCGGGACAGGTGTACCAGCAGGTCTTCAACTTCGATCAGATGTATCCGGCGATCCTCAACAGCAGTCAGGTTTCGACCTACACGAGCCTGCAGGCGGCGGATTTGGAATTTATCGGGGATGAAGCGCGGAAGGACCGGGGGCAGCTGCCGCGGAGCGATGTGATGCCGTGGCTGACGCCGGGGGATGCGGGGGTGTTTCCGGGCGAGTCGTTCCAGTGGGCGCTTCTGGAGTGCTATGCCAACGGGTCACGCGGGATCTGGTTCTGGTCGAGCCGGATGTGGGATTCGGAGGATCTGATCGCCTACAACCGCGTCATCCGGGCCATTGCGCCGGTGGAAGAGGTGATCGTCAAGGGGGATCTGGTGGGGGCGGATGCCAAGGTGGAGGGAGAGGGGCGGATCAGCGGGATGAAGCAGGGCAACCGCATGGTGCTGTTGGCGGCGGACTATTACGGCAAGACCGGCGGGGCGGTGAAGGTGCGGCTGAAGGTGCCGGGCGACTCGACGCTGCGGGACCTGATGACGGGCCGGAGCGTCGGGGGGCCGCTGGCGGCCGGTGAGCAGACGGTCACGATCCCGCTGGAGGGGCAGCGCGGGCGGCTGCTGGAGGTTGTGCCGCGGTAGGGGAGCGCGTTTGCGCTGAATCGTATTTTTGACGCGGTGGCCGCACAGGTCACGGAGTACCGTGACCTGTGGCACCCAGAGTCACCCAACTCAGAGGCTGGCTCTAGGTTTCCCAGAGGCGGCGGATGATGCGCTGGACGGTGGTTTCAAAGAGTTCCTGCCACTGGGGGGCGATGAGACATTCGGTGGCTTCGTAGCCGCCCTTGTCGTAGTAGTCGGCCGGGGGGCCGTAATGGAGGTAGCCGTTGGAGAAGGGGACCAGAAAAGTGTGGGGGCAGGGGGAGGCGTTTTTGATGTTGAGGCTGACCTCGGTCAGGACCTCCAGCGGGGAGGCGATGAGGATGCAATCGCCGATGCGGATGCCCTGGATTTCGGCGGGGATGGTCGATTGGCCCGATTCGGCATTGAGCCCCTGGTGCTTTTTGAGGGTGTCGATGTTTTCCCGAATGCGGACCAGCTCCTCCATGGCGTGGATGTTGCGGAGGTATTTTTCCACCTGTTTGCGGTTGAAATCATCCATGAGGGGCGGTTTGGGGTCGCCGATCTTTTCGGCCTGGAGATAGGCGTGGAGGTAGTCGCCGGGATGGTGGGGGTCGAGCAGGTGCTTGAGGTGGAGGGGGAGGAAGGTCTTGAAATTCAAGGTGGTGTAGCGGAGGGCTTCAAGCAGCTCGTGCTGGCGCTGCTCCAATTCGGCGATGCGCTGGGGAATGTCGGTGCGGCGCGGCAGGTGGATGGTTTCGGAGGCGACGGCCAGGGCCGCGCCGGCGGTGGGAATGTCCTTGAGCGCATCGAGCACATCCTGGGCCAGCGTCTGGCCCAGCGGCTCGATGTCGCGGATGCGATTGAAGTTTTTGAAATAGACGTCGATCACATCGCCGGCGGCCCCCTGCAGAAAGAAGGCGGTTGCGCCGTGGCCGAGGGCTTGCTCGATGCGTTTGGAGGCGACGCCGGGGAAATCGGCGGTGATGCGTCCCTGGAGATCGCCAAAGAGCAGATGGGAGGCAAAATTGTAGACGACGGCCAAGGGGGTGCCGTCGAGGCGGTCGAAGCGGAGGATGCCGATCTGTGGGTCCAGCGGCCCGACGCCGGCGACCAGGTCATCGGGGGGGCAGGGGTTGGCGTGGCGGATCGTCCAGTGGCGCCCGTTTTTGAGGCGCAGGGTGCGGTTCATGGTGAGGCGGTCTTCGTGGCCGGCGCCCGCGCCGAAGGTGACGGGGGTGAGGTTGGCGGCGGCGCGGCGGACGGCGTCGAAGGTGCGCTCGATCTGTTGGCGGTCATCGCAGAGCATGCGCCCCGGCGGGTGGGTGTGGGAGGCGTTGACCAGCACGTTGAGGGCGGGGATGTCCAGGTCCTGCTGGATGCGGGCTCGAAGGGCGGGCAGGAAGACCTGGGTGACATCGGGCAGGGCGTTGCGGCTGATTTCCCGCCCGCCGATGGCGGTGACGTCGAGGGTGATGAGGGCGAGGCGGGTTTTGCCATCGTCGAGCACGAGGGCTTTGGCGTAGAGGCGGTCGTGGATGGGGGCGTCGGAGGCATCGGTGGTGATGTCGCTGAGGGCGACGCCGGCCCGTAACTGGTGGGTTGGATTTTCGGCCTTGGTCATTGTGCTGTTCCTGGCTCCTGGATGATGAGCGTTTGAGGGTGGATTCACCCCAGGGACACGGAGAATTTCTGGCCTTTTAAGCCGGGTTCAATCTAGCGGGCGGGGCTGGGTTGGGTCAAATGGGTTCGTTTGGGGCGCGAAGGGTGAGAGCGACAGGCGGGAAACCTGTCCTGCGGGATTGGCGCGCTGTTTTGTTCATGTTGAGCGCGGTGGAAGATATGGTTTTCGCATTTGGGGATTGATATTCTGGCTACCGTCACGTTTACGATTCCAGTCATTGAGAAGGAGCCGGTCGATGAGTCAATCCTACCGCTTTTCGTTTGGTCCGTGGAACATTCATGAGGGGGCCGATCTGTTCGGGCCGCCGGTGCGCCGGGCGATCGCCACGGCGGAGAAGCTGGGGCAGTACAAGGCGCTGGGCTTTGACGGGGTGCAGTTTCATGATGATGACGCGGTGGCGGAGATCGAGAGCAAGACGCCCGCGCAGATCGAGGCCGAGGCGAAGCGGATGAAGCAGCGCCTGGACGATCACGGGTTGGTGGCGGAGATCGTGGCGCCGCGGCTGTGGGAGGATGCGCGGGGAATCGACGGGGGGTTCACGGCCAACGATCCGGCGATCCGTCGGTGGGCGATCGACCGGACCAAGCGCTGTGCGGACATCGCCCGCACTTTGGGGACCGATCTGCTGGTGCTGTGGCTGGCGCGGGAGGGGACGTATATCCGGGAGAGCAAGAACCCGATTGAAGCGCACCGGCATCTGATCGAGGCGATCAACGCGGTGCTGGAGCATGATCCGGCCATCCGCATCGCCATCGAACCCAAGCCGAATGAGCCGATGGACCATGCCTACATTCCGACGATCGGGCACGCGCTGGCGCTGGCGCATCAGACGGCGGACCCGAAGCGCGTGGGGGGATTGATCGAGTCAGCGCACGCGATCCTGGCGGGGCTGGATCCGTCGGATGAGATGGCCTTTGCGCTGCAGGCGGGGAAGCTCTGGAGCGTGCATCTGAACGATCAGAACGGGTTGAAATTCGACCAGGACAAGGCGTTCGGGTCGGTCGATCTGCGGCGGGCGTTCAATCAGGTGCGCGTGCTGGAGCTGGGGGGGTATGCCGGGACGGGCGCGTTCGTGGGGCTGGACGTCAAGGCGATGCGGACGCAGAAGGCGGAGGCGGCCACGCTGCATCTGGCCAACAGCCGGCGGATTTTTCTGGCGCTGGTGGAGAAGGTGCGGAGCTTTGACTGGGCGATCGAGCGCCAGTGCATCGCGGAGCGGGACTATGAAGCGCTGGATCTGGCGATCATGGAGCACTTGATGGGGAAGTAGGCAGCGGGCAATTGACGGGTTCCCCTCCCTGCCCTCCCCCACTGAGAACAGTGGGGGAGGGAATACATTCAAAAGAGAGCGGCCTTAGGGGAGCTTGGCCACGGCGTTGATTTCGACGCCGATGCCGCGGAGGAGGGCGGTGCCGACGGTGGTTCGGGTGGGGAGGACGGGCTGGCCGGCGAAGAAGTCGCCGTAGGCCTTGTGGAACTCGTCAAAATCGTTGAGATCGGCCAGGAAGCAGGTGCAGCTGACGATGTCCTTTCGGCTGGCGCCGGCTTCCTTGAGGATTTTTTCGATGTGCTCGAGGGTCATCGTCGTCTGCTGGGCGATGGTGCCGCCGACGAAGGTGCCGTGTTTCATCTCCAGCGGGCCCTGTCCGCTGACGTGGACCCAGCCGTCGACGACGACGGCGGAGGAAAACGGGCCACGGGGGCGCTGGTTTTCGGGATGGGTGATGGATTTTTTGTCGGCCATGAGAGGTCTCCTTGAGGTAAGGGTTCAACTTTCCAAATGAATAACCGGGTCCGCTGAAGCGGACCCTACGCGTTTTCCCACTCCACGACGACGGGGCCCTGCATTTCGGCGGGGAGTTCCTGGGCGATGGTGCATTCCTCCAGACGGTAGACGCGCACGGGCTGGTGGGAGGGAAGGCGTTTGAGCTGCTCGGCGCCGGCGACATAGGCCAGGGTCGTGCCATCGCGGCGAAGCTGGGGGATGGGGCCGTCGATGCGCTGCCAGTCGCGGCCGCGGGAAAAGAGGAGGGTGTTGTGGCAGCGGGCGG
>JBIQLO010000080.1:0-16553 GCA_044464175.1 Planctomycetaceae bacterium | reverse complement strand
ACCGGCGACCAGGCGACCGAGTTGATCGCCCACATCCGCCGGAAGGTCGATCCCATCATCCAACACTACCACCAGGTCGCCGACAGCACCAACCGGATGATGAGCAGCGCCGGCGACCTCTTCGGCGACGTCAAGACGGACCTGCGCGGCACCATCGCCAACCTCAATCACGCCACGGCCGACCTCAAACAGAGCCTTCCATCCATCCTGGAGAGCGCCGACCGCCTGATCGGCCAGTTCAACACCACCGTGGACGGGATCAACGGCTCCCTGAACGACATCAAGAGCGCCATCGCCAATGCCCGCCAGTTCACCGGCGCCGCCCGCGACCTGGTCGGCGCCAACCGCACACGCATCGACGGGATGATCGATTCGCTCAAGAAGACCAGCGACAATCTCAAGTTCGCCAGCGCTGAGATCCGCCGCAGCCCCTGGCGGCTGCTCTACAAGCCCAAGGAGGGGGAGATGGCCAACATGAACGTCTTCGATTCGGCCCGGCAGTTCGCCGAGGGGGCCAATGCCATGGCCGACGCCGCCGGCGCGCTGCGGGACGCCCTGAGCCTGCCCAACCCCGACCGGAAGCAGATTCAAAAGCTCATGCAGCAACTGGACATGAGCTTCTCCCATTTCCAGTCGGTTGAGAAGAAGCTGTGGCAGTCCGTCAAGGAATAGGCCCGGGCCCCCGCCGCCGCCGGGCCCCGGACCCTACCGGATTTCCAGCTCGTCATTGAGAATCCGCGTCCCGTTGATCTGCTTGATCCCCACGCGGATGCGCTCCGACTCCGGCACGATCACATTGGTGAAGCGATACCGCTTGATCGTCGTCTTGCCCGGCGCCAGGTTGATCACCAGCCGCTCCTGCCGCGCCTGCCCCGGCACGATCGCAAAGGCGTTGTAGTTGATCGGGGCCTCGCCGTAGTTGCTGATGATCTGCTGCACCACCACATCCTTCCCATCCCGCAGCGCCAGCGACTGCATGCCCACATCGCTCAGCCCCAGCCGCAGCGTGATCGGCACTGTGAAGGAGGAGGCATGGTCCGCCTGGACGGTGAACTGCGCCTGGATCGTCTTGCTCCCGGCATAGCTGTTATAGGGGAACTCGATCGTCAGCTCCCGGTCGAACGTCTCGCCCGGATTCAGATTGAACCCGCTGGTCGGCGGGTTGAGGATCCATCCCGCCGGCGCGACCAGCTTCACCGTCCCGCTGATCGCCTGGGGATAGGGATTGGTGAAGCGCAGATGCCGGCGATGCGGCTCAAAGCTCGACTCCACCAGCGGCCGGTCAATGCCCACGCTCGCCCGCAGCTGCGCCAGCCGGCCGTCGATATCCAAGAGAAAAATGGGCATCGGCCCCAGATTCACCAGCAGCGAATCGTTGTCCGCCGATTTGGCCCGGCCCGGCTGCACCCTGCCGTTGGCCTGCAGCAGAGGCGTGGCGTTGCCCCACAAGTCCAGCCGCACCGGCCGGTTGCCCAGCCGCAGCGGAAGTTGTTTGATGCGCATCGCGTTGGACTTGTCCCACAGCACCAGGATGCCCTCCCCGCGCCGGTCGAACAAGAACGCCTCCACCCCCTCGGCAATCGGCACCTTCCCCTGATACGTCGCCCCCGAGAGCGTCCCCACCACCGTATGCAGCACCCCCAGCAGCTCATCCGGCCGGCAGACCAGTTGCCCCCCCTCCTTCTGAACCGTCAGCGGCAGCGGCAGATCGATGCGCTGCGCCCCACCGGCCAGCGCATAGACGATCCGCTCCACATAATCGCGGATGCGCACCGTCCGCCCGTAGGTGCCGGCATCCAGCACCTGCAGACTCAGCGACAGATGGTTTCCCCCCTCATGCCCCGAATCCCGAATCCCCAGGCCCGAATCGCGGATATACAGCGGCAACTGCTCCGGCAGCACCGAGGTGGGCACCGACAGCGCCACGGTCGCCGGCCTGGCCTCGCCCCCGCTCAGCTCATACCACGCCGGCCAGGGCATCGCCAGGTCCGGGTTGGGCACCAGCTTGGCGAACTGCCCGTAGACCTCCTCATAGACCTGCCGCATGGCCGGATTGCTCACGAACGCGCTGGATCCATCGGCCCCCAGCTGCCAGCGATCCAGATGATTCGCGTGCCGCGCCACCAGGTACGCCAACTCCGGCTGCCACGCCGACGGCTGCGCCTTGAGCAGATTCGACCAGTCCTCTCCCCCGATTTTCTTGGCCATCTTCGGCGGCGGGTCGATCAGGCATCCGGTGGGCGTAATCCCCAGTTCCCCCAGTTGCTCCAGCAGCCGGTCAAAGCGATCGGCGTTCATTTCCTGGATGTCCGCATCGCGGCTCCAGATCGCCAACTTCACCCGTCCCGCCGAGAGGTAGGGCAGCACCTGTGGCAACAGCCCCCATCCCTCCGGCGACAGCTCCGTCGCAATCACGCCGAAGCGCCCATCCGGCCGGACCACCCCGTTGTCGGCCAGCCGCACCAGTTCCAGGCTCTTTTCTCCCAGAAAATGCCCCCCGCTCTGGATCGCCAATGTCGCCCGATACCATCCCGGGGCCAGCTCCGGCAGGTCCAGCATCAGTTGTTTGGTCCCGGGCCCCACCACCTTCGCCCCCGCCACATCCAAGGCGCCGCTGTGTTGATACACCTCTTTCCCCGCCGCATCATATACCTGCAATTGCCCGGCCAAGTCCTCCATGAACCGGTCATTCACCCGCACCACCAGCCGTAGCGGTGTTTTGCGCCTAAAGACATTCCCGGCCACCTCCGTGCTCAATTCCACGTGCGGCACCTGCGCCACGCTCAGGTCGTCAAACCACGCGCTGCCCCGAATATCCTGCCGGAACAGCTCCCGCTCCCCCAGCGTCTGCGCCCGATACTGCACGGGCTGCAGCAATTCCAGTTCCACGCACAGATACGCCGCTGATGGATCATCCGCCGACAACTGGATCGACAGTTCATGCCACGCGCCTTCCCCGCGCCCCGCCTCCTCCCGATATAACTCGCTATGCTCGATGCTGGATTCAATCGGCCGGCAGTCGATATCCGTGAAGTAGGCGGTCATTCGCGCCCGAGCATGCGCTAACTGGGTTGTCTGCACATACACCCTTACCCGGTAATGCGCCCCAACCTGCACCGGAATCTGCCGCGGGTCATAACGGTAGATCAGGCTTCCCCCGTTCAGGTCAAATCGGAAGCTGTATTGACCCGAGCGGGTCCGGTCCGTGCTCAACCGCCCGTTCACATAATGCGGTAATCCCTGCCCCTCCACCTTCAGCCAGTGCATTGGCAGCTCTTCCACGTTTCCCAGTTGCCGTTCCTCGAAATCGACACTTCGCAGCGTCCGGCTCACCGCCGTCGGCTGCGCGAGAATGGCAGAAGGACCAAGGAAAAGGGAACAAAGAAATAGAAATCCAGGAAGGCGGATGCCCCCTCTCCCATTTTCCATTGTCCTTTTTCCTTTTTCCATGGCTTTGGTCCGATAATACTTATCGGCCGTTGGGCCCCCGCCCCTTGACCTGTCCCCATTTCTCCAATCCAATGGCCCGTTCGTCCGATAACAAGACTGTCAAACAAGGAGGTAGCATCGTGACTGGAAAGGACTGGCGCATCGCATTGGGCATTTCGACCCTTCTGGCTTCGGGGCTGCTGCTGGGCGGCTGCTGGGACACTCAGATTTCGCTCATGCCCAACCCCGATCCCGCCCTCCGCAAAAGTTCGGCCGAATTCGCCGCCGACTCCGTCAAACGCCACCCCTTCAAGTCCAATCTTCCCTCCGGCGGCGAGGCCGTGGCCAACGCCCAGGTAGGCTATGCCCTCAATCGCCTGGAGATCGTCAATCTCTCCGATGAAACCTGGAACAATCTCGAACTCTGGATCAACCGCAAGTACGTGGTCTTCCTTCCCAAAATGGAACCCAAGGTTCTTAAGCGCCTTCCCTTTTCCCTCCTCTTCGACGGCCACGGCCACTACTTCCAGGAAAGCAACAAGGAGATGATCGACAGCGTCATCCTCATCCGCGGTGATAAGCAATATACCGTCCCCCTGCAGTTGGCCGACTGATCCCTGCCAGTCGATTACCTATACCCGTCCTCTGGCTCCATCTCACCGGCTGGGACCGCAAGCCGTGCTGCGCGGTTTTCGGCAAGAACCAGCGAAGGCAACGCCCAGTACAGGCAATTCGGGCGTTTGGGTGAATTCGCGGGGAGACCCGAAGGGCGGGAAGGCCTATAATGCCAGATCATCAATCTAATGGAAAGGTGGCGCACGTGGGCCAAATAGCGGATTTGGAACAGGGGGAGGCGGCAGGATTCGAGCGGCGGGAAGAGCGCCCGCTGGCAAATCCCGAGGAGACGGGGGCGGAGGTGGCAGCGCCTTCCCCCTCGATTTCAGAAGCGCCGCCGAAAGAGATGGACAGGCCTTGGTACCGTAAGCCGTTGTGGTGGATCGTCGGCCTACTGATAGTCGCGGCCGCGGCAATCATTATCGTGCTCTGGTGGATGCATGCGCGCCAATATGAGTCCACCGATGACGCATTTATCGACGCCAGTGTGGCGTTGGTGGCGCCCCAGGTGGCAGGGCGTGTGCAGGATGTGCTGGTGGCCGACAACCAGACGGTGGAGAAGGGACAGTTGCTTGTCAAGATCGATCCAGCCGAATATCAGGTAGCGCTGGAGCAGGCACAAGCGGCGCTGGCCGAGGCCGAGGGGAAATTGGCGCAGGCCAAGGCGCAGCAGAGCGTGGCGGAGGCAAATGCCGCCCAGGCAAAGGCACAGGTGCAGGTGGCGCAGGCTAATTCGCAGAATGCCAGGCAAGAACTCAAGCGATACCAGCAACTGAGCCGGGCGGCGGTGTCGCAGCAGCAGTTGGACAACGCCATCGCCGCCGCCAGCAGCAGCGCCGCACAGACCGAGGCAGCCCAGAAGCAGGCGGCGGCGGCAGAGGCGACGGCGAAGGCGGCGGCGACGGCCGTCACCACGGCACAGGCGGCCATCGCCAGCGCGCAGGCGAAGGTGGCACGGGCAAATCTGATGCTCAAATACACCGAGATTCGAGCCTCGACCTCCGGATCGGTGACGCGAAAATCGGTGGTCGTGGGCAATTACGTCCAAGTCGGCCAGCAGTTAATGGCGATCGTGCCACATGAGGTATGGGTGACGGCCAATTTCAAGGAAACCCAACTGCCGAATATGAAGCCGGGTCAGCCAGTTCAGATCAGCGTGGATGCGTTTCCTGATGTGGAGCTGCATGGAAAAGTCCAGTCCATCCAGCGGGGCAGCGGCGCAGTGTTCAGCCTCCTGCCGCCGCAGAATGCAACGGGCAATTATGTGAAGGTGGTGCAGCGCGTGCCGGTGAAAATAACGTTTGATGATATTCCTCAAGGGTTGCGGCTGTCGCCGGGGATGTCGGTCGAGCCGACAGTGAAAGTTCGGTGAGAGGGGATTGGCAATTTGAGGTCCCTCGGGCGGAGGTTGGGGCATGGGATTGCGGGACTATCTGCAACTGACGCTGACGACCGGACTGGGGCCGCGCCTGATCGGACGGCTGGTGGCCGTGGCGGGAAGCGCGGAAGAGGCATGTCGGGCATCCGTGCCACTGTTGCAGCGGGTGGAGGGAATCGGTGCGGGAAATGCCCCTAAAATCGCCAGGGCGCTGCGGTTGGCCGGGGAGCAAGTGACCGGGGAATTAGCCAAAGTAGCTGCCTTGGGGGCTACGATGATCTGTCTGGAAAATCCGGATTATCCACTGCTGCTCAGGCAGATTCCCGATCCTCCGCCGGTATTATATATGCAGGGGACGCTGCAACCGCGGGACCTGCACGCGGTGGCGCTGGTGGGAAGCCGGCGCGCCTCCCACTACGGGCGGGAACAGGCCGGACGCTTTGCCGCATTGCTGGCAGGGGCGGGAGTGACGGTGATTTCAGGCGGCGCGCGGGGGGTCGATTCGGCGGCCCACCGGGGGGCGTTGTCGCACCCGCTGGGGCGGACCATCGCCGTGCTCGGGTCGGGGCTGGACGTGCCCTATCCGCCGGAGAATGAAGCCTTGTTCCGCCAGATCGCCGAGCGCGGAGCGGTGGTGAGCGAGATGCCGCTGGGAACACCGCCGAATCGGGAGAATTTTCCACGGCGTAACCGGATTATTTCAGGATTGTCCCGCGGCGTGCTGGTGGTCGAGGCGGACACACGCTCCGGTGCGCTGATCACGGCCCGGCAGGCGGCGGAGGATCACAACCGCCCGGTGATGGCGCTGCCGGGACGGGTGGACAATCCGCTCTCGGCCGGGCCGCATCAGTTGATCCGCGAAGGGGCGGCGCTGGTGACAAACCTGGAGGAAATTCTCGAAAGCTTGGGCCCCCTGCCTGCGGGCGCGGCGGAGGATGCAGTGGCCGAGATTCTGGGCGCAAGTGATACGGTGGATTCCCAATCGCCGACCGCACCTTCCTCACGCCCGGAGAGCGCCATAGCATTGACCGATCGCCAGCGCCTGATCTTGAACCAGTTCGATGGGGAAGCGCTCTCGAGCGATGCCCTGATTGACCGGACGGGGTTGGAAGCGGGCGTGGTCCTTCAGGAGTTGACATTCCTGAGCCTCAAAGGGGTGCTCAGGAGCATGGGGGGACAGACGTACAGGCGGCGATAGCTGAATCAGTCCGATCCACCGAGACCTTCTCTAGGCGGCCGGCTCCATGACGGGATCGGCAAAGTGGACACGAAGGGAAACGACATTGACGGGGCAGACCTCAACACATTGCCCGTCCAGGTCGCAGTCATTAAGGTGGCGCAGGTCGATCATGGCCTTGCCGTCCACCATGCGCAATACGCCCTGAGCACAGTGGGCGACGCAGACTTCGCATCCGATGCAATCACGGGTATCGATGGCGAGCGTGGCAGTGATCGGATCGCCGGCGGCATCACAAGCGCTGAAACCGGCGGTGGCGGCGACGACGTCTCGCTGCTCACTTCCCTGAAAAGCCGCCTCCAGCCGGTCAAAATGGGCGTCGGCATTAAGTTCCACGGCGCCAGCGCGGTGAAGCCGAAAGATCGGCTGGCGGCACTCGCGGCAGCGCTGCAACTGCTCCAGTTTCTGAAGATACTTCATGACGGTGCTGACGACCGTCGCATGGGACCAGGTCAATGGGCTGACGGAAATCGGTTCATTGGTGTGGGGATGAACCTGCTCGGCCAGAACGCCGCTGGGCAGGGCGTGGTGGGCGACCCATTCGAGAACCGGCAGGGCGCGCTTCAGTTCCGCGGGGGTATTGGCGCGGGCAATGAAGTAATCGGCCAGCCAGAGGGTGCAGATGAACCAGGGATTCCCCGGAACGGAGGCGATGTCATCGCTGACGCGGTGGTAGTAGTCGTTTTCGTACCGGGCGACGCCGCCCACGGCGGTCTTGATCCAGAGCTTCTGCTCAACCGCATTCATCGTCGCCTCAACGCGCGGATCGTCCGCCTCAAACAGATGGAATTTCTGGATCGCCCAGAGGGCGGCATCCAGGATTTCATCAATGTCGAATAAATCCGAGGTCTCCGGTTCATGGCCTGTGGATGGTTTGGCCGACACCGCAGCAGGCTCAGAAACCCCGCCTGCAGGATTGGCCATCGGCTCGGGACGGTCTTTGGGAATCAGCCGGCGCACGAAGCGTCCCAGATGTTCATTGTATAGGTGCCTGGCGGCCCCCGCTTTGAGCTCCTCGGCCGCGTGCTGATACTTCTCAGCACGGACACGGTCGCCGAAGCAGACGGCGAAATTGTGGGCTGCCTTCAACCCGCCATAAACCGAAGCAACGGTAAAGGCATGAACCCCCCACCGCTCCTCCCACAAATCGTAGCTGGGCAGGGGCAGGCCCGTTCGTGGATCGCGATAATCCACCATGAAATCGGCGGCCTTCTGGACGACATCAACCCAGAGCGGGCGGATGAATTCAATATCGCGGTACTGGTAGTAGTGCCTCCACATGGCCCAGACCACCAGCGCGGTTTCATCCTCCTGGATGGGTAGCACGCGGCTGCCCTTCAGGACCCACGGATGCCAGGACGAGGCGGGCGAACCGTCAGGATTGTACTTGTGATGGAAATACCCTTCGGGCGCGATGGTGCGCGAGCAAAAGCTGTAAAACCAACGAGCCAGGTCGGGAAAACCGGCCATATCCAGGGCGTCGGCCACCAGCGCCCCATCCCGCGGCCAGACATAGCTGTAGGTGTCTCGGGCAAACTGCATGATGTCGCTGTCATTGGCGGCGACAATCGCCCCGCCGTTGTCAATCTGCGTGCGCACGACCAGGAGACTGCGTTTGAACAGCTCGACCACATTCGAGGGCAGATTTCCGAAGTTGATGCTGGTGGCCCCGATCCACAGCCGCCAATAGCTGCTGGTGCGGTCAATCACGCCCTGGGGGGTGGTGTTGGCCAGCCATTTATGCAATTCCAGGAGTTGCTCGCGCGACTGGGCGGCGATCACGACCATATAGACAACCTTCTGCCCGCCGCCTGGAACCGAAACGTGGCAGGCAATGGTGGAATCAACTGCCCCCTGCGCGATGGCGTTGCCCTGGAGGTGGCCGTCCTCGGCGTCGCGCCACGTCCCTTCCGCGCCGTGAAAGCCGCTGGCGCCCGTGGCATATTCGGCCAGGCAAGGCTTGCAATCATCATAAAACCCGGCCATCAGGTAGCGTTTGCCGCGATAGTGGACAATCGCCTGGAGCTCGGGATCATAGTAGGCGGTGTCGCCCATTTTTGTGCCGAACATATTGAAATCCTGGTGGTGCAGGATGCGAACCAGGCGGTCCTCGGCGGCGTGATTGTTAATCTTGATCCGACGGATCAGGATCGGACGGTGAAAATCGACCGTATCATTGCAGTAGAGGGAAAGTTTCAGATCCTTATGATCGAGGCTGACGCTGGTGGTGAGGGTATCGCGGAGATAACGCTGACGGATCTCCCAGCCGTCCTCGGTGGTCCAGGCAAGTTTTTCGTCCGAGCGGCCGGGCAGGGTCGTATAGACGCCAAAGCGGCAGGGACCGGCGCCGGCGTGATTTTCCTGGCCGACGTGGGGAAAATAGAGGTCTCGGAGCTGATATTGGTGGTCGAACGTCACGAGCAACTGCCCGTTGCCGACTGGGATATCGCGTGGCATGCACTGCTTTCTGTTGCGGGTCTGACGGTCCAAACGGGCGCGAGGGATGCCCTATAATGATTGTATCGGCTGGGCGGAGGGGGCGGGTTAACAATCCTGGCGGAATGCCATGAAGTTATCGGAGTTGTTTTATTCAATCCAGGGCGAAGGGAAGCTCATGGGCGTCCCCTCGATCTTCGTGCGTCTCAGCGGGTGCAACCTGCGGTGCACCTGGTGCGACACCCCGTACGCCAGCTGGAGCCCCGAGGGAGAAGAGACAACGGTTGAACCGCTGCTTGAGCGAATCTTGTCCTACGAGGCACGGCATGTGGTGCTCACCGGCGGCGAGCCGATGCTGTTTCCGGAAATAGTGGAGCTGTCGGCCGCCCTGGCGCAGAGAAATATGCACGTGACGGTGGAAACGGCGGCGACGATCTACCGCCCTGTGATGTTGCATCTGGCCAGCCTGTCACCCAAGCTCTCCAACTCCACCCCCCACCAGCGGGAGGGAGGGCGTTTTGCCGTCGCTCATGAGCGGCAGCGGCTGAATGTGCCCGTGATTCAGCGGTTCATCGACACAGCCCCGGCGTTTCAGTTGAAATTCGTCGTCGCCGCCTCGGAGGATCTGGCGGAAATCGAGGCGCTGCTGGGGCAGCTGAAAAATTGGCAGCCAACGGATGTTCTGCTGATGCCCGAGGGAACAGACCTGGAGACGCTCAACGCCCGGGCGGGATGGATCGGCGAGATCTGCAAGAAAAAAGGATATCGCTTCTGTCCGCGGCTGCACATTGCGCTGTATGGGAATCGGAAGGGAACCTGAGAAGGCAGAACACTGATGACGGAGGGACGCAGCGATGCGGTTTCACCCCCCTCCTTTCCCTATCTCCTGCCTTCTATCTTCCCCCCTCCAGCCACCCCACCACCCGATAACCCCAGACGATTTTCAAGCGATTGAACTGGTGCCAGAGGTGTGCGGCACGATCGTTCCCGAAATAGCGGTGGGCAACGGCGTATTGTTCGGCAAAACGCTCGGCCGTCTGGGTGCCGGATTTGCTCGTGGAATGGACGCGAAAAAGAGATAATTCCCGCTTGAGGATCAGGGGCTCGGCGAGTTGGCTCATGCGGAGCCACAAGTCGTAATCCATCGCATGGTGCAGCGTGACATCCAAAGGACCGGCCTGTTGGCCGAAGGAGCGCCGCCAGAAGACGGCCGGCTGACTGATGGGGTTATTCCCGGCCAGAAGCCGCCGGCGCGTGTAGCGGTCCAGGAGGCGGTTTTTGTAACGGGTGATGCCGTGGCGGATGGGCCGGTCCTCCTGATCGACAATGCCGCATCGGCCGACCAGCCACTGCGCGTCGGAGTGGCGTTGGAACGCCTCGGCAACAGCGGCCAATGCACCAGGCGTATAGAGATCATCACTGTTAAGCCACCCGATAAGTTCGCCGCCGGCACGGGCCAGCCCCTTGTTTAAGGCATCGGACTGTCCCTTATCCTTTTCGCTTTGCCAAAGGATGCGCGGGTCGGAGCGGTCGCGAAGCAATTCCAGAGTTCCATCGGTGCTGCCGCCGTCCATGACGATCCATTCCAGCTCAAACGCCCCTTCCTGGTTGAGGATGCTGTCCATCGTCCGCTTCAGATATCGGCACTGGTTGAAGGAAGGGGTAATGATGGAAAACTTCATGATGCGTTCAGGATACAAAATCGGCCGGGTTTTTCCTCCCTGGGGCCTTATCCCTTCTTCTTCAGGGGATGGAGCGACCAGGGCTCCAGGCCCGCTCTTCGCGGCGTGGTCAGTATGGGTGGACCGATCTGCAGATCACGGGCGGCAATCCATTCGGTCATGGAGACATCATCACGGACCAGGGGCAGAACGCAATAAATTGGACCCTGCGATGGATTGATGCGGCCGTATTCCGTCGCGTCAAGGACCGGGCGGTCGCTCAGGTAGGTCAGAATGCGGCCCATGCCTTCGGGAGCCACGATCGTCGCGGCAGGAGACGTATGGACCGTCAACTGATTGGCAAACGCGACCACGCCGGTCATTTTTCCATCCTTATAATGGGTGATGAAGGGTCGCTGGCGCTGTGCCAAGGCGACACCGCCCAGGCGAACGAGATTGGGCGCTATCCAGAGGGTCAGGAGCAGGGAAAAAAGGAAATTCCCCCACTTGAGCTCCAGGCGACGGTTCAATCCGGCAATCCAGCGCCACCAGGCATAGGCCAGCAGCGGCACGATCGGCAGAAAATAGCGATCGCGCGGGAGCGTGATGAGCATCATGGCGACCGTGGCGGCAATCCACATGCCCCATAATGGTCGCCGCCTCCAAAGACGAAGTCCCAGCCAAACCAGCAGCGCGGCCGCCACCAGATTCAGACCCGGCCCCAGTTCAATACCAAACGCCGCGATGGGAATCGAACGCACGATCTGCGGCAGATAAACATGCCAGGTCTTGGCAAGTGTGTCGATGAAACGAGTTTCGTGGAGAAAGATGCCGGCAACATCGCTTTCATACCCGCCCAGGGCCGGCGCGTTGGCGTGGCGTGGATCAATGAAAATAAAGAGCCCAACCGCCAGCAGAAGCATTGCCAGTCCCGCCCCCCACCGCCATGCGTCCTTCCCGCCAATGCCATGGCGCACCAGGGACCATCCCAGCGCCAGGATCAGGACCGCCACCAGCGGAATCATCGTCGGCCGCATGACCACCGCCAATCCCAGCCCCCCCGCCAGCAGCGTCCAGTCCAGCCACCGCCGGGACCGGCCCGCCGCATGCAACAGCCCCTCGTAACCCGCCAGCACCCCCATGACGCCGGCCAGAAACGGCATGTCGTTGCGGAGTTGAAAGGCATACTGATAAAAGCATTGACCAACGGCAACCATTGAAGTCACCACGACGGCGACCGAGCGGCCTGCATGCAGGTGAAAGAGGCGATACGTTAGGGCGATGGCGGCCAGGGCAAACAGGACCATCAGCACATGCATGGGCCAAAGCGCACCCACGCCAAAGAGTCGGAAGGTCCCCGCCTCCAGCCAGGGGAGTCCCGGATAGGCCAGATGCGCTACCTGCCCGTGATAGAGATACCCCCGCCCCTCGGCCAGATTACGGGCGATGCATAGATAAAGGGCGCTATCGGGCTCGATCTGCCATTGGCCGTTGAAGCCCAGGAGATACAGGGCCGCGATGCCCGCAAATATCCACCACCGATATTGGTCGGCCAGCAGCAGTAAATGGTCGGCTGACCGCGCCGGTGTGATGCGCGGCGGCGACAACTCGGTTGAATCCAGAGCATGAGGCGCGCCCATTGCGTGCATGGGATTGTTGTCAGGCCGCGCGGCAGGGTTGTCAATAGTGAAACTGGCAATAAGCGGGCGACCGAGGAGTAGACGCTCAAGTGATGGGAAAGGGTTCAATGATTTTCTCGCCGTTCCTTCGTCGCTTCACCAGCGGGTTTTGATATAATGGCTTTATGGCTCCAACCTTCGTCCGTTCCACCGTGCGCGAGATGAGCGGCTACACGCCGGGCGAGCAGCCGCGCCCGGGCGAGCGCATCGTGAAACTCAATACCAACGAAAACCCGTTTCCTCCAAGTGAAAAGGTGATGGCGGCGATTCGCAACATCGAGCCGGAGATGCTGCGCCGCTATCCCAGCCCCACGGCCGAGTCCTTCCGGCGGGCGGCGGCCAAGCTCTGGGGCCTGTCGCCGGAGATGATCCTGGCAGGCAACGGCTCGGATGACATCCTGACCATCGCCACGCGGACCTTCATCCCGGCCGGAGGCACGCTGGCCTGCACGGAGCCAACCTATTCCCTCTACCCGGTGCTGGCCAAATTGCAGGATGCGCGCCTCAAATCGGTCTGGTGGCCCGCCGATTATTCGCTGCCGATCGACGCGCTGCTTGAGACGAAGGCGGATGCAATTTATCTGGCCAATCCCAATGCCCCGACGGGGACGTTCGTCCCCCCCGCGACCGTGGCGGAGTTGGCGGGACAATTCACCGGAGCGGTCCTGATCGATGAGGCATATGCGGATTTTGCACCAGGCCATTGCGTACGCCTGGTGGAAAAACATGCCAATATCATCATCTCCCGGACACTGAGCAAGGCGTATTCGCTTGCGGGATTGCGGTTCGGCTATGCGATCGCCCAAAGCCAGGTCATTGAGGAAATGATGAAGGTCAAGGACAGCTACAATTGCGACGCCGTGTCAATCGTGGCGGCGACGGCGGCCATTGAGGATCAGGAATACGCCGTATCCCGTTGGGCGGATGTGCGCAACGAGCGGGCACGGGTCACCGCCGCTCTGGAGGAAATGGGATGGAGCGTGCTGCCCAGCAGCGCCAACTTTGTGCTGGCCACCCCGCCGGGCGGACGGGGACGCGAGGTGTACCAGGGCCTCAAGCACCAGGGCATTCTCGTACGTCACTTTGAGGCGCCCGGCCTGAGCGACAAGGTGCGAATTACGATCGGCGCCAGCCAGGAAAACAACGCCCTGCTGGCTGGAATCAAGACCCTGACGGCGACGGAGAAGGCGGCATAAGGTATACTCCGGCCACAGGTGCGGACCCTGAGCACCCTCAGCGATCGCTTCGCCGGGACGACCTGTATGTTGGTCTGAGGCCTCCGGTTGCAGGATGGCTGGTGACTCTTATGCCCGAGCTTGGCGCAGACGTGGTACCGGCCGACTCAGGCCTTGATCGCGCAAACGGCAATAGCTCATGCCGTGACATTGCATGCATCGAACGTGAAACGTGACGGGACGGTTCCTGAACTTCGAACCACCAAAACCTCAATCGAGAACCTGAGTCTATGGCCATGACACCCAACAATCGCACTGCCGAGATTTCCCGTCAGACCCGGGAGACGAAGATCAAGCTTTCGATCAACCTGGACGGATCGGGACAGAGCCACTGTGAGACGGGTGTGGGATTTTTTGACCATATGCTGGAGTTGCTGACCCGTCACTCGCTGGCGGACCTCAATCTGACGGCAGAGGGGGACCTGCAGGTGGATGCCCACCATACAGTGGAGGATGTGGGGATCGTGCTGGGGCAGGCTTTGGAAAAGGCGCTGGGGGACAAGAGCGGCATCAGGCGATATGGATGGGCCGCTGTGCCAATGGATGACAGCCTGGCGCAGGTGGCAGTTGATCTGTCGGGCCGGGCGGCGTTTGTGTGGCGGGTGGAGTTTACGGGCCCGCTGATCGGGTCTTTTCCGGTCGAACTGGTGGAGGAGTTTTTCAAGGCGCTGGCCAACAGCGCACGGATGAATCTCCATGTGCAGGTGCCCTACGGGAGCAATAACCACCACATCGCCGAGGCGGTGTTCAAGGCGACCGCGCGGGCGCTGCGGCAGGCTGTGGAACTGGATCCGCGGCAGACCGGCGTGCCCAGCACGAAGGGATCGCTGAACGGGTAGTGCTGAGTGCTGGAACCGGGAGCCAATCATCCCGCACGGCACCCTCAATGAGGAGTAGATATGAATCGGGAACGCTTTGCATGGATGGTAAGTCTGCTGCTGCTTGGGGTATTGGCGCTGAAGGTGCCGGGGTCGCTGGCGCAGCGGGATGATGATTACTCGTTCGTCCGGACCTTGATCGACATCAATCGGCAGATCGAAACCAACTATGTGGAGCCGGTGGATGAGGCCAAGTTGCGCCAGGGGGCGATCGAGGGGATGATGGGAGAGCTGGACCCGTTCAGCATCTATATCCCACCGGCGCAGCAGAAGAACTTTGACCGGATGCTGGAAGGGAGCTACGAGGGGGTCGGCATCCAGCTCGACCAGGGGGAGGATGGCAAGATCAAGGTGGTGACGCCCATCGAAGGAAGCCCGGCGTTCAAGGCGGGGGTGCTGCCGGGCGACATCATCCTGAAGATCAACGGCGAATCGACCGAGGGAAAGCAGCTCAAGGACATCATTAAGAACATCACGGGGCTGCCGGGAACGGACGTGGCGCTGACCGTGGAGCATGCCGGGGGGGCCCAGGAGACGATCACGCTGACGCGGCAGGAAGTGGAAATTCCGACCATTAAGGGGTATGTCCGCAACAAGGACAACTCGTGGAACTACTTCCTGAGCCAGGATCCGAAGATCGCCTATCTGCGGATCACGCAGTTCACGCCCAAAACCTATCAGGATTTTAAGGCGGCAATGAACAACATCATGGCCTCGGGCATGAAGGGGCTGATCCTGGACCTGCGGTTCAATCCGGGCGGGCGGCTGGACCAGGCGGTGCAGGTGATTGACCTTCTGGTGAAACAGGGGGTGATCGTCTCGACCAAGGGGCGCAACCGGCCGGAGCATGTGGAGTATGCCAAGGAGAAGGGGACGCTGCCGGACTTCCCGATGATCGTGCTGGTGAACGAGCACTCGGCCAGCGCGGCGGAGATCGTCTCGGGGAGCCTCAAGGACCATGGGCGGGCGCTGGTGCTGGGGACGCGAACCTATGGCAAGGGATCGGTGCAGGAAGTGATGCCGCTGGAGGACAACAGCGGGGAGTTGAAGCTGACGGTGGCGTACTACTACCTGCCGAGCGGACGGCTGGTGCATCGGCGGAAGGACTCCAAGGACTGGGGGGTGGACCCGCAGATCGTGGTGCCGATGACGCCGCAGCAGGAGCAGGCGGTCATGAAGGAGCGGTATGAGGCGGAGTTGATGCACGCGCCGACGACGCGGGCGGCGACCAAGTCGGCGACCGAGCCGGCGAAGCCGGGGTCGACGCAGCCGGCGGACATCCAACTCCAGCGGGCGGTGGAGACGATGGTGGGGCTGCTGGTGCTGCAGCATCAACAGGTCAGCTCGAAATCCGCACCCGCGGCGACGACGCAGCCGCAGTAGGGACCGCTCAGCCGGTCACGTCCAGATGGGGGTGGTCCTGGTCCGGAGATTGTCGCTTTCGGCGGTCGGGGGGTGGGTCGCGGTCCTGGATAGGGGTGAGGGCCTGGGGGTTGTCCACCTGGGCGATGTCCTCATCCTCATCGGCGGTGCTATTGCGGGCCTGGCGACGGAGCCGATGGACCTGTCGGTCCTTCTCGGCCGACTGGACGCGCAGGGCCTGGGTGCTTCCGGCCACATACCCCCCAAAGGGATTGATCTGGCTCATGGGCGACCTCTAAAGGTCTATCGGCCATTTTTTCCTCCGGAAACAGCGTCGGGTTCCTCCAGGGCGGTCAAGTCCTCGTAGGTTTCGCGGCGGCGGATGATCCGATACTGGTCGCCATCGACCAGGACCTCGGGCAGGCGAGGGCGGTTGTTGTAGTTGCTGCTCATGGCAAAGCCGTAGGCGCCGGCGGTGAAGACGGCCAGCAGGTCGCCGCGCTTGAGCGGGGGCAGGAGGCGATCCTTGGCCAGGTAGTCGCCGCTTTCGCAGATGGGGCCGACGACATCCACCGTTTCCCCCTCGGCGGGATGGAAGTCTCGGCGGCGGTCGGGGTTAAGGTTCTGCGGCGCTGGATGGGGG
>JBIQLO010000079.1:0-16669 GCA_044464175.1 Planctomycetaceae bacterium | reverse complement strand
AGCCAAAATGACTCCCGTCCCCTTCGGTTTCCCCCCTTAAGAAGGGCAGTGCGTGCTATGTTTGTAAAGTTTCTGGAAATACTAGCAGTTGGGTTCCATTTCATGGAAGCCCAATCAATATTATTAAATTCGGAATATGTGAGACAAAGGCCAGAAAAGAGCTCATTAAGACAGCGCTAGCCAATAATTGGCCAGGCAATTCGGCGGCATGTAAAGCCTTGGATGGATGTTACATCAACTATTATTGAGGCAAGATTATGGCATCAAAAAGTATCAAAATGCAGTCTGAATCTATGGGAAAGGATTTAGGGATTCCTGCAGATCTGAGAAAATTAATGGATGAAAGCGGACCTTGGGTATTAGACTCATTGGTCCGACAAGCGTTTACGATGTGCTGGATGATGCTCCCCAAGAAAAAACGGTCGACCCAGATGGTGGTCGATATTCTCACCAAATTATTTGAGCGGAATATTCAGAATTTTCTGGCGGACGGTGAAATCTTTGAAACTGGGGATAGCAATGGGAATAGAGAAGGGGACGGCGAATAGAGAAGGGTACGAAAATCATTAAGCCCTAGGACAGAGAGGGGGACGGGAGTCATAATCGAGGATGGAGATCGAATACTGGAACGGGCAAGGTGCCCCGCGGCAGAATATGACCATGGGAAAGAGGGCGAAAAAAATCCTCGAGTGCTTCTCCGCGGCGTCCGTGGCCTCGGTGGTGAATTCCGCCCGAAGTAAATGTTCCGCCGCGGAGGTTCCTAGGCCGGGATGCCGTGGTACTCCTTGGGGAACTGGTAGTCCTTGCGGAGGGGGTGCCCCTCCCAATCCTCGGGCAGAAAAATGCGCTGGAGGTTGGGGTGCCCCTCGAAGCGCAGGCCCAGCAGGTCATACGCCTCGCGCTCGTGCCAGTTGGCGGCCGGCCAGAGGGCGCTGACGGAGGGAAAGACCGGCTCATCGCGCGGCGCGAACACCTTCACCGCAAACCGATGGCGCAGCTGGAAGCTCCAGAGGTCGCAGCAGACGCACATCCGCTCGTCGGCGGCATAGTCGATGCCGGTGAGGTTGGCCAGCCAGTCGAACTGCAGGCGGGGATCGTGGCGCAAAAACGCGGCCACGGCCGACCAGTCGCCCGCGGCGATATGAACGCGCGGGTGCTTGTCCTCCGGATGGGCCGCCAGGATCGCGGGGCCGAACCGCTCCTGCAACAACTGCGTGATCTGCAACGGCGTCATAATGGGCAAGTATAGCACGGGGCGGGGGGTGAAGGCGAATGGGGGGGTGTTATTTGTTATTTGTTATTTGTTATTTGCTGATCCAAACTACAAATAACCAATAACCAATAACAAATAACACCGGGCCTTTCGCCGGGGGGATGGGGCGTTACAATGCGCCCATGGCGGCGCAGAGCGCGGACAACCTCCAGATGCTGCGGACAGCGCGCCAGCGGGCCCAGCGCCTGGTGGGGGAGTTGAGCGGGCAGATGCGCGAGGTGGCGGCCCATCCGCCGGAGTTGCCGCCGGATCAGTTGGCCCAGGGGCAGGCCGCCTTGGCCGCGGCGCTGGCCTCGGCCGATCGGATGCTCCGGAGCCTGGAGGCCGCGCTCCAGAGCGCCACCTCGAGTTGACCGATGGAAACGCAGCGGGAGCCAATTTCCGAACAGCAAGCCGTGGGCGGGGTCGAGGACCCCCAAACGGCCACTACGAGGCCCTTTCCGGGGGCGTCCACGGAACCGATCGTGGCGCGGGCGGGGCGGTATTTCCGCAACACGCGCTATCTGATGGCCCTGCTGGTGCTGGGGTTTGGCATCGCCTGCATCTACGATGGGTGGGTGGGGTGGCCCAGGCAGAATCTGAAGCGCCAGCGCGTGGAGGCGGAATTGAAGGCGGCGCAGCGGCGGGGGGACCAGGCGGCCGTTGAGCGGCTCACGCCGCAACGGGGAGAAATCAAGACGGCGACGGACCTGATGATCCAGAAGGCGCTGGGGGTGGCGCTGCCGCCGCTGGCCGTGCTGCTGCTGGTCCGGGCGCTCTATGTGTCGCGGGGGGAATACCGCCTGGAGGCGGGGGTGCTGCACGTGCCGGGGCATCCGCCCATCCCGCTGGCGAGCATCACGGCCGTGGATCGGAAGTTGTGGGATCGCAAGGGCATCCTGTATTTTGAGTACCGGCTGGAGGACGGAGCCGCCGGGCGGGTGAAGCTGGACGATTTCGTCTATGCCCGCGGGCCGACGGATGCGATTGTGGAACAGATAAAGGCGCCCGGCGCGCCCTGACGCGCCGGGCGGATCAACCAATATGTCAACCAAACAACGAGCCAGCGTCTATGATGGGCACGGGGACGACCTGATGCGCAAGACGGCCGAGGATGCCCCCGACCGGATCATCCTCCTGCCCGATTCCCCCCCCAGCCGCACGCCCGACACCACCGGGCGGCTGCGCGTGATGTGGGGCCAGCACCTGCTGGAGGACCTGCTGGCGGGGCGGTACCGCTCGCTGGTGTGCGCGGTCAACGCCCAGGACAACTCGCGCGGCATCATCGCCCAGTTGGCCGAGCTGCTGCCGACCAGCCAGTGGGATGCCCATTCGATCACAGCGCACGCGGCCAAGTTCCAGTCGCCCGGCAGCGGCGTGCGGGTGCTCAAGTACGACATGGACATCGTGGAGGTGCTGGCGGTGCTGCGCCCGGCCGGGCATGAGTCGCTGACGCTGGGCGACCTGGAGACGGCCTTCCGCATCGTCTCGCAGATGATCCGGCATCATTCCAACCGGCTGCCTTCGGCCTCGGTCAGCTTCCTCAACGCCCAGGCCAACCGCCTGGTCGACCGCAACGCACAGGAGCCGAGCCTGGAGACAGTGCTGCGGACGATGCACTCGGCCGGCTACACGGGGGATGTCTTCCCGCCGCCGTCGATGTGGCGGGTGGCGCCGGTGGGGGTGTACGCGCGATACCCCTTCCCCTCCACGTTGGAGACGGTGCGGCGGGGGGGATTCTAAGAAGGCCCTGCGGGTGCTGAGTGCCAGGTGCTCCGCACCCGGCGCCCAGCCGTGAGCACAGAAAAAGATTTATGATTATTCACCATCACGACGACCGGCTTTCCTGGCATGGACAGATCTCGCTCGAGCGGACGGAGGACTATACCCGCCCGTGGCGGCTTCCGTTTGAGCAGCGGGGGCTCTTTTTTCCGGCCCTGGCGCAGGCGGCGGCGACGCAGGCGGGGGTGCGTCTGTCGTTTTACAGCGATACCCAGCGCCTGGCGGGATGGACGCTGCCGTTTGAAGGGGAACGCAAGGCCGATCTGTACGTGGACGGGGCGCTGTTCGGCACGGCCCTCTTTTCGCCGGAGGGGAATTTCGCCTTCCAGGGCCTGCCGGCCGGGCGGAAACTGCTGGAACTGTGGCTGCCGCAGCGGGCGGATTTCGCGCTCCAGCGGCTGGAACTGGATGACGGCGCCGCGGTGGAGCCGTATGCGGACCGGCGCAAACGCTGGGTGACTTACGGCAGCTCGATCACGCACTGCCGCGAGGCGGCCAGCCCCTCCTTCACCTGGCCGGGGGTGGTGGCGCGCGGGCGGAATCTGCACCTGACCTGCCTGGGGTACGGCGGGCAATGCCACCTGGATGTGATGGTGGCCCGCTTCATGCGCGAGCTGCCGGCCGACTACATCTCGCTGAAGCTGGGGATCAACATCATGGGCAGCGGCAGCCTCAATCTCCGCACGTTCGGGCCTTCGATCCTCGGATTCGTGCAGGTGCTGCGGGAAAAACATCCCACCACGCCGATCGCGCTGATTTCGCCGATCTACAGCTTCCAGCGGGAGACCGAGGCCAATGCGGTGGGGTGGACGCTGCCGGACTACCGCAACGCCGTGAAGGAGGCGGCCGACATTCTGCGGAAAAACGGCGATGAAAACATCGTCTATATCGATGGTCTGAGCTTGTTCAACGAGGAGCTGGGGCACCTGATGCCGGACAAACTGCATCCCAACGCCGAGGGATATCAGCGGCTGGGCGAGAATTTTCTCAAGTACGCCGCACCGAAGCTGTTTGATGCGTAAAACGAAGTTCACCACGGAGATATATCGGGCACAGAGCGATTCCTACAGATTTCCTCCGTGCCCGCGGTGCCTGTGTGGTGAGTCATCGGCCAGACGATTATGAAACAACCATCCCGATGCCGCCGTGACCAGAAGCTCTGCTCCGCCGAGGAGGCGGTGGGATTGATTGCCGACGGGGCGACGGTCGCCTGCGGCGGGTTTGTGGGGGCAGCGCATCCGGAGGGACTGACGGCGGCGATGGAGCGCATTTTCCTGCGCGACGGGCGGCCGCGGGATTTGACGCTCGTTTATGCGGCCGGGCAGGGGGACGCCAAGGACCGGGGGCTGAACCACCTGGGGCATGAGGGGCTGGTCAAGCGCGTGGTGGGGGGGCATTGGGCGCTGGCGCCCAAGATGGGGCGGCTGGCGCTGGAGAACAAGATCGAGGCGTACAACTTTCCGCAGGGGGTGGTCTGCCAGCTCTTCCGCGACATCGCGGCCGGGCGCCCGGGATGCATCACGCACATCGGGCTGGGGACGTTCATCGACCCGGCCGTGGGATGCGGCGGGCGGCTCAACGAGCGCACCGTCGAGCCGCTGGTGGAGCGGATCGAACTGGGGGGCAAGCCGTGGCTCTGGTACAAGTCGATCCCGATCCAGGTGTCGCTTATCCGGGCCACGCGCGCGGACCCGTACGGCAATCTATCGATGGATGAGGAGGTCATCATCGGGGAGGTGCTTTCTCTGGCGCAGGCGGCCCACAATGGCGGGGGGATCGTGCTGGCGCAGGTGAAGGAGTTGATCGACCATCCGATTCCCCCGAAGCAGGTGGCCGTGCCGGGCATCCTGGTGGACAGGATCATCGTGGCCCAATCGCACGAGCATGAGCAGACCTTCGCCGAGACGCTGAATCCCACCTATTTCACCAGCGCCGGTTCATCGCACTCGGCTCCCGGCGCCCCCCCCTCGGAGTTGCCGCCGATGCCTCTGGACCGCCGGATCATCGCCGCCCGTGCCTGTGATGAACTCAAACCGGGGATGATCGTCAACCTGGGCATCGGCATGCCCGAAGGGGTGGCGCGCGTGGCGGCCGAGCGGGGGATTCTGGACGCCTGCACGCTGACGGTGGAGAGCGGGCCGATCGGGGGCATGCCGGCCGGAGGGCTGAGCTTCGGGGCGTCGGTGCATCCGCTGGCGGTGGTGGATCAGCCGGCGCAGTTCGATTTCTACGATGGGCGGGGGCTGGATTTCACGGCTCTTGGGCTGGCACAGGCCGATGCACAGGGGAATGTGAACGTCTCCCGCTTCGGCAACCGTTTTGCCGGGGTGGGCGGGTTTGTGAACATCTCCCAGACGGCCAAGCGCCTGGTCTTCTGCGGCACGTTCACCGCCTCGGGGCTGGAGGTGGCGATCGAGGGGGACAGGCTGCGGATCGTGCGGGAGGGGAAGGTGCGCAAGTTCCTGAAGGCGGTCGAGCAGATCAGCTTCAGCGCCTCCCGCAGCCGCCAACTGGGCCAGCAGGTGCTCTATGTCACCGAGCGGGCGGTCTTCCGGCTGGCCGATGACGGGCTGGAATTGATCGAGGTTGCCCCGGGCGTCGACTTACAGACGCAGGTGCTGGACCTGATGGATTTCCGGCCGATCATGCGGGATGTGAAGCCGATGCCGGGGGTGAAAATTATGAATGACAAATTGTGAATTACGAATTCCCCAATTCATAATTCACAATTTGTCATTCTTCATTCCCTCACCAGTCGCGGGTCCAGTGGTTGTTTTTGTTGTACCAGTAGCGATCCAGTTCGCCGGCGGCGTAGGGGTTGTCCGGGTTCTTGATCTGCATGGTGCTGGCGTGCCCGTCGATCCAGAGGATGTTCAGCCCGTGGTTGTTGCTGTGGCGGACGGCCGGCTGATAGTTGAACGTGGAACTGTAGTCCGCGATGATGTAGTAGCCGCGGTCAGGGACGGTGACCGAGCGGCTGTCCATCAGCAGGATTTTCTCTTCCGGGCGGCGGATGGTGGTGCGCTTGGCCGGGGCGGTCTTGTCGCCGGTGAATGTGGAAGGCAGGTGGACGCCGCTGCCGATGAAGGTGTAGTTGTAGCCGTACTGGCTATAAGCCCATGCGGATGACGCGCCATCGATGGCCGAGGGCGGGTTGCGGAAGTGGTTCCAGGGATATTCACCGACGCCGAAGCCGGGACAGGCAAAGACGCCGGCGCTGGCATTCTTGGTGGCGAAGAGTATCCCGGGCCAGGTGTACAGCTCATTGGCGGCGGTCGTGTAGCTGGTGGGTGGAAAATACCCCTGATTCTGGTCGGTGTACATCTGGAAGGACATGCCCAGTTGGCGCAGGTTGGAGAGGCAGGCGACCGTCCTGGCTGCATCCCGGGCGCGGTTCAGGGCGGGCAGGAGCATCGCGATGAGGATCGAGATGATTCCGATGACGACCAGCAGTTCCACCAGGGTGAATCCGGCGGCCCGCGCAAGGCGCGGCTGTTCGGAGCGCGGCCGGGAAGAACAGGATAATTTGGGCATGAGGCACCTCATTCAAGCAGTACGTCTTTGCTGGGGCTGGTGTTCTGGTATCAGCTGATACCAAATAGTATCTTAACGAATCCAGCAAATTTGTCAATACTTTTTTATTCGAATTGCGGTCCCCTGTCGTCTCCATCTTTTGTTCTTGTCGCAGCTGGAAAAATCAAATAAGCTGATTTTGAGTATCAGGTGATATAAAGCTTGGAGAGGTGATGTCCCAGTCCTCTACATCCAATCGGTCGCGTGATCTGGCGTTGACGCTGGGGCAGGCCATTCGGCGCGGCCAGTGGGCGGTGGGGCAGGCGCTGCCCCCGACGCGGCAGATTGCGCGCGAGCAGCGTATGAGCCTGGCGACGGTGCAGGCGGGACTGCGGGAACTGGAATTGGCCGGACTGGTGGAGCGGCGCCCCCGGCGGGGGATCATCGTCAAGTCGCGCCTGGCGCGCGGCTGGGATGGACTGCAGGGGGGGCAGGCGGTTCAGCAGATCGCCCTGGTCGTCGGCGGGGGCGTGACCGACTGGGGGGGCAGCGACAGCTGGGCCTATCGCATCGCCCACGCGGCGGAGTTGGCAATGGGCGCGTACCAGATGCAGCCGGCACTTTTGCGGTATGATGGGGGATCGGAATCGGCCCAGACCATTCTCCAGCGGATCGAGGCATTCGGTGAGGCGATGGCGGGAGTGATCGCCTTCAACGGGCCGATCGTGGCGAAGCTGACGCCAAAGCTGGATGAGATGGGGCTGCCATGGGTGATCATCAACCGCCGCGATGCGCGGACCATTCACAATTTCGTGGCGGCCGACAATCTGCTGGGATGCCGGCTGGTGGGGGAGTGCTTCGCCCGGATGAACCTGCATCGCGTGCTGGTGCTGATGGTGCGCGGAATCGAATTTTCCGAGGCGGAAAAAGAGAAGATGACCGGGCTGATTCATGGGTTTCTGGCGATGGGACGGCCGATCAACGGGATTGACTATCTCCTGTGCGGCGAGGATGAATCGGCGCGGGGACAGGTCCAGCGGTATCTGGCGGATCATGAACCGCCCCAGGCGATCTTCGCGCTGAACGACGACATGGCCAGCGGGGCGATTGCTGCCTGCGTGGAGGCGGGGCTGTCGGTGCCCCAGGAGGTGAAGATCGTGGGCGGGGCGGGGGTGGATTTGGCGCTGCACACGCGTCCGACGCTGTCGGTCATCGCCCAGCCGACGGCCCAGATGGGGCGCGAGGCCTGCGAAATGCTGATGCAGATGATCGAAAAGGGGAGGCAGCGCATCGAGCGGCGGCGGATCAGGGGCAAATTGATCCTGCGCGAGTCCATGCCGCTGCCGCCGGACGTGCGAGCGGCGCTGGAGACGCGATATCCGGGCATGGTGGAGCAGGGGTGAGCGGAAACAGGTGACGGACATTTTTCCATCGGAGGCGGCAATGCGGCTTTGCATGGTGACAGGGTTGGTCGGGATGATCACGATGGCGGCGGCGGCATGGGGCCAGGTTAAACTGCCTCAACCGCCCCAGTCCATTCCCGCCGGTTGGCTCAGCGCAACCGATTCGCCCCGCGTCTTCTGCACCCCCCAGCGGCTCAAGGCAATTGCCGACACGCTGGATCAGACTCCCTGGCGCAAGGCGTATCTGGCGCGGCAGACCAAGGCGATCCAGCCGATCCTCCAGATGTCCGATGAGCAGCTGCGGTCGCTCGTGCCGCCGCCGGGAAGCCTGTTTATCTACGGGCTGGGGATGAACCTCGATCCGGTGCATCATCAGCGCATGCGCTGGGGCGGATGGGAACATCCGCACGTGATGTACGACACAAAGGATGTCGCCTACCCCAATGCGCAGTGGCCGGACAAAGGGCAGGGGGTGGTCGATCCCAAAACGGGCAAGAAGTTCTATTTCGTGGCGCAGGCGAACGGGCAGATTACCAAAAGCCTCAATTCCCAGGTCCTGCCGGCCCTGGCGGATGTCTGGGCGCTGACCGGCTCGAAAAAGCATGCCCACGCGGCGGCGGTGCTGCTGGATGCCATTGCGGCGGTCTATCCCACCAACCGCCGCGGGCCGATGGACTACCCGACCGCCAAGGGGGATGAAGACCGGGGCGGGCGGCTGGATCGCCCCTATTACCAGACCGCCCGCGGGTTGATGGACTATGCCTTTGCCCTGGACCTGATTGCCAGCAGCGGAGAACTGGACCATCCCTCGGCCTATGCCAAGGGGGAAACGATTCGGGCGCATGTGATTCGCAACCTGTTGTGGGATGGGGGCAGCTACTGCCTTGAGTTCGCGCGGGAAGGGCACGCGCTGCACAACGGACAGGCGGATTACGAGCAGGGAGCGGCAGTGGTGGGGGCGCTGCTGGGGGTGCGCGACTTTGCCCAGCCGTTGATCGACGGACCGGCCAGTTTCTTCCACATGCTGGCCAACAACGTCGGGCCGGATGGCTTCTATGTCGAAAGCTCGACGATGTACGCCAACTGGACCCGGCAGTTGTACGTCCATTCGGCCGAGTTGCTGGCGGCGATGCGGCGAATGGGATGGAAGAATGTGCCCGATCCCTATGCCAACCCCGCGCTGGTGCGCTTCCTGGGGCCGGAGTTTGACCGGCTGGAGCTGAGCGGGCACGTGCCGATGATCGGCGACGCCGGGCCGGACCGGGCGGTGGTCGATCCGATGCGGCGGTTTCCCATGCTGCCGCGTGTTTACAACGATGTCTTTCTGGACGGGCAGATCACCGGGGCGTGGGTGCGGCTGATTCGGGGCGTTGAGAAGGAGACGGCCGCCAAACTGCTGCGAAACACCTATGGCGATCAGCCGATCGTGCCGCCGGCCAGCCCGTGGTATGAGCGGTGGTACGTCTACAACCTGACGCCAGAGGCGGTGAAGGCCGTCAGGCAGCAACAGACAGACCCCAGATTTTTTGAAACCGGCTCCGCGTTTTACGGCGCCAAGGGGCTGGCGCTGCTGCGCGGCGGCCAGAGAGACAAGCGGCACGGCGCGCAACTGTTTTTCGGCGCGTTGCACAACCACGGCCAGCATGAGGCGCTGACCTGGACCTTTTTCGCCCGCGGGGCGGAGTGGAGCCTCGATCCGGGCTATTTCAACACCCATTTCCGCTTCGGCTGGACCGAACAAAGCGTCGGGCACCAGGCGATGGTGGTGAACCAGAAGAGCGTGGCCCAGACGCAGGGCGCCGGCGCGCTGCTGACGTGGCATGCCGATTCGGATGTGGCTTGGGCGATGGCGTCGCAGCCGTCGGCCTACGCCGATCAAGGGGTGAAGGAATATGAGCGGCTGATTGGGCAGGCGCAAAACGACGATGGAACGCTGGGGTACTGGCTGGACATCGGGCGTGTGGCCGGGGGCAAGCAGCGCGATGACAGCTTTCACAGCCGGATGACGCAGGCGGAGTTCAACATCTCCCTGCCGTCGCCCGACCCCAAACGCCCGGCCCTGTACGGCGACAAAAATCTCGCCAAGCTGATTCAGCCGGACATGCGGCTGAAAGGGTTCGACAAGCAGGGGTTTTACTGGACGCCGCCGGGGGAGGGGTATGGATTTCTGGGCGACCCGCGCTCCGCGGTAATGCCCGGAACCGTGCGGGCGGTCCTGAGCAAGCCGGCCACGCACAAGGGGGAGGAGAAGATCGAAGGCACGGTGATGGTGGTCGATTTCGCCGGCGCCCCCGGCCGCCGGTTTGTGGTGGCCCAGGGGCCGGGACTGAGCATTCTCCCGGCCGTGCCGTATGTCCTTTGCCGCGACAGCGGCACGGGCAGCAGCACGTTTGCCAAGCTGATTCGCCTGGCCGACAGCGAGGCGGCCGATCCGATCGCCGCGCTGGAGCCGCTGCAGGCCCAACCGGCCAAGGTGACGGACCGGGACCATGTCCCCCCCAGCGCCTGGTGCGTGCGGTGGAAGGATGGGCGGCGGGATGTCTGGGTGGTGGCCGATCCCTCGCATGACGGCGCGGTGAAGGTCACCGGCGAAGGCATTCCGTCCATTTCCACCGATGGGCGACTGACCTGGATTCGCCTGGACAAGGCCGGCAAGGTGGTAAAGGCGGTGGCATCCGAAGCGTCGGCCGTGGAGATCGGCGATGAGAAGCCCTCCAGGGGACAGGCCGCCCTGCGCGGCAGGATCACATCCATTGATCCATTGGCCTCACCGACACGGTTTGAGGTAAAATGGGACCAACAGCCATCGGCGCCCCTCCCCGCCGGCCGGCTGGTGCGCGTGGAGTCCTCCAACAGCCAGGCCTCTTCTTGGACGCTCGTTTCTGAAGATAACAGCGGTGTTGTGCTGGAGCAGGTTAAGCCTTGGATCGGCCTGACGCGGCTGGAGCCGGTGGCGCAGCAGGCCGGGTGGTATCACATGGTGACACCTATCAGCCAATTTGATTCGCCGGGCGGCAAGCGAAACATCGCCTATGCCCTGGGGCGGACGGTGTACGACGGCGACAAGCCGGTCGGGCGCGTCACAGGGCTCTCGGACGATGGAAAGCAGATGAAACTGACGGCCCTTGACGGCGCGTTGCCGCAACAGGCGTTCGATGCCACGGTCATGCTGGCCGCGCCGGGAGATGAAGTGGTGATTCCACTGGAAATGGAGCTGAGCAAATGATCCTTCCGCAGAAGATGATCGATTTTCACACCCACCTGTGGGGTGGCCCCGATGGGCTGACGCCGCAGGCGGACGGGGGCGATCAGTTGATCGCCATGGCCGACCGGTATCACCTGGAGGCGCTGGTGGTGATGCCGCTGTTCGGGGGGCACAACCCCTCCAAGGAGGAGGTCGCCGCCGGCAACCGGGCCGCGCGCGACCTGGGGCGGATCGACGGGCGGATGAAGCCGTTCGTCACTGTCTTTCCCCGCCACGGGCAGGCGGCGGTGGATGAGATGGTCCGCGGCATTGAGGAGTATGGCTTCTTCGGCCTGAAAATCTGGGTCAGCCCCGCCAACGAGCCGTGCGTCTATCCCCTGATCGAAAAGATGATTGAATACGGCAAGCCGACGCTCATCCACGCGATGCACAAGTCGGTCGGGCAGCTGTCCCTGGAGAGCGACCCGCTGGACATCGCGGCCCTGGGGCGGCGCTACCCCGAGGCGAAAATCGTCATGGCCCACATCGGCGGCAACTTCATTTATTCCTGCGGCGCGATCCGGGATGTGTCCAACGTCATGACCGACCCCAGCGGCAGCTACTGCGAGCGCGGCATGGTGGAGCGCGCGGTGCATGAGCTGGGGGCCGGGCGCATCCTGTTCGGGTCCGATGCGCCGGGCGCGGAATTTCTCAACAACGTCGCCAAAGTGATGGCGGCCGACATCGGCGAAGAGGACAAGCAGGCGATCATGTACCACAACGCTCGGAGGCTCCTGGCATGAACCATTCCTTTCAAATCGTCGACGTGGCCGCCTGGGTGGGGCATTACCCCTTCCGGGGCATCGTCAACAGCTCGCTGGAGCACATGCGCCGGCAGATGCGGAGCATCGGCATCGCCAAGGCAATCGTCTCGCCGTTTGAGGCGGTCTTCTGGGAAAACAATCTGGATGCCTATGAGCAGTGGCTTCTGCGTCTGGGCGGGCGGCAGGACCTGGAGCTCTGGCCGGTGGTGAACCCTGCCATGCCCGGCCAACTGGAGGAATTCAGCCGCCTTTGCGAGGCGCATCGCCCGCGCGGGCTGCGCCTGACGCCCAACTACCACGGCTATCGTCTGGACGATCCGCGCGTGGCGGCGCTCATGGAGCTGGCGCGCGGACGGGAGATGGTGGTGCAGGTCTTCCCCCGCATCGCCGATGAGCGCTGGCACTGGATGCTCAAGATGCCGCCGGTGGAGACGGACGATCTGCTCTATTTCACCTCCGCCTTCGCCAGGCAGCCGATCATTCTCAGCGCGCTCAACTCGATCCGGGAATTTCTGCCGCGCCTGAGGCAGCAGCCGCGCCTGTGCGTGGACATCAGCCGCCTGCGCGGGCCGATCTTCGCGGTGGAGCGGCTGCTGGAGCAGGTTCCCTCCAAGCAGGTGCTCTTCGGCTCCCTCTGGCCGATTCAGATCACCGAGGCGACGCTCTGGCAGGTGCTCGAAGCGCGGATTGATGAAAAGGTGAAGTCGGCCGTTCTGCGGGACAACTTCCTGGAACTGGGCGGCTATGTGGGCAGCGCGATGTAGCAAGGGCTGCCCGCCCGCGCCCCTTCTATTTCGATCAATTATGTCAATACTCGATCCCAACGGCTGGACCTTGTTCGACGAAGCCCGACGGCTGATGCCCTGCGGCACCGGCACCAACTCCAAGGCGGCGGCGTGGCGCGGCGATGAGCCGGCCTACCTCGTGCGCGCAAAAGGGTGTCGCGTCTGGGACATGGCGGGCAAGGAATATATCGATTACCGCAACGCCCTGGGACCGATCACGCTGGGGCATGCCTATCCGGCGGTGAACGATGCCATAACGCGGCAACTGGAGAATGGGATTGTCTTCAGCTATCCCCATCCGCTGGAGGTGGAACTGGCGCGGCGGCTGGTGAAGCTGATCCCGGCGGCCGAGCAGGTGCGCTACCTCAAGACCGGCGGCGAGGCGATGGCGGCCGCCATCAAGCTGGCCCGCGCGTTCACCGGACGCGCCCTGATCCTGACCAGCGGCTACCACGGCTGGCTTCAGACGGTGCATCATCAGCCCGGCATTCCCGCCGGTGTGGCCGAGAATGTGCTGATGTACAACTACGGCGACCTGGAGGCGGTCGAGGCATTGCTCAAACAACATGCCGGGCAGGTGGCGGCCGTCACCCTCTCCGGCTCCTATGCCGACATGACGCCCGACGATCCCTTTCCCTCGGCGCTGCGCCGACTGACCGAACAACACGGGGTGCTGCTGGTCATCGACGAGATCGTCACCGGCTTTCGTCTGGCGATCGGCGGGTGGCACGACTACTACCACCTCAAGCCGGACCTGGCCGTTTTCAGCAAGGGGGTCGCCAACGGCATGCCCCTGAGCGTCTATCTCGGGCGGCGGGACATCATGGAACTGGCCCAGCGGGGGGCGACGATCTCCTCCACCTTTTCCGGCGAAACGCTTTCGCTGGCGGCGGCGTGCGCGGTGCTGGATGTCTATCAGACCGAGCCGGTCATTGATCGCCTCTGGAAAGCAGGGGCGCGCCTGCGCGACGGGATGGCGGCGGTGTTCCAGCGCCGCCAGCTCCCCATCACCGTTCCCGGCCTGCCACCGTGTCCGCGGTTTTCCTTCAACACGGCCGATCCCAAGGAGGCGCCGCGCCTCCGCGCTGCCCTCTTTTCGGCCATGGCGCATCGCGGCGTGCTGCTGTATGACGTGCCCTACGTCAATTACTCCCACACCGATCAGGACATCGACGAAACGCTCAACCGGCTGGACGACGCCTGCCGGTCGATTGATCTGAACCACCTGCCCGAGCCCGCCGCGCCCGCCACCGGCCCGGCCATCGGCGCGGCGGCGTTGGGACGCCGGGTGTGAAGCTCGGGTGGAAAATGAGGGAGTGAAGGTTTATTCTGCTTCAGACATGAAGCATCGCCTCCTATTGGGCTTTGGGATCGCCTTGACGGTCATCGCGGATGTCGCGGTGCTTTTGGTGGCGTATGGGCGGTTGGGCCGCTCCGGCTGGATCGTTGCCGTCTCCTTCGCGGCGGCGCTGATCCTGTTTATCTGGGCCGCGCGGGCGTCATTGGGATGGGGGGCGATGTCGCTGCTCTATTTCTTCGCCCAAGCGCTGTTTCTTCCCTTTGCCGATTTCGCGGGATTCAACTCCGACGACATATTTTTCCCCGCCCTGCTCGTGCCGTGGATCTTTTTCGGGATCGTGCAATTCTTCGTGGTGAGCCTTCGCGTCCGGATGGAGCTTGGGGCGGCCAAAAGGGCCGATTCCGGAGAACCGGACCACCAGCCGCGTTGATCCATACTCTTCGTCCTGAAAATGAGAGGCCGGAGACCTGTCCTACTCCGCCATCGCCTGCTGCTGCCGGCGCATCAGGGCCGAACGGCTGACCAGCCCGATGATGTGGTTGGACCCGTTGATGGAGACGGGCAGGCGGGCCACCTCGTGGCGGTTGAAGGTGTCCAGCACTTTTAGAAGATCATCCCGGATGCTGACGGCCGGGATTTCCGGGCGCATCACCTCCCCGGCCACCAGCAGCGGGATCGCCTCGCGGCTGAGCAGGGCGGTCTTGAGGTCATCCCCCAGCAACATGCCCCGGTAGACATCCTGATGGTCGATGACCACGAAGTCGGAGACGCCGGTTTCGGCCGTCAGGTCCAGCACCTTCTGAAGCGGGTCCTCCGGATGGATCATCGTGGCCGGCTCCATCTCCACCTGCTCCACGCTCAACCGCCGCAGGACGCTCTGCCCGGCCGCGCCGCCGACGCGCACACCGCGGAGGCGCAGGGTCAGCGTGTAGACCGAATCCCGGTAGAGCAGGCGGGCGAAGCCGGTGGCAAAGACGCACGCCAGCATGGCCGGGACCATCACCTTGTAATCCTCGGTCACTTCAAAGCAGATCAGGATGGATGCCAGGGGCGCATGGATCACCGCCGCCAGGACCGCCCCCATGCCGGCCAGCGCGTAGAGCTCCGGCTGAATGTGGGGGAACCATCCCGTGTGCTGCAGCAGGATGCCCAGGATCGAGCCGGCCGTCGCCCCCAGAAACAGCGAGGGGGCGATGATGCCGCCGCTGCCGCCGCTGCCCAGGGTCAGACACGTTCCGACCACCTTGGCCGCGCACAGGAACGTCAGCAGTATCAGGATGCGCTTTCCCGGCCAGCGCGAGTAAAACTCATGGTTGAGCAACTGCCGCACGACATCGTATCCATCGCCATAAAAGGCGGGCATGGAATAGGCGGCGAAGGGCTTGAACTGGGTGGGGGGAGGAGGGGTTGGGGTCTGGGGTTCAGGGTTCGGGGGAGAGGATTGGGAATTCTGGACTCTGAGCTCTGAACTCCCCGCGGCATAGACGGGCACGGACACCTTCAGGCCGTGGCCGAAGATCAGGATGTAGGCGATGCCCATGACGCCGAGCAGCGCGCCGCCGATGGCGGGGCGCCAGATGCCCAGGCGCTTGACGCGGGCGAAGCGGTCCTCGGTCAGGTACATCAGGCGCGTGGTGGCCGCCCCGACCCCGCCGCAGATCAGCCCCAGGAGGATGAAATTGCCGACCTGGTTCCAGTCCAGCAGGGTTGCCTGACTGACGGTGAGCACATGGGTGGCGAAGATGGCGCCGAAGGGACGGCCCAGTTGCAGGAAAATCCAGCGCGTGGTGATATTGGCCAGCACCGCCGCCACGACGACGGGGGTGAAGGTGCGGACGGAGAAGTCATACATGATGACTTCCAGCGCGAAGAGCACGCCGCCGATGGGGGCGTTAAAGATGGCGCTGATGCCGGCGGCGCAGCCGCAGCCGGCCAGGATGGGCATGTGCTGGCGGGCGACATTGAAGATGCGTCCCACACCCGAGGCGATGCCCGCCCCGATCTGGACGATGGGGCCTTCAGCGCCGGCCGATCCGCCGGTGCCGATGGTGACGGCGGCGGTGAAGATTTTTTCGATCGCCGTCCGCGGCTGGACGAAGCCGCTGGAGCGGTAGACCGACTCGATGACGTCGATGATCCCGTGCCCCTCGCGCTGGCGGAAGATGTAGCGGCTGATGACGCCGACGGCCAGACCGCCGGCGGCGGGGAAGATGACCAGCAGGAACATCCAGCGGCCGTAGAGCATCGACGGGCTCAGCTGGTCATAGAGGGCGTCGCGGATCAGGTTGATCAGTTCGTGGAAACCGACGGCGGCGGCCCCGGTGACGATGCCGATGACGATGGACATGACCAGCAGGGTCACCGACTCGTCGCGCAGCCCCAGCCGGGAGAGCAGACGGCGCGCCCCCATTCGCAGATAGAACAAGCATGCGTCCAGGCCGGTGGGCATAGGGTGGGATGGATTATGGAGGGAGGGCGGCCTGAGGGCAAATGGAGGGGCGGAGGTGAAGGGCAATGGGTTCGTTGGGAAATAGCGGGTGTTGGGTTCGGGGGGGGAAATCGTGGATTCTGGAGCGCCAGGGGGGATTTGGGTTTGGTTCGTTTGGGTTCGTTGGTTGGGGAGAGA
>JBIQLO010000078.1:0-16727 GCA_044464175.1 Planctomycetaceae bacterium | reverse complement strand
AGGTAATAAGTCAGGTGGTGGGCGGTGATGCGATAGATGCGCAAGTCCCCCACCATCAGGAGACAGGCGAGCAGTTGGACCAGGAGGAAGAGGGTCCAGCCGGTGCGGCGGCGGCTGTTGGCGATCAGCAGGTGGCCCAGAAGCAGGGCCGGGGCGAGGGTAAGAAGCGTTACCGCCAGGAGGATCCAGAGAAAGATCGTCTTGTCCAGGGGCATCAGGCTGCTGAGATGGAGGTCCATGTTGAGGTAGGACCATTGCGTGGCGGTGGAGACAAGGGCGATGAGGCCGGTGGCCAGCCAGAGGGCGATCAGGTCGGCCGGGAAACGAATCGTGGAGGGGAAGAGTCGTTGAAGGATCCAATGTCGCATGAATGCCGCCGCTGCGTGAATCTGATAACAAACGCGCGGCGGCGATGATTATTGCGGGGGGCGGGCCGGAGGATATTCGTGGCAGAGGAGATGAGTCGGGGGGACATCGGGTTCGATGGCGGGGAAGCGCGGAAGGGGCTGGTGGAAGCGGTTGTCGGCCGCATCGTCGTTGATGGTGGAGACTTCGCCGGCCAGCACCTTTCCGGACCCCTTTTTGGCAAAGAACTTGTGATAAAGGCGCGGGGGAAGGGTGATGCTCTGGCCGGGGTGCAGTTCGACCGCCCCACCGGGGGGTAGGTGGCGGATCAGGCCGTCACAGGCAACCTGGACGGGGGTGTCGGCGAACTGCTCAGCCGGGTCGCTGTTGTAGAGTTCAATCACCAGCACCCCCCCGCCGCGGTTGATGATGTCTTCGGTTTTATGCCAATGAAAATGGAACGGGGTGATCTGTCCCTGGCCGCAAAACAGGAGCTTTTCGCAATAGGACTTGGGATATCGCGGGTCGTTGAGCTTGCCGTTGCGAAGGGTCAGGAGGGTCAGGCCCATCTCCTCATAACGGCCGAGATTGAAGTCGGTGACATCCCAGCCGAGGCGGCAGTCGCGGATTTCATCGGCCTCGGGCCCGAGCGTGTTCCACTGGGCCGCCGTCCAATGGGCAAAGGGAGGCAGGCGAAAGCGGAACTGGTCGGCCAGCGCCATCGCCTCCTGAATGCAGCGGTTGATGTGGGAGCGGGTCATGGGGATAAGAAAAATTACGAATTATGAATCATGAATTACAGATTGTGAGTTCCTGGGGCCCATTCCCTGCTTCTTCATTCATAATTCGTAATTCATCATTCATCATTGATCCCCCTCACAGCACCTGCTTGTACCACCAGAGCGTGGGTTCCAGACCGGTGCGGAAATCGACGATCGGCTCGTAACCCAGGAGGCGGCGGGCCTGGGCCAGGTCGGCCAGGGAGTGTTTGACGTCGCCGGCACGTTCAGGCTCATGCACGATTTTCAGATCCGGGCGGTTGTAGATGTCCAGGACGATCCGGGCCAGTTCGTTGACGGTGATGCGCTGGCCGCAGGCAATGTTGATGATCTCGCCCTTGAGGGGCTTGTCGCTTCGGGCGGCCAGGAGGTTGGCGTGGACGACGTTGGCGACAAAGGTGAAGTCACGGGACTGTTCTCCGTCGCCGAAGATGGTGAGGTTCCGGCCGCCGATTGCGGCCTTGGCGAAAGCGGCGATGACGGCGGCGTAGGCGCTGTTGGCGTTCTGGCGCGGGCCGAAGATGTTGAAGTAGCGGAGGGCGGCGGTGTCCAGGCCGTAACTGCTGCTGTAGGCGCGCATGAGGGCTTCGCAGGCCACCTTGTTGGCGGCGTAAGGGCTCAGGGGACGCGGGGCCATCGATTCGACCTTGGGCAGTTGCTCGGTGTCGCCGTAGGCGCTGGAACTGGCGGCGAACATCAGGCGATGAACGCCGGCGCCGCGGGCGGCCTCCAGGACATTGAGCGTGCCGGTGGCGTTGACGTCATGGTAGATGCGCGGGCGCTGAACGGAGCCGGGGACGGAACCGAGGGCGGCCTGATGGAAGACGTAGCGCCGGCCCGCCGAGAGCCTTTCGACCAGCGGCTGATCGAGGATGGAACCCTCGACGAACTGGACGTTCTTGAAACCCTCGAGGTTGTCGCGCGAGCCGCCGGAGAGGTCATCCAGGACGGTGACCTTGGCGCCCAGGCCCGAGAGGACCTCGGCCAAATGCGAGCCGATGAAGCCGGCGCCGCCGGTAATGAGGACCGGGGTGTCTTGAAAATGATCGCCGTGAAGGGATCGCCAGTCGATGGAAAGTTGATTGGGCATTGCAGGGAAGAATGATACGGGGCGGGAAGGGGGAACACAAAACAGTGATGTTTTTCGGGGGAGGTTGATGGTTCAAGGGTCCAGTCTCGGGGATCGGGGCAGTGGATTCGGTTCCTTTGGAAATTTGTCGCCGTGGCGTGGGGGTGGAAAATCGCGTTTTTTGGCAGCGTCAGCGGGGGTTTGGGTTTGGTTCGAATGGGATTGGAGGGCATTTTGCCGGGTTGGAGATTGGGGGCGACTGGGGCGGGATGGATGATGAGCTTGACGATGGGGTGCGCAGCTTTTGTTCAACATTTGCCGGTCTTTTTTGAAAAAGGTCAGCTGGCGGTGTCCCTCCTTTCCCGCATTTACGCCGGGTGGGCGGAAGGGTGAAGGACCTGATCGTAGAGTTGGCGCCACTGCGGGATTTTGGCCTCCCAGGCGTAGGCTTCGGCAGCACGGCGAGCGGCGGCACGGAGGGGCTGGGGGTCCCGGCTCAGGGCGTCGGCGATTTGCCGGGGGGCGGCCGGGGCGGTGTAGTCGATGAGGAGCCCGGTTTGGCCAGAGGTGATGAGGTTCCGGAAGGCGGGGATGTCGCTGAGGAGGGGAACGCAGCCGGCGGCCATGGCTTCGACAGCGCTGAGGCCAAAGCCTTCATAGGCGGAGGCGGAGAGGAAGTAGGAGGCGGCGGCGAATTCCTCCCGGAGGCGGGCGTCGGAGACGGGCCCGGTCCAGAGAAGATTCTCCTCCAGCCCCAAAGTCCTGGCCAGCGCGGCCAGGGGGGCGGTGAGATTGTCCCAGTCGGGGCCGACCAGATGGAGCTCGAAGGGAATGCCCGTTTTCTTCACGCCGGCCAAGGCGCGGAGCAGGAGGTCGATGCGTTTGTTTCGGGAAATCCGGCCGACATAGAGAAGGCGGCTTTTTATTTTTGGCCCGACAGCGCAGGCGCGGAGATGGGTCAGGTCCACGCCGTTTTCGATCAGGACCAGGTTTCGGGCGACGGGGGCAAAGAGGGCCAGGTCGTGGCGGCTGCAGGCGATGCAGCGGTCGAGGGCGCGTTGGCAGAGCCGGTGGAGCGTTGAGAAGTGAACTTTCTTCAGGCCCGAGAAGGAGGCAGTGTGAAAGATGCCGCCGTGGGTGGAGAGGAGGATCGGCTTGCGATGAAGCCAACGGGTGAGGGCCACAAAATCGAGGTTCGCGCCGATGCCGTGGACGTGCAGGAGATCAGCGCGTTTGAGCTCGCGCAGGGGGAGCCAGGCGGGCTTGTAGTACTTGAGATTTACAAAGGGGATGCGGCGGATGGGAATATCGTCCACGGCGTCGCGGGCGGGGAGGCGGGCGTTGGACCCATGAATGCGGTTGAGGCAGAGAATCGAAGGCTCAATGCCGGCAGCGCGGCCATGGCGGGCCAGGTCAAGGACGAATTTTTCGATGCCGCCGATGGCGGGGTGAAAATCCGTGCAGAGGTGGAGCACCTTCATGAGCCCTCCCCCTCTGGGGGAGGATCGGCCGTTTCCCGCTCGCGCAGGGTCCGCTTCTTGAGGATGCGGGCGGGATTGCCAGCGACGACCGTCCAGGGCTCGACATCCTTCATGACGACCGCGCGGGCGCCGATGACCGCGCCGTCGCCGATGGTGACGCCGGGGCCGATGAACGCGCCGGCGGCGATCCAGACGTAATTGCCGATCGTGATTTTCTGGCGGATCAGGGGATAAGCCAGCGTGGTGTAGTCGTGGGTACCGCCGCAGAGATAGACATCCTGGGAGATGAATGTGTGGTGTCCGATGCTCAGGCCGCCGAGGTTGTAAAGATGGGTGCGCGGGCCGATGGAGACATGCCGGCCGATCGTCATATCCCACGGCATTTCGATGCGGACGGTTCCGAAGATGGAGACGGCATTGCCGGTTTTTGCGCCAAAGGCCCTGAGGATCAGAACGCGAAGCAGGGGGATACGATGCCAGCAGAGCCGCCAGAGGGTTTTCCAGATGATCAGCCACAAGACCCGCATCAGGTAGATGCGCCGGGGATAGGGCCAGCGGACCGGGGGCGGGGCGTCGGAGGGCATCGCGGGATTGTATGTCGAGGGGCCCGCCGAAGAGAGCGGCCGCACCGGCACAACCGGCGATGCCGAATTTGCGTGAGGTTCTTCGCCCGCTGGTTGGTTCATGGCCGTGGCTGTCAGTAGTATAGCGGATGGCCGGCACAGGCAAGAAACATGGACAGCGACACATTCCCGTTCAATTCCGAAAAGGTCCGTCTCACGGTCCTGGTTCCAACGCTCAATGAGGAGAGGAACCTGGCTCAGTGCCTGAGGCATCTGCAATGGGCGGATCAGGTGCTGGTGATTGATTCGGGATCCACCGATCGCACCGCGGCGATTGCGGCTGAACAGGGCGCGGAGGTTGTTTCGTTCGCGTGGAACGGGCAATGGCCCAAGAAAAAAAACTGGGCGCTGCAGAACGCCCCCATCCGCCATCAATGGGTGCTGATCGTGGATGCCGACGAATGGATCACGCCGGAGTTGGCCGCTGAGATCGCCGATGCGATTCGATCCGGTGAATATGTGGGTTATTACATCAACCGGCGGTTCATGTTCATGGGGCACTGGCTGCGGCATTGCGGCTATTACCCAAGCTGGAATCTGCGCCTCCTCCGGCGCGGGCGGGGCGAATATGAACGGTTGACGGAGGTCGAGGACACGGGCAGCGGAGATAACGAGGTGCATGAACACATCGTGCCGGATGGGCCGACGGGGCACCTGAAAAACGAGATGCTCCACTTCGCCTTTCCCGATATCGCAACGTTCGTGGAAAAGCACAACCGCTACAGCAACTGGGAGGCCGCCGTGCAGCTCCGCGCAAGTTCCGAGGGCGAGGCGAGCGGCGCCGGTGCGGAAAGGGATTTGAACGCGCGCCGGCGGTTGAAGCGCCTTTCTCGGCGGCTGCCCTTTCGTCCGGCCCTGCGCTTTTTCTATGCCTACATCTTGAAACGCGGTTTTCTGGATGGGCGGCGCGGGCTCATTTTCTGCCGACTTCTGGCGATGTATGAGTTTCTCTCCGTGGCGAAATACCAGGAGATGCGCTGGAAGAAAGAGAATTAAGAGACGGGCAACGACTTTGCATTCGGGGGCGATCTACTGACAATCACTTTGATGCGCATCCTGCACTGCATTTCCTCGATCGATCCGCGGGCCGGGGGACCGGCGGTGGCAGTGGCGGGGCTGGCGCGGGCGCAGGCGGGGATTGGGCAGGAGGTGCGGATCGCGGCAACGTTCGCGGCGGGGGAGGATGGAGCGGCGGCCGAGGCGCTGCGGCGGGATGGCGTGGGGGTGGAGCGGATCGGGCCGTGCCATGGGGCGCTGGGGCGGCATGAAAGGCTCAAGGAAGCAATCGAGCGAGAGGTGGCGTGGGCCCAGGTGGTGCATATTCATGGGATGTGGGAGGAAATTCAGCACCAAGGGGCGCGGGCGGCCAGGCGGCTGGGGCGGGCGTATGTGATTCGGCCATGCGGGATGCTGGACCCGTGGAGCCTGGCCCAGAGCCGGTGGAAGAAGCGGGCGTATCTGCTGTGGCGGGGGCGGAAGAATCTCAATGGGGCGGCGGCGATTCATTTCACCAGCGAGATTGAGCGGGAGCTGGTGGAGCCGCTGGGGTTGAAAACGCCGGGAATCGTGGAGCCCAACGGGCTGGATTTGGGGGAGTTCGCCGCCCTGCCGCCGGAGGGGGCGTTTCGGGGACGGCATCCGGAACTCAGAGGGCAGGCGATGATTCTGTTTCTGGGGCGGATTCATCCGAAGAAGGGCCTGGATTTGTTGATTCCGGCCTTGGCCAGACTGGGAAAAGAGGCAAGGCTGGTGATCGCCGGGCCGGATCAGCAGGGGTATCGAACGGTCGTGGAGGGGATGATCCGGCGGGAGGGGGTGGGGGATCGGGTGATTTTTACGGGGATGCTGCACGGGATGGAGCGGGTGGCCGCGCTGCGGGATGCGGATCTGTTCGTGCTGCCCAGCTACCAGGAGAATTTCGGGATCGCGGTGGCCGAAGCGCTGGCGGCGGGAACGCCGGTGGTGATTTCGGATCAGGTGAACATTCACCGGGAGATCGCCGCGGCGGGCGTGGGGCAGGTCGTGGAGACCAACGTGGCGCCGCTGGCGGCGGCGATTGAAGCGTGGCTGGGAGATGAAAAGCGGCGGCGGTCGGCGGGCGAGCGGGGGCGGGATTTTGTGCGGGAGCGATATGACTGGCGGCGGATCGCCGAGGCATGGCGGGAGCATTATGGACAGTGGAGGAAGCGCGATGGATGAGGTGAATGGCTTCATGGGACCGGCAGAGAAGATCCGCCGATCTGGGGCACCTGGCTCAATGGGCCGGTGTCTGGGGAGGATGCTGATTCTGGTCGGACTGCTTGCATCGGCGGCCGGGGCGGGAGAAGCGCCCAAGCTGCCGGGATTTGCGACGGGGGTGTACTGGGCGCACGAGCGGTTCGCGGGGGTGCTGGCGGCATCGGGGCAGGGGGACTGGCGCGCGTTTGCCGACGGGCTGATCGGGCGGCTGGCCAGGCGGCATTACGTCAACACGCTATGGGTGACGCACGCGTCCCCGGCGGTGCTGACGGAGCTGTCGGCGATCGGGCAGCGGTATGGGGTGGTGGTGCTGGGGCAGGCGGGGGGAACCGAGAGCCGGCAATTGTCGCCGGTGAATTCGCCGCGACAGGTGGAGGCCAACGCGATGCGGACGGCGGCCGAAATGCGGGGCGTGGCGGGGTTTGGGGGGTACATCCTGACGGACGAACCGAGCTACGGGATCGTCCAGAACCTGGAGCGGTTTCGAGCAGCGCTGCACCGGGCCGACCCGCAGCGGCCGTCGGCGGTGGTGGCGCGCACGTGGGAGCTGGAGGTGGTGGCGCGGCAGACGGGAGTGGATGTGCTGTGCATGGATGTCTATCCGTATTTCGGGCCCGGCTCGCCCAGCGGGCCCAACTCGCGGCGGGCGTCGATGTACTATTACCGGCGGGTGGCGGATGACCTGGTGACGCTGTGCGGGCAGACCGGGCAGCGGCCATGGATCATGCCGCAGGGGTTTCAGGAGGTGTGGGGGCCGTGGCGGTATGCGGCCGATGGGAACCTGGTGGCTCAGGCGGGGTCGTATCGGAACTACCGGATGCCCACGCCGGTGGAGATGCAGTGGCAGGCGTGGGCCGCGCTGAAGACGGGGGTGAAGGGGATCGTGTTTTACGACCTGATGCCGGGACAGACGGCGGTTCCCCGCAAAAAGCCGCTGGAGGCGAACCTCCCGAAGGTGAAGGAGGATCTGGACACCGGGGCCGCGCCGACGCTGCTGTTCGCCGACGGGCGCTCCTCGCCGCAGCTGGAGGCGCTGGGGAGGGTATATGGGTTCATCGCCGCGCATCAGGCGCTGCTGTCGCGGCTGGAGCGGTGCCGGTATCCGCTGGCGGATACGGAGGACCCCTTCCGCCTGGGAAGCTTCCTGGACCCGTCGACGGGAGACCAGTGGCTGATCGTGGTGAACGGCGACATGGACAAGGCGCACACGGGGGTGGTGCATTTGCTGCCGTGTGCGGCCGAGGCGCAGGTGATCGGACCGGAGGGAGAGGCGCCGGTGATGCAACTGCCGCCGGAAAAAGATGGGTTTGTGCCGCTGGAACTGACGATTGAGCCGGGGCAGGGTCGGCTGGTGCGAGTAAGCCCGTGGAAACAGAGCGGCGTGGGCCTGATCTTTCAGGATGACTACGCCTCGCGGTCGCTGCAGCCGAACATGAAAATCGGCGGCTGGGAGCGGGCGCTGGCCAGCCAGAACTGGGCGATGCGGTCGTTCTGGGCGCTGGTGCCGAAGAAGGCGGGCACATCGCCGCCGATCACGCTGGATCTGCCGAAAATCCTCGGAGAGCGGTACACGGCCAGACACGTCTATCTGGTGGCGGACCTGGTGAAGGTGGACCGGGTGAATGTGACCGCGCAGGTGGGGCAGACGGTGTGGAATGGAGAGCTGCGCTCCGGCCATCCGCTGGAGATTCCGCTGCGGGCCTCGGAGGTGAAGCTGGAGATGGGGGGCGCGCTGCTGGACAGGATTCAACTGGTGGGGGTTTGGTGAGCGAGGGGCGCGGCATGAACTATCTGGCGTGCAATCACGGGTGTTTTCTGGATGCGCCCTCGGGATCGGCGCGGGTGGCGTGGGACATCGCGCTGATGATGCGGCGGCACGGGCATGCGGCGACGCTGGCCTGCTTTGACGTGGGGGCCGCCGCCGATTCGGTGCGCGAGGAACAGGGGGTGCGGGTGCTGCGGGTGGCGCTGCGCCTGAAAGGAGGAATGAATCCCTGGCCGCATTTCATTGAGACGATGGCGCGGGGAATCACGCGGCATCTGGGGGGAGAGCAGTGGGATGTGGTTCATACGCATCTGCCGCACCTGCACACGGCCGCGCGGCGGGCGATTGGGGCGGGCCCGCGGTATGTCTATACGTTCCATTCGCCGGTGGTGGAGGAGCAGTGGGTGCGCTGGCGGTGGCAGGGGTTTAAGGGGCGCATCAAGCGGTGGTTCGGAACGCCCATCCTGCTGCGGCATGAGGCCAGCGCGCTGAAGGAATCGGAAGCGGTTCAGGCGCTGTCGGAATTTTCGCGGGGAGAAATCCAGCGGTTCCACGGACTGGGAAAAAAGGCGCGGGTGATCCCCCACTGGCGGCGGGCGGAATTGCGCCGCACGATGCAGAAAGCCGAAGCGCGGCGGCGACTGGGGTGGCCGCAGGACCGGGCGATTCTCTTCACCGTGCGGCGGCACGCGCATCGGATGGGACTGGAGGGGGCGGTGGAGGCGATCGGCCCGCTGGCCGCGTCGGGACGCTGCTTTTTTGCCGTCGGGGGGGATGGGGAATTGCGGCCGGCGCTGGAGCGGCGGGCGGCGCAACTGGGGGCCGGCGCTGCGTGCATGCCGTTCCTGGGGCGGATGTCGGAGGAGGCGTTGCATCTGGCATATCAGGCGGCCGATCTGTTTGTGCTGCCGACCGAGGCGCTGGAATGCTTCGGGCTGATCACGCTGGAGGCAATGAGTTTCGGCTGTCCGGTGCTGGGAACCGATGCGGGGGCGACGCCGGAGCTATTAGCGCCGATCACGCCGGAACTGATCGTGCCGGCGAGGAATGCGGCCGCCCTGCGGGAGAAGGTGGAGGCATTCTTGGCCGGACGCGTGACAGCGCCCGCGGCGGAGGCGATTGAGGCATTCGTGGAGGAGCGGTTTAGCCAGGAGGTGATCGAGCCGGCGCTGCTGGAGTGGATGGGCCTGTAAACACCCCGCGCCGAGGCCGTCGCGGGGTCAACAAAGCGCGCCTAAAGCGAATCCGCAGAATCGCCCGCCTGCGCCCAGAGGCGCTGGCGGACCAGCAGGCCCCAGGCGATCCCCATGCTGCCGAACCAGAGGATTTGGGAAAAGCTGTTCTCAATCACGGAATGGGATTTGAGCAGGAACCAGGAGGCGAGGATGCCGACGGTGATCAGCGCCCAGATGACATCCGGCGCGACCGGGCGGTGGGCGCGGAGGCGGGCCAGGGCGGCCATGAAGAACCAGAGCAACGGCAGGACAAAGAGAATCGTGCCGAACAGCCCAAACTCGGTGGCGATCAGCGCCAGGCCGGTGTCGTAAACCGTGGGGAGCGTCATGGACTGCGTGGGGGAGAGAAATCGGGCCGATGCCCCCGCGGTTCCCGCGCCATAGCCCAGGAGCGTGAGCCCCCCCCCGGCGTAGCTCATCTCCTCAAAGGGCAGGAGAAAGCGGTCGGCCAGGGTGTGGGGGTCGGCGATCACCTCGTAAAAGCGCGTATCCCGGGCGACGTTCACATTGGCGGCGCGGACCCAGCCGCGATACCCCAGAGAGAGAGCCAGGCCCAGAAGGCAGACCATCAGCGCCACCCCCCCCACCAGGCGGGCCCGTTTGGCGTTGGCGTACCCCATGCTGTAGCCGACCAGCGCGAAGACCGCGCCCAGGCCGACGATGAGGTAAGCCATGCCGATGCGGATGCGCGCCAGATAGAGGCCAAGGGTGAAAAGCCCCAGGAGCATCAGCACCACCCAGCGGCGGCGCACCAGCGCGGCGGCGAAATAGACGAACAGGCCAATGGCGGCCGGGAGGAGGCAAAGGGAGAAGGTCTGCGGCGAGGCGAAGAGGGATTCGTTGTACTGCCCCCCCGCCGCCGAGTGCATCGCGCGGTAGATGCGGATGGAGAGAAAGCCGGGAAGGGCATCGCGGGCGACTTCCTGCAGAATGCCCACCAGCGCCGCGGCGGCCGCGCCGAGGATGAAGAGGCGCACCGCCCGCCACCGCCCCCAGTCATCGACCGCCAGGTACATGCCGGCCAGGAAGATCAGCAGCGGCCCGGCGACATAGGTCTGAAAACAGGAGAGGAGGTGCAAGGGAGCATGGTAGACCATCGCCACGTAAAACGTGGAAAGGCAGGCGTAGAGCAGCCAGGGGAGCATGAGGAGGGCGCCCCGGATGAAGGGGCCGCCCTGGAAGAGCATGTACGCGCCGGCCAGAAAAATGGGGATGTTTTTCGCGGCCGTGACGATGACCGGCTGGCCGGGCAGGACCTTGCGGAGGCTTTCATCCAGAAAGGCCAGGGCCAGCGCCAGGAGCAGGAGGTAGCGCGGCCAGAGGGCCAGGGGCTTGCCCTGCGGGTCCCACTCTTCCCGGGCGGCGGTCATTGGATCAATTTCCAGCATGGTCACAAGACCTATTCCTCAATTGCCGCCCCAAAAGAGCCGCGCACGACGCTGTAGGCGGGGTCGTTGACCCCGCGACGGCCTCCACGAGGCCGTCTACAGACGCTCTTCGCCGATCTGTGGCACCCGGAGGGTTTTTCCCCGGGCCCTTACTTCGGGCGCCGCTCCGTGGGACCGTCCCATTGCCGCGCCAACTCCCCCTCAAACGCCCGGCCGTGGGTCCGGATCAGCCGCCGTTTGCGGCGGGCACGTGCCATGGCCCGCGCGATGGAATAGCCATACGCCCCCAGCGCCCAGGGCAGCCGCCAGGGGCGAAACACATTGTCGCGCCGCAGGACAAACCGGCGGACATGGCGGATCAATTCGTGCCCGAAGCGCCGGCCGGTGAAATGGCGGACGACCCAGTAGGTTTCGGGATAGGAGATCACCCATTCCGGCCACCGCCTGTCCACGCGGCAGCCGCCGGCGGGCGCGCCCAGATGGACCAGGTACGCTTCAGGATCGTAGAGGATGCGCCCCCCGGCGGCAATGAGGCGGGTGGCCAGCTCCGGCTCCCACCCCATGGCGGTGCCGATGAAGTCATCGTCAAAGCCGCCGGCCCGCAGCAAGGCGGCCCGCCGGACCGACCAGTTGCCTCCCTTGAAGACGCCCAGCGACTCGACGCGTTGGGGATGATCGAAGGGGAAGGTGCGGTAGTGAAGCAAGGCGGGGGCGGTGCGCCATTGCCCGGTGGATTTGCCCGGAACCCGGGATTCAGGCCCGCGGCGGTCCTCAACCGTTCCGGTGACGACCGTGACCGTGGGGTCGGCAAAATTTTTCAGGTGCGCTCCCACCCAGCCCGGGGGAAGTTCCACATCGTCATCGCAGATCAGGAGAATCTCGCCCCGGCTTTCGATCAGGGCGCGGTTCAGGGCGCCCATGACGCCGGGGGGCTGGCGGAGGAGGCGAATTCGTCCGGCCTCCTGCAGTTGGCGCAGGAAGGCGCCCACCTCCGGCGTGTGGGCGGGGGTCTGGTCGATCACCAGCACCTCATCGGGGGCGGGATCGAGGTTGAGAACCTGCCCCAGCGTGTCGGCCAGCACCTGATCTCGGCCGAAGGTGGGAATGATGAGGGTGGTGCGCAGGGGCGCGGCGTTGTGAGGGTCGGCGCTCATGCGGCGGTCCCCCCTGAAGCTCGGCCCCGTCGGGCGGCCCGGTAGGCGCGGATGGCATAGCGGGCCAGTTGCGGCTGCAGAGACAGGAGGCGGGCCAGGCGCTGGTGGGCGGGAGCGAGGTCGGGCCAGGCCAACGCCAGGGCCTCGCGGCGGGCCTGGGCAGAGGGGGCGTGGGTGAACGCCAGGCTCATGGTGTCGTGGGCGACCTTGGCGCGCCAGCGGCGGTAGGCGTCGGAGGCGTGGGCCTGTTCGTTTTTACGCAGGGCGCGAAGGAGGAACTCGTTGGCCGAGAGAGCGTTCTGGGAGAGGCCGGCGGAAACATCGGTGCGCCAGGCCGCCGTGGCCTGGGGCCGGTAGGCGAAATAATGGCCGGCGATGGCGCGCAGCCAGAGATCGATGTCATGGCGACGGCGCAAAGCCGGATCGTATCCGCCGATCTCCCGGAGACGCTGGCGGGAAACAACCAGCGTCTGCTGCGAGAAGCCGATGCCGGTTTCAATGTATGCCTCGCCCGGAATTGCGTGGAGGGGGTGGTCCGTTCTGGGCGGGATCGGGGCTCGCGGCGTAATCCTTCCCTCACCCGACAAATCATCGGTGGTCGCATCGTAGGCAATGGCCGGGCCGGCGCTGAGCATTTCGGCAGCCAATTCAAGATGCCGGGGATACCAGAGGTCCTGGGAATCCTGAAAGGCGATCCAGTCGCCGGTGGCGGCCGCGATGCCGTCGTTGCGGGTGGCGGCGGCATTGCGGTGGGCGACGCTCAGGAGCGTGACGGGCACGCCGCTGGCCTGAATCTGCCGCACGGAATCATCGGTGGAGGCATCGTCCACGACAATGATCTCGTGCGGCCGCAGCGTCTGGGCCGCCACGCTCCGAAGCGTCGCGGCAATGAAGGGGGCCGCGTTGTGGCAGGGAATGACGACGGAGAATTTCATGGAGCATCAATTTCGGCCAGAGGGCGGAGCCAGTATATCCGCTCGCGTGCGCTTGTGGGATGCCTCCGAACATCCGCGAGGCTCTGCGCACGGCAGCAGCATAGGTCTGGGGCTTCGGCGAGCTCGGTCGAGTCGAGTACCGCGACCTGTGGAACATTATGCATCACTTCAGGATTTACAGCGGCTTCTTCCCTCCCCCGGTACGCCGGGGGAGGGTTAGGGTGGGGGTTTGCTTTGGGCCGCACGAAGCCCCCTCCCTGCCCTCCCCGCGAGTACGCGGGGGAGGGTGTTGAGTGGCTGCCTATTTCAACAAGAGCAGCAGAAGGCACAGCCTATTGTCAAATAAGGAGCTAGCCGTCTCATGGATAATGTTCTGTGGTGCCCGGCACTTCATGCTTATCCGGTATTTTAGCGCGGACGTGAGACTGCCCACCTTGGTCATTTGCAGACGCCGGCGATATATTCACCGTCGCAAAAATCCACGTATGGCGATGCAAGCTCTTAAATCCCTCAAACGGGCCGCGGCCCGACAATACATGCTGCATCTGGGCCGTGTAGCGCGGCGACAGGCCGGCAGGCCGTTGTCACCGCCATCGTCCGGGGGCGATACCGCCGCGCTCTCCCTGATCATTCCGGTGCACGATGCCCCCGCGGTGGTGCGGCGCTGCCTGGCGAGCGTTGCGCGCCACAGAGGTCAGGCGGAGGTGATCCTGGTTGATGATGGATCGGAATTGCCCGAGACGCGCCGGCTGTTGACCGATTTTGCCGCCGGCGCGGGCGCAAAACTTATCCGCCATGAGACGCCTCAAAGCCACAGTCGGGCATGCGAGTCGGGGGCGGCCGTGGCCAACGGGGATATTTTAGGCCTGCTCAACTCCGACACCATTCTCACCGCCGGATGCCTGGAGGCCATACTGAAGGTTTTCGACGCCCCCGGCGCCCCGGCGGTGGCCGGACCGATGACCAGCTATGCGGCCACGCCCCAGGCGCTGATTGATGTCATGCCATTCCGGCACGAATGGGATGAGCCCACCATTGAAGCCTTCGCGCATCTCTATACGCGGCGCTTCGGGCGCGACTACCTGAACCCCCTGCTGGCGCCGGCCCGCTTCGATGTGCGCGAGGTCAGCGGCTTTGCCTTTTTCATCCGCCGGGATGTCTGGCGGGAAATGGAGGGTTTTGACAAGAAACTGCCCGACTACGGCAACGAGAGCGAGCTATGTGCGCGACTGGTGAAGCTGGGTCGCCGACTGGTGGTGACCCGCGGCAGCTATATCCACCATCTCGGCCGCCAGAGCTTCGGCCCGCGGTCGAACCCGTAGGTCCGCAGCATCCTGTGGACCCTGCCATCTCTCCCCGTCACACCCATTCCACATTTTCCTTCAATACCCTGGCGGGCACGCCCCCCACGAGGCTGTGCGGAGGGACATCCCGCACCACCACGGCTCCGGCGGCCACGACCGCCCCCGCGCCGATTCGCACTCCCTTCAGGATCGTCGCATTCAGCCCCACCCACACGTGATCCTCGATGATGATCGGCGCGGTCGGCTCGCCTCCGTCCAGAATCCGGTGGTTGTCGCTGTCGCGGATCGTGACGCCCTTGGAGATAATCACGTCATGGCCGATGCTTATGGCGTCAAAGCAATTAATGGTCGAATCACAGTTCAAATAGCCCGAACCCATGTGCAGCCGGGCGCCCCGCTCAAGACTCACCTGGCATCCCTCATGAAGCACGAATGTCTTTTCGACATCGAGCCTGGCATCGGACGCCAGCACCAGATTGGATCGCAGGCCGGCCCGCTTAGCCCACGGCAGCCCGACAATCAACTTGCCGCCCCCTTCCACGTGAGATCGCCGCGCCAACGACACATGCGCCCCTTTGGCGGCAAGAATTCTGGGCGGCCACGTTCTCATCCTTGCCGCAATTCCAAGCGTTCGCAGGATCGAAAGTTTGCGCGCGAGTCGGAGTTTGGTCATGTCCATGCCTGCCGCTCTTCTTTCGCTTAAACAACCCGCCCCGGATGGGGATGGCCCGCCGGCTGCCGCGGACCCCACGCCTGCGCATGGGCCGGTTCATGCCCGACGAGGCCAATATAGCCGCATTCGGTCGCCTGCCCTATGAATTCAACGATCCGGGACAGAAATTCAGGGGCGGTGGCCGAAATTTGCCCCCCCGCGCACGCGCGGGGGCGGGCAGGGAGGGGGCTTTTCCGCCAACTCAACGCCTTCCTCGCCTCTCTTGACTTTCCCCTAACACGTGCCTATATTCTCCCATGCTTTCATACCGCTTCCATCCACTCCCATCCGTCGCTTCTTCACTCCCTCGCTCCGTCGCTTTCCAAATACCAACGAACCCAAACGAACCAAACCCAAATCCCCGCTGGCGCTCCAAAATCAACGATTTTCCCCACCGAACCCAAGGCGCGTATTTCCCAACGAACCCAACCCAAGGGACGGCTCTACGGTTCGCCGGGGGCGGGGTCATACACCCCCAGTGTCGCGGCCGCGATCCGGTCCCAGCCCCATTGCAGGGCGGCCTGATGGTTGTATTGCCCCATGGCGGCCAGACGCTGCGGGCTTTCCATCGCCTGCCGCAGGGCGTTTTCCAGCCCGCGCGGATCGGCCGGATCGTAGAGGAACCCGCCCCGGTCGGTAAGGGTCTCCTCCAGGCAGCCGATGCGCGGGGCGATGCAGGGGCGGCCAAAGGAGATCGCCAGCATGGCGGCGGCGGAGGTGAGGATGTCCCGATAGGGAAGCACCACGACATCGGCGGCGTTCATGTAGGTCTGGATCCGGTCATCCGGCACGAAGCCGGAATGAAACTGAATGGCCGGATCATCCGCGATGGCCTGATGGACCGCCTGCTCCTCCGCCGGGTCGAACGTGCGGCCGGCGATGACGAGGCGGGCATCGGATTGGGCAATGGTTTTGAAGGCCTGAACCAGTTCGAGCACCCCCTTGTAAGGGCGGACGTTGCCCAGAAAAAGCAGGACCCGCGCCTCGGGGGGAAGCGAAAGGGCCTGTCGGGCCTGGGCGGGTGAAACGTGATTGGGATAGGCGTCGATGTAGTTTCCCTGGGAGATCACATGAATTCGATCCCCGTTGGACAGGTAGAATCGGCGCAGGACGCCGCGCCGGGCGACCTGGCAATGGACAATCATGGCGTGGACCAGGCGCGAGACGATCAGGCGGAGAATCCAATCCAGGCGCGGGTGCTGATCCTCGTGGGGATGAAGGTTGTGAACGGTCCAGACCAGCCGTTTGCCGATGGCCCGCAGAAACAGCAGGTTGCCCACGAGCTTGGCGCTGCGGACCAGGAAGCGGAGCAGGCCGGCGCCCTGGACCAGCGGATGGAGCCAATGGAGATGGAGCACATCCATCTGACTGGGAGAAATATCACCCAGGAAGGACCAGCGGTACGCCCCCCCTGCCGTCACCCGGACGCCCAGGGCCTCCAGCTCCCGCTTGAGGCTGGACTGATAGGGGACATGGTGGTTGTACGGAAGCATCACCACCCGGAGGGGGGTTGGACGCTGGCGAGGGGGTGGGGGCATGCGGGACTCCGGGTTGACGGCCGGGAGGAGTCTATGCGCCGGGGAGAAGGAGGCAAATGCCGGTTCAGGGTTTCAGGCGAGCGGCCTGAACCCTGAATCGGCGGGCTGGAACCAAGGGTTACCAGTAGAGCTCGCTATAAAAGTCGAAGCGGAACTGGATC
>JBIQLO010000077.1:0-16886 GCA_044464175.1 Planctomycetaceae bacterium | reverse complement strand
CCTCCCCCGAACGCATGAACTGCGCGAACCACCCCGACGCCTGCCGCAGCCGCTGGGGCGGGCCCGATTCCGTGATCCGCCCCCCCTGAATCACATACACCCAGTCCGCCTGCGCCACCAGCGCCGGGCGATGGCTGGTCAACACCGTCGTCCGCCCGGCCATCAGCCGGTCCAGCGCCGCGATGATCGCCGCCTCCGAATCCGGCTCCACGCTGCTGGTCGGCTCATCCAGCAGCAGCACCTTCGGATTGGCCAGAAACGCCCGCGCGATGCTCAGCCGCTGCTTCTGTCCCCCACTCAGCCGAACCCCCCGTTCCCCCACCTGCGTCTCATACCCGCGCGGCAGTTCGCTGATGAACCCATGCGCGTTGGCCGCCTTGGCCGCCGCCACCACCTGCTCCATCGTTGCCTCCGGCTGCCCGTAGCGGATGTTGTCCAGGATCGAATCGTCGAACAAAAACGTCTCCTGCTGCACCAGCGCGAAATGCCGCCGCAGGCTGTCCCGGTGCAGTTGGCGCAGGTCATGCCCATCCAGCAGCACCTGCCCCCCCTGGGGATCATAAAACCGCAGCAGTAGGTTCAATATGGTGCTCTTGCCCGATCCGCTGGGCCCGGCCAGTGCCACTGTCCGCCCCGGCTCGATCCGCAGCGTCACCCCCTCCAGCACCGCCGGCGCCGACTTCCCCGCCTCCTCCGCCCCATACCCAAACCGCACCTCCCTCAATTCCAGCTCCCCGCGCACCGATCGCAGGGTCAGCGCATCGGGCGCATCGGGCATCTCATCGGGCGCATCCAGCACCTCAAAGATGCGCCGCCCCGCCGCAATCGCCCGCTGCACCATGTCATTGACCCGCGCCAGCGTCTGGATCGGCCCGAACAGCCGCCACCAGTACGCCCGGAACGCCACCAGCTTCCCCGGCGTGAACGTCCCATACAGCATGAAATACCCGCCCACCCCGATCATGAAGACATTCGACAGAAACCCCACCCCGCGCGTGAATGGAAAAAAGAGCGACCGGGCGTTGATCGCCTTGATCTGCTGGTGGTAATACCGCCGGTTGGCCTCCCCGAACCGCTCCTGCTCCTGCTTCTCGCGCCCGAAAATTTTGATGACGATGATCCCGTTGAGGTTCTCCTGCAGCCGCGCCCCCACATCTCCCAGCCGCTGCCGCGCCGCGGCATAGATCGGCTTGATCTTCCGGTTGAAATACCGAAGCAGCGCATAGACCAGCAGCAGGGGGGCCAGCGAAATCGTCGCCACCCGCCAGTCCATCCACAGCACGATCCCCACCGTCGCCATCCACAGCAGCCCCTCGCCGATGATCACGTCGATCCCGTTGACGATGAACGTCTGCAGTTCGTCGATGTCCCCCATCGCCCGGCTCATCAGGTCTCCCACGCGCTGCCGCTGCAGGTACGAGAGGCTTTGCGACTGCAGCTTGGCGTACACCCGGTCCCGCAGATGCAGGATGAACCGCTGTGCCACCCGGTTGAGAATCCACTGCTCCAGCGTCCCCAGCGCTTCCCCCAGCAGGTAGACGATGAACATCCAGATCACCGTCCAGATCAACAGCGCAAACCGCCCCTCCACCCGCCCCCCGAAGCTGAACCACGCATGCAGCCACGGCGATTCCGGCCGCTGCAGCGCGATGTCATCCACCACGAACTTCCACGAAATCGCCGGAAACAGCTCGCAGGGCGCGGCTAGCACCAGCAGCAGCAGCGCCAGCCCGATCATCGGCGCATACGGCCCCAGCATCCGCAGCAGACGCGCAAAGATCGCTTTGGACGACATGCCCGCATTCTAGGCCAGAACCCGCCGCTTCCCCAAATCCCGGGCGCCGGATCGAAAATCCGAAACAAATTCAAAATGCAAAGACCGGGATCCCGCCCCGGCGGCCTGGCGGATTCCGGTCTTTTGAACCTGAAGCTTTGAATCCGTGCCGGAGTTCTGCCGTCCCTTCTCTCCGGCCCAGCGCCTCGCCTTCAGAACAGCTGCCCCAGAATGTCCTCCACCGGCATCTGCACGCACGTCAGAATCGGCGTGTCCCGCTGGGTGTACTTGCTGCTTTCGGTCTCCCGCAGGTCCATCACCAGGTCCAGGAAGTCGGCCGGCTTGTCCGTCTCGAACGCCACCACAAAGTCCTGGTCGTCCAGTCCGAAGCTGTAGGTCGTGTTCAGTTTGACGCTGGGGTATTCCTTGCCCATGCGGATGTGTTCCCCCATGATCTTCTGCCGCTCCTCTAGGGGCAGCAGGTACCACGCCCGCGTCTTGACGAACGGATAGACGAACAGGTACTTGCACTTGCCCGGCAGGATCCGGCTGCGGCTCTCGGGGTCATGGAACGGGTCCAGCGGGTCCATGTAGACGCTTCGCTTGGTCATCGACAGGTACGACTGCGGCATCGTCAGGTACGCCCCCAGCCGGCTTTTGTTGATCGCCGCCGTCTGCGCCTGCAGCGCATCGGAAGAGGCGGCGATCCGCCACAGCAGAAAGTCCGTGTCCCCCCGCAACCCCACCGTGCTGTAGCTCAGGCAGATCATCCCCTCCTGCCGCCGCTGAACCAGCTCCACAAACTCCCGCCGGGCGCCCTCCTTCTCCTCATGCCCCAGCCGCCGAAACGCCGGATCGAGCTTGTAAAAACAAAAATGCACCAACTGCCGCCCCGCCTCCCCCGCTCCCGATGTCGATGAATGCTCGCTCATAAAAAACCTTCCAATCCAAATCCCTCATTCATAATTCGTAATTTGTAATTCGTAATTCCATTATCCCCCTCCCCCCCCGTCCCGCAAGGTGCGTCATCCTGCCCCACCCCGCTTCCGAATCCGCAATCTCTACTCCTTCTCCTCCGCTACCGGCAGCTCCGCCTCATCCCCCATCACATCCTCCACGTACAGCATCTTCACCACCACGATCGCCACCGCCGTCAGCGGGTGCGCCATCACCAGCCCGATCGGCCCCACCAGCACCCCCATCAGCACCTGCACCACGATCGACAGCCCCGGCGGCAACCACACCGTCTGCCGCTGCACCAGCGGCGTCACCACATACCCCTCCAGGCTCTGCGCCACGATCCACAGCAGGCAGACCCAGATCACCTTCACCGGCTCGATCGCCACCGCCAGCAGGATCGCCGGGATGAACGACACCAGCGGCCCGAAGTTCGGGATGAAGTTGAACAGCGCCGCCAGCAGCGCGATCAGAAACGCCAAGGGAATCCCGATCAGCCACAGCCCCACCATCGTCAGCGACCCGATCACCACCATCGTCACGCACTGCCCGATGATCCACCACCGCAGCGTCAGCCCCGTCTCATGCAGCACCTCCCGGATGCGCTTCCGCACCGGATGCGGAAAGAGGCTCACCAGCCCCTCCATGTAGAGCTCCGGCTCGGCCGCCAGGTAAATCCCCACCGCGATGATCACCATCACTGTCACGATCACCGTGATCGTGGAGGAGACGACGTTCTGTGCCTGCGCCACCACCTGCCCCGAATTGCCCCCGTTGGCCCACGGCCAGAAATGATCCAGAATCTGCCGCCCCCACCCATACTGCTGCAGATAGCTTTTGATCCGGTCCAGCGACTGCGGCAGCCGCTGGCTTAGTTGCGCAAACTGCTCCGACACGCTCGGGGCGGCCAGCCACACCAGCAATCCAATGAGTCCCCCCAGCGCTACCGCCACGATCAGCAGCAGCCATCCCCGCCGCAGCGGAATCCACCGCCCCAGCCCCGTCACCAGCGTATCCAGCAGCACCGCCAGCAGAATCCCCGCGAACACCACCAGCAGCACCCACACCGCCTGCCACAGCAGCACCACCCCGCACACCACCACCGCCACGATCCCCGCCCCCACCAGCACGCGCCGCGCAAAGCGCGGATTCACATCAGGTTCGGGCGGACGACCGGACTGGACCATGCCCCCAACAAACCACACTCCCCCTGAAAAAGGAACGGAAAATGTTCCCTTTTCCAACAGTAGCCGTTCAGTACCGCCAGTGCCCTCACTGGCGCAGTAGTAGGCCAGGCGTCCAGCCTGTCGATTCTGAGGGACGCCCCTTCAGCGCGTCGGGGCGGCTTCCCCCGTGCCTCAAAGATAAAACCAGTTGTCCCGCAACGAGGCAAACAGCTCCATGCCGGCGATGAACCCATAGAGGCAAATCATCACCAGCCCATAGACCCGAACGCCCCGGCGATACAATAACCCGCTGCACCCCAGCGCGATCAAAGTCAGAATCTTCATTGTCCGGAAGACGCTGTCCGGCACCGGCCACACGTGCGGACCTATGTTGGGGTAAATAAGCGGCAGCAACGACCCGAACACCAATATCCAGGTCGGCACAAAAACCCGCTTCCTCCGCATGGCTGCCTCCAATTCCCCCCCGCACGACGAACCGCGCATCGTTCTCCCCGTAAGAAGATTAAACAAGACCACCCCCGCTTCTGCCAACGATCTCCCGTCTCCCTCGTCCGCTGGACCTCCGCCCCGTCTTTCCCCTACACTCTCATCCCGGACCAACCATGACCGACTCTCCCAAAAAGAAGAAAACCGACTATCGCTCCCGCCACCGCGCTGCCGCCCACGCCCTGGCCCACGCCAACGGCGCTGAGTCCGGCCCGATCCCCGAGCATCCCCTCATCTGCCGCGATAAGGCCCAGCTCATCCAGACTGACGCCGACCTCCAGGACCTGCTCGCCCACCTCCGCGCCCAGGGTGTCTTCGCCTACGACAGCGAGTTCATCGGCGAATTGACCTACATCCCCAAGCTCTGCGTCATCCAAGTCGCCACCACCCAGCGCATCGGCCTGATCGATCCCCTGGCCGACCTCGACCTCGCCCCTTTCTGGCAGCTCCTGGCCGATGAGTCGGTCGAAAAGATCGTCCACGCCGGCCAGCAGGACATCGAACCGGTCTGGCGCCACACCGGCGGCCCCGGTCGGCGCTTCTTCGACACCCAGATCGCCGCCGGCTTCCTCGGCCTGGCCTATCCCCTTTCCCTCACCCGCCTCGTCGAGGAATTCCTCGACGTCAAGCTCCCCAAGGGCCTCACCTTCACCCACTGGGACCAGCGCCCCCTCTCGGCCATGCAACTCCGCTACGCCGCCGACGATGTCCGCTATCTCCCCGCCGTCCACGCCACCCTCACCGACCAGCTGACCCGCACCGCCCATATGGACTGGGCCCGTCAGGAGTTTGACGCCCTGTGCGCCTCGGCCCGCAAACGCTTCGATCCCGAATCGCAGTACCTGCGCATCCGCGGCGCCTCCTCCCTCGCCCCGCGCAACCTGGCCCTCCTTCGCGAACTGACCATCTGGCGCGACCAGGCCTCCCGTGAACACGACCAGCCCCCGCGCTCCTTCCTGCGCGATGAGGTCCTGGCCGATCTGGCCCGCTCCCCCGTCAAAGACCCGGAAAAACTCCCCGCCGTCAAAGGCCTGCCCCGCCCCCTGGCCCATCAATACGGCACCCGGATCATTGAAATCACCACCCGCGCCCTGAGCCTTCCTCCCGATCGCCTCCCCCCAGCGCGACCCACCGAGGATTCTCCCCGCGGCCGGTTCAGCGCTGACGCCCTCTGGGCCGCCTTCCAATGCCTCTGCGCCGGCCGAGGCATCGACCCCGCCCTGGTCGCCTCTCATCAGGACCTCAACCACTTCCACCGCGCCCCGGATGATTCCCCCCTCATGCAGGGCTGGCGCCGCCAGGCCTTCGGCCAACCCCTCCTCGACCTGACCCACGGCAAGGAATCCCTCCGCCTGATGTGGACCCAGGGCCGCATGCAGGCCATCATCGACGAATACATCCAGCATGAAGACCGGAAGTCATGAAGACCTGAACAGGTCTTTGATTCTTCATGCTTCGGACTGCGAGCAGCGCACCAGTTCATCCAGCGTTCGCCGCGCCGCCCCCGAGTCCACCGCCTCGGCCGCCCGCTTTAGGGCGCTGCCCAGATCCGGCGACCGATCCGCGATCACCATCGCCGCCGCCGCGTTCAGCAGCGCGATGTCCCGGCAGGGAGACTTCTCCCCGGCCAGCACCCCCTTCAACACCGCCGCCGCCTCCTCCACGCTCTTCACCTGCAAGTCGCTCAGCCGCGCATAGGGCAGCCCGTAATCGGCCGGGTCCAGCTTCCACGTGGTCACATGCCCCTCCTTCAACTCGCTCACCCGCGTCGGCCCCAGCGTCGAGAGCTCGTCCAGCCCGTCATCGGCATGCACCACCCACGCCCGCACGCTCCCCAGTTCCCGCAGCACCTGCGCCAGCCGGTCCGTCAACTCCGGCGAAAACACCCCCAGCAACTGATGCCGCGCCCGCGCTGGATTCGTCAGCGGTCCCAGCAGGTTGAAGATCGTGGGAATCCCCAGCGACGTCCGCGCTGTCGAGACGAACTTCATCGCCGGATGGTGATACCGCGCAAAGGCGAAGCAGATGTTCGCCTGCTTCAAACAGGCCGCCAGCCGCTGGGGCGACAACTCCAGGTTCAGCCCCAGCTTTTCCAGCACATCCGCCGACCCCGACCGACCCGACGCCGAGCGGTTCCCATGCTTGGCCACCGGTACCCCCGCCGCCGCCGCGATCAGCGCCGCCGCCGTCGAAATGTTGAACGTCCCGCGCACATCCCCCCCCGTGCCGCACGTGTCGAGAATCACCCCCGACGCCCCACAGTCGATGTGCAGCGCCTTTTTCCGCATAACCCCCGCCGCGCCGGCCAGTTCCTCCACCGTCGTTCCCTTGGCCGCCAGTCCCACCAGCAACCCCCCGATCTGCGCCTCGCTCGCCTGCCCCGACATGATGTGCAGAAACGCCCCCGCCGCCTCGTCCCGGCTCAAATCCTCGCGCCGGCAGAGTTTCAACAGAATGTCCCGAAAAGAGTGATCCGCCATGCACCAGACAGTATCGCAAATCCAACGGGTTTTGTAGGCCGCGTGCCTCCTCCCGAATCGCTGCCTATAATCCCCCGCATGACTTCGACGACCCCGAAAGATCAACCCATGAGCAAAACCGTTCTACTGGTCGGCCATTGCGGCCCCGACAGCAGCTATCTCAAAAGCGCCATTCGCCACGCCGACCGCCACGTGCACGTGCGCATGGCCGACGACCCCCGCACGCTGGCCGCCGAGCTGGACCGCGGAACCGACCTGGTCCTGTTCAACCGCGAACTCGGCTACGACTTCGACGGCCAGATGGGCGTGGACTGGATTCGCCGCCTCAAGGCCGAGTACCCCAACCTCAAAACCATGCTCGTCAGCAACTACCCCGACGCCCAGAGCGCTGCCGAATCGGCCGGTGCCCTCCCCGGCTTCGGCAAGCGCGAAATCGGCTCTGCCCGAGTCACCGAACTGCTCCGCAGCGCCCTGGGAGAATAAGCCGCCCCTTCAGCGCTCCGTAAAATTCCGGTGCGGCCACCGATCCACCCAGGCCGGCGCTGCCCCCGGCGTCGGCGCGGCATACGCCCCGAACCATTGCAGCGTGCGCTTCAAAAAGTCATCATCCAGCTTGGGCAGCAGGTCCAGATGTCCCGCCTCCGGCACCTTCTCAAACACCACCGGCCCGGCCGCCGCCTCGAACAGCCGCCGCGACTCCGCCACCGGAATCACCTCATCCCGCGCCCCATGCACCAGGTAAATCGGAATCGCCCGCTGCCGCACCGCCTTCAGCGGGCTCACCTGGGCGATGACCAGTTCCCCCTCTTCCTCCACCAGCCGCTTGATGTGCGCCAGACGTCCCGGCGAGATCGACGGATTGTGCCGCCGCAGCAGATAGTCGGCCTCATCCGACATCTCTGCGAACGGCGCCAGCGCGATCACGGTCTTGACGCGCGGATCGATCGCCGCCCACTGCAGCGCCACCGCCGCCCCCAGGCTTCCTCCGATCACCCCCACGCGATCCACGTCATACCCCCGCGCTTTGACCGCATCCAGCAGCGCCCGGCAGTCCCACTTTTCGTAATAGCCGAACGTGCAATACTTGTCCCCGCTCTCCCCGTGCGCCCGCAGGTCCGGCGCAATGGCGCGCCATCCCGCCTCGGCGAACGTCTGGGCGAACGGCAGCATCCCCTCCTTTTGATCCCCCAGCCCGTGCAGCAGCACGATCGTCCCCTTCACCGTCCCGCGCGGATCCAGTGCGATTGCCGCCAGCCGCACGCCCCCCGCGCCGCGATATTCGAAGTGATGCAGGTGCTCCCCCCAGCGCGCCGCGATCGGCCTGGCCTCCATCTCCCGCTGATGCGCCAATTGCTCAAACACCGGCGGCCGCAGCAGCCGGTCGGCGATGTCCGAGGCGCACCCGCCGCACAGCAACAGAGCCAGACACAGGATCGCGCCGATTCGCCGTCGCATAAGAAGCAAATCCTAAGGCCGATCCAATAATGGCGGGATGGATAAAAAAAGAATCGGACCGGAGGGGAGCCACCGCCTTCGGTCCGATGAGAAAAGTTCCGGATGCTTCATGCAGAATAACCGACTTTTGAAAATCGTCAATATCTGTTTGCGGAAAAAACATGCCGACGGTCATCGGTCGTCACTCCCTTGTCACACCCCATCGGTCGCTTCCCACCAGTGACAAACGACCGGCGAAAAAGCACAATGCCCCCATGTCCGCGCCCTCCAGTGATCCCGCCGCTCCGCTCCTGCGCGTTGAAGCGCTGCGCTTCGGCTATCGCGATGTGCCGGTGCTGGGCGGCCTCTCCTTCGAACTTCAACCCGGGCAGGTCACCGCGCTGATCGGCCCCAACGGCAGCGGCAAAAGCACGCTGCTGCACCTGTGCCTGGGACAGCTCACCGGCCGGGGAAGCGTGCGGTGGCAGGGGCGCGAAGTTCATCACTGGAAGCGCCGGCAACTGGCGCGGCTGGTCGCCTATCTGCCGCAGTCGCCCGCCTATGAGCCGGGCCAGCGCGTCGTCGAAGTGCTGCAGCTGGGACGCAGCGCCTACTGGGGCGCGTTCGGCCTGGAATCGAGCGATGATGCCCGCATCGTGCAGGATGTTGCCCAGCGCCTGGCCCTGACGCCGCTGCTCAACCGCTCCATGGACCAGCTCTCCGGCGGCCAGCGCCAGCGCGTCTTCATCGGGCGCTGCCTGACCCAGCAGCCCCAAGCCATGCTGCTGGATGAGCCCAACACCTACCTCGATCTCCGCCACCAGGTTGAACTGGGCCGTTTGATCGCACGGCTGGCCCGCCGGCAGAACATCGCCGTCCTGATGGCCTCCCACGACCTGAACCTCGCCGGCGCGTTCGCCGACCGGATGATGCTTCTGTCCGAGGGACGGCTCCTGGCCGATGGAACCCCGTCGCAGGTGCTCGACCCCCGGCTGCTCTCCCAGGCCTACGCCCTCCCCATGCGCCGGCTGGACGACCCGGAGAGTTCAACCCCCATCGTCTTCCCCGTTATTTGAACAATTTCGCCCTGATCGGTACGGTGGATATCCATTCCAGTCCGCCTCTTTTTGGGAGAACCAGTGTCACAGCAGATCGATCGAGTCTCCGTTATCGGTTTGGGCACCATGGGGCACGGCATCGCCCAGGCCTTCGCGGCCGCCGGGCGGCAGGTGCGCTGTTACGACCACAAGACCTCCGCCCGCGACTCCCTGTTCCAGCGCATCAGCGCCAACCTCCACGCCGCCGCCGAGGCGGGGCTCTGCCGCCGCCAGGAAATCGAGTCCACCCTCCAGCGCATCACCATCACCGACACTGAACGCGACGCCCTCGAGGGCGCCCAGTTCGTGACCGAGGCGGTCCGCGAGGATCTGGAGGTGAAACAGGCCCTCTTTGCGCGCGTCGAACAGGCCGTCTCCCCCCAGACCATTCTGGCGACCAACACCTCCAGCCTCCGCGTCACCGACATGACCGGTCATCTGAACCACCGCGACCGCGTCGTGGTGACGCACTGGTTCAACCCGCCCCATATCGTCCCCATCATCGAAGTCGTCCCGGCCAAGACCACCAGCGCCGCCACGCTGGAAACCACCATGGACCTGCTCCGCGGCATCGGCAAGCGACCCGTGCGCCTCAAGCGCGACATCCCGGGCTTCCTGGTCAACCGCGTGCAGGTGGCGATGATTCGCGAGGTCTGGGCCCTCCTGAACGACCAGGTGGCCGACGCCGCCGATATCGACGAGGCGATCATGGGGAGCATGGGATTCCGCCTGGCCGCCTGCGGGCCCCTGCAGATCGGCGACTTCGGCGGCCTGGATGTCTGGGCGAAGGTCTTCCAGAACCTGGTCCCCGAGATTGAATCCGGCACACAACTGCCCCCGGTCCTTGAGCGCCTCGTGGCCGCCGGCCATTTCGGCGTCAAAACCCAAAAGGGCATCTTCCAGGACACCCCCGAATCGGCTCAGGCCAAGATCGCCCGGCGCGACCAGCGGTTCCTGGCGCTGGCCAAACTCTTTTACGGCGAATAGGAGCAGTCATGGCCGAGGCTCGAAAAGTCATCATCACCTGCGCCGTCACCGGCGCGGTCCACACGCCCACCATGTCGCCGCACCTGCCGATCACGCCCCAGCAGATCGGCGACAGCGCGATCGAGGCCGCCCGCGCCGGCGCGTCAATCCTCCACCTCCACGCCCGCGACCCCGCCGATGGCCGCCCCACGCAAAGCCCCGAGGTCTTCCGCCAGTTCCTCCCCCGCATCAAGCAGGCCACCGACGCCGTCATCAACATCACCACCGGCGGGGGGCTGACCATGACCGTCCAGCAGCGCATGGCCGCCGCCCTGGCGCTCAGGCCGGAGATGTGCTCCCTCAACATGGGCTCCATGAACTTCGCCCTCTTTCCCGCCCTGGCCAAGCAGGCGCAGTGGCGGCACGACTGGGAGCCGCAATACCTGGAATCCACCCGGGACGGCATCTTCCGCAACACCTTCAAGGACATCGAGACCATCCTCCGGGAGATCGGCGAGGAACGCGGCGCGCGCTTCGAGTACGAATGCTACGATGTGGGCCACCTCTACAACCTGGCCCACTTCCTGGACCGCAAGCTGGTGCGCCCGCCCCTGTTCATCCAGACCATCTTCGGCATCCTGGGCGGCATCGGGGCGGACCTGGAGAACCTGACTCACATGCGCCGAATCGCCAACAAGCTCTTTGGCGGGGAATACCACTGGTCCATCCTGGCCGCGGGTCGGCATCAGACCAATTTCGTCACGACCGGCGCGATCATGGGCGGCCACGTGCGCGTGGGGCTGGAGGACAGCCTCTATCTTGGCAGGGGGGAGCTGGCCCGGTCCAACGCCGATCAGGTGAAAAAAATCCGCACCATGCTGGAGCTGCTGTCGCTGGAGATCGCCACCCCCGCCGAGGTCCGCCGGATGCTTGGGCTCAAGGGCGCCGATCAAGTCGGCTTTTAGAAGACTCTCTCCCGAGCCTATAGACGGCCTGGCCGGGGCCGTGCCGGGTCAACGACCCCGCCCACACCCTCAAAACGTATTGAGATAATTGATCAATTGCCGCAGCCGCCCGTGGTCGTGGCGGTTGAAATCGAAGATCAGCCGCGGCAGGTCCTTGATCGCCGGCTCGTTCCGCTCCACCGGCAGGGCGCCGCCGACGCGGAAAATCCCGCCGGTGAGAATGTCGGCGAACGTCTCATTGATGTGGGCCAGTTGCGCTTCATCCGGGCCGCGGTTGAGCCGCATCACCACGCCCCCCTTCGCGTAGCGCAGCGAGTGGTAGTTGTGGTAGAAGTGCCGCACCTCCTCAACCGCCTCGCCCACGTTGTCGGTGATCTTGTAGAGTGCCAGGTCATCCTTGCCGATCAGCCCGCGCCCCAGCAGTTGCTGGTGAACGTAATTCTGCCAGCTCATCCAGTAATCCCCGCCGGGCTGGTCGACGAAGACGATCGGCATCGGGACCGACTTGCCCGTCTGCACGAGCGTCAACACCTCGAACCCCTCATCCATCGTGCCGAAGCCGCCGGGAAACAGGGCGATCGCGTCGCTGGAGCGCACGAACATCAGCTTGCGCGTGAAAAAGTATTTGAAGTTGATCAGCTTCGGATCGTCGGCGATGAAGGGGTTGGTCTTCTGCTCGAACGGCAGCCGGATCGCCAGCCCGAACGACGGCTTGGCGCCGGCCCCGCCGTGCCCCGCCGCCATGATGCCCCCGCCGGCCCCGGTCAGCACCATCCAGTCCGCCTCCACCATCCGCCGGGCGAACTCGGCCGCCTGCGCGTAGTCCGCGTGCGTCTCGGGCGTGCGGGCCGAGCCGAAGATGCTCACCTTCCGCGTCGTGCGGTAGGGGGCGAAGATGCGCAGCGCGTACCGCAGCTCCTTGAACGACTTGTTGATCAGCTTGATGTCCCCCCGGTTGGTCCGGTCGCGCAGCAGCTTCAGCGCGCTGTCCACCACCTGCCCCACCAGGTCCCCGTTGGGCAGGTCATTCAGCTCCTCGATCAGCTTTTCCGCCAGTTCGCGCACCGGCTCCAGCTCCGCCGGCGCGGGCTTGCGGGCGGGGGTCAGCGGCTCCTGCGACTGCTCGATGGCTTCGGTTGAGGGGGGTGGGGTGGGGTCCATTGATTCTACTACTGGTTGATCGTTGGCGGCTGGCCGAAACTGCTGTGGCGTGATCCCTTCAACCCAGGGCCGACTCTCAACAACCGATTCTTCACACCGACACACCAAACTCATTGCCGCGCTGCTCCTGCGCCACCTCGGCGGCGGCCGCCTGCGTCAGCTGCTCCACCTGCCGGGGCGAACGCATCTCCGCCTCCTGGTGGAAGGCGATGCGCCCGGCCTTGTCGATCACGACGGTGCCGCGCTTCGAGCAATTGTACGGCTCCTCCCCCGCAAACAGCCCGTACGCCCGGCTCACCCGGCGCGTGGTGTCCGACAGCAGGTCGTAGGGAATGTTGTATTGCTTGCGGAACGCGGCATGGACGTACGGATTGTCGCAACTGACTCCGAACACCACCGTCTCGGCGTCCGGGCGGATTTCCTCCAGCCGCGGCCCGAATTCGCAATGCTCCTGCGTGCAGACCGGCGAGAAATCCATCGGATAAAACAGCAGGACCACCTTCTTCTTGCCCCGAAAGTCGCTCAGGCGCACCGTCTGCTTGTCCTGGTTCATCATCTGGAAATCCGGGGCCGGATCGCCGACGTTCAAAGCTCCCTCGGGCATGGGTCTTCCTTTCCGCGTAGGACAGGCTCCGAGCCTGTCGGGTCCTTAATGCCAGGCCGCCGGGCACGCCCCCCCTTTACTTCGCCGCCACCTCCGCCGGCTGCGGCGCGGTGATCGGATTGGCCGGCGCCTCCGACTTGGCCGCCTCGGGCTTGCGCCCATAGGTCCGCGGCCGCGGCGGAATCAGGCTCGTGTCCACCGGCCCATAGGTGATCACCGGCTTGTCCGCCTGTGCATCATAGGTCGCCAGGGTCGTTTTGAGGAAGTTGGGATCGTCCCGCTCGGGAAATTCCGGCTTGTACTGCGAGCCCCGCGACTCGTTCCGCAGCAGCGACCCCTGCAATATCGCCTCGGCCAGCACGATCATGTCCCGCAGCGCCCGCGTGAACGAGAGGTTCTGGTTTGTCCACATCCCCGTGTCCGAAAGCTGCACGCGCTGGTAACGCTCCTTCCATTGCTGGCACTGCGCCAGCGTCTGCTCCAGCTTGTCATTGTGCTTGACCACCGTGCAGTTGTCGGTCATCCACTTGCCCATCTCCTGCCACAGCAGGTAGGGGTTTTCGCCCCCCTTGTTGGCCAGCAACATCTCCTGCCGCTCCGTCTCCTGCTGGACGATCCCGTCATAAACCGCCTGCGGCACCTCGTCGGCCGGCGTCTTGGCCACGTCCGTGCAGTAATTCTTCACGCACGGCCCGCCAAACAGCCCGTCGAAGATGCAGCTCAGCAGCGAGTTGGCCCCCAGCCGCGTGCCGCCGTGATACGCAAAGCTCGCCTCACCCATCGCGTACAGGCCCGGAATGCTGGTGGACATGTTGCTGGGCGCGCCCTTCTTCAATCCCCCCGTCTTCTCATCTTTGGCGAAATTGGTCCACAGTCCGCCCATCGAATAGTGCACCGCCGGGAAAATCTTCATCGGCTCGGCCAGCGGGTCGGTGCCGACGAATTTCTCGTAGATTTCCAGAATCCCCTCCAGCTTCGCCAGGAACGTCTCCCGCTTGATGCCGGTGACGCGCTCGGTCAGGTCGAGATAGACCATGTTCCCCCCGCCCACGCCCAGCCCCTCCTGGCAGACCTGGAAGATTTCCCGCGTCGCGATGTCGCGGGGCACGAGGTTGCCGTATTTGGGATAGCGCTCCTCCAGCACGTAATACCGCTCGGCGTCCGGAATTTCATTGGGCGGCCGCGTGTCGTGCGGCTTGCGCGGCACCCAGACGCGCCCACCCTCGCCCCGGGCCGATTCGCTGATCAGCCGGCACTTGTCCTCCCCCGGAATGGCGGTGGGATGCACCTGGATGAACTCCGGATTGCCGTATTTTGCTCCCGCCTGGTAGCAGCGCGATGCCGCTCCCCCGGTGCAGATGACGCTCATCGTGCTCTTGCCGAAGATCACCCCGCACCCACCCGTCGCCATGACGACGGCATCCGCCCGGAACGAGCGAATCTGCATCGTCCGCATGTCCTGCGCCACGATCCCGACGCACTGCCCGTCGTAAATCACCGGCCACAAAAACTCCCAGAACTCATACTTGTTGATCCGTCCTTCGCTCTCCCATCGCCGCGTCTGCTCGTCCAGGGCATACAGAAGCTGCTGCCCCGTCGTCGCCCCGGCGTAAAACGTGCGCTTGAAGAGCGAACCGCCAAACAGCCGCAGCGCCCGCTGACCCTCCGGCGTCCGGTTGAACGGCACCCCCATCCGGTCGAGCAGATCGATGATCTTGGGCGCCCAGTTGGTCATCTCCAGCACCGGCGGCTGGTCGGCCAGAAAGTCCCCGCCGATGATCGTCTCATCAAAGTGCATCCATTCGCTGTACCCCTGCTGGCGCGCGATATCGTTGCACGCGTTGATCCCCCCCTGCGCGCAGACCGAGTGCGACCGCTTCACCGGCACCATCGAAAACAGATCGACCGCGACGTTCTCCTCGGCCAGTTTGATGGCGCACGACAAACCCGCCAGTCCGCCCCCCACGACAATCACACGCTTTTTATTTCCGGTAGCCATTGTTTTGTTGGGCGGACCTTGGCCCGCCACGATTCCTTATGTCCGTCGTTCGTTCTTCTTCTTTTCAATAAACTTCAGATGATGCTCCAGGTGCTCCGTCGCGCCGGCGACCAGCTGCTCCAGCGTCAGCGGCCCGCGCTCGTTGTGCGTGCCGATGCGCGAAAAGGCCGACTCCGGCAGTTTCCGCAGGACCCGCGCCATGTTGCCCCGGTTCAATTCGATGATCCTCACCGCGTCCTCCGCCGACTGCTCGTCGCAATACAGCTCCCGGACGAACCGGCTCTGGTCGTAGCCGATCAGCGGCGGGTTCTCCTCGGCGATCACCCGCTTCATCCGGTCGGCAAAGACCAGCTCGCTGTCCTGCAGGTGGATAATGATCTCCTGGATCGACCAGGAGCCGTCGGCCGGGCGCGCCAGCAGCGCATCGCGCCCCAGCCCCGCCACGGCGCTCTTCAGCCGGGCCGCGCCCCCTTCATACCGGTCAATCCACGCGGGGTTCACAGCGTCGCTCCCGTCGCCGGCAGGTTCGCCAGAAGGAAATAGCCCCCGAACAAAGCCGCCGCGCCCATCGCCAGCGTGACCAGGAACAGGATCACGCACACGTACCCCCAGCGCCGCTGCCCGCCGGCGCTGACGGCCAGCCCCCAGGTGATGCTGGCGGTCCAGACGCCGTTGGCCAGGTGGTAGCACGAGGCCAGGATCCCCAGCGGGTAGACGATCCACGTCAGGATCGGGTAGGCGATCAGGTGCTGATGCAGGCTTCCCGCGGCCGCATGCGGATAAAAGCCCAGCCCGTGCCCGAACAGGTGCACCTTCAGGGCGAACACGTGGAAAAACAAAAACGCCGCGATGATCACCGCGCTGATCCGCTGCAGCAGGTAAAACCAGTTCTTCCCGTACGGATAGCTGGTCGTGTTGGGCTGGCCGGTGGCGATGATCCAGATGCCGTAGATGATGTGGAAGAGGATGGGCAGGTAAATCAGCCCCCATTCCCACGCCCACAGCATCGGCAGCGCGTGAATCTTGTCCACCTGCACCTGGTAGACGTTCCCCAGTTGCACGACGGTGGCGTTGACGAACAGGTGGACGACCAGGTAGCCGCCAAAGACCAGCCCGGTCAGCGAATGCAGCCGGCGCAGCAGAAACTGGGCATGGCTCCGCCGGGCCAGCGGCGTCGAGGTAGCGGTAGCGGGCGACAGTGACACGGGATCCTTTCTCTTTTCTTTAGGGCCGATCGGCGCGGCCACACGATGATTATACGAATCCACCCGGCGATGGGTAGGGGCCGCCCCCGCCGCCGCACTCTCCATATCGGCGCCTAAAGCCGCTATCATCTCCCGCAACCCCCGCAAATCACCCATACCCTCGGGCGAATCGCCACGTCTCCACCGCGGGAATGAAAACAAAAACCAGCGGCGCAAAACCAGCAAACAGCGCCATCGCCGGATGCGATGAAAGCGGCAGGAAAAGGCAGACCACGCCGATGGCGATCAGCGGCAGCGACCAGAAAAACATCCTTCGTCCCCCATACCGATTGATCGCAAACCACGCCTCATCCGATTCAAAGGCCTTGGCATACCGCATCCCGTAAAACGGATTCCGCCCCACTTTGCCGTTCATCAGAGGAATCGCCAGCCCGACACACACCAGGCCCACGAAAATCCAGCTCACGCCGACGATGATCCCGACCACATCCATGGCCTCTCCTCGAAGATGGGAATGTAACAAACACGGGGCCGGGCGTCCTTCGACGCCCGGCCCCGTGTTTGTTGCCAA
>JBIQLO010000076.1:0-17018 GCA_044464175.1 Planctomycetaceae bacterium | reverse complement strand
CCAATGCGCGTATTTCCCAACGAACCCAACCCAATCCCGGAACCCCAACCCCGAATCCCCCATTGCCCTCCCCCGCCCAACCTCTATCATGACCCACACCCCCAACCGGAGTCCCCGATGCCCCCGTTTGATGGCCTGTTCGTCGATCTCTCCAACCTCCACCGCCTCAGCCCCGCCCGTTCCCGCTCCATCAGCCCCGAAAATTTTTCGGGCGAAAAGGGCAAGGGCGGCATGGCCACCGAGGGCACCGGCGCCCAGCAGTCCCGCGACCTGGGCCGCGGCTGGAAAGTCTCCCCCAGCGTCCATATCGAGCCCAATCAAACCTTCACGCTGGCCGACATCCAGGATGCCGGCGCCATCCAGCACATCTGGCTCACCGCCGCCGGCGGCGCCTGGCGCTTCATGATCCTCCGCATCTACTGGGATGACCAGCAACACCCCAGCGTCGAGTGCCCCCTGGGCGACTTCTTCGCCTGCGGCTGGGGCCGGCGCGAGTCGTTCAAGGCGCTCACCTCGCAGGCCGTCTGCGTCAACCCCGGCAGCGCCTTCAACTGCTACTGGCCCATGCCCTTCCGCCGCCGCTGCCGCATCACCCTGGAAAACCTCAACCCCGAAAAGATCACCCTCTATTACCAGATCGATTACGCCCTGGGCGAGGTCCCCGAGGAGGCCGCCTATTTCCACGCCCAGTTCCGACGTGTTAATCCCCTTCCCTACAAGCAGCCCTATACCCTCCTCGATCAGGTGCAGGGCCGCGGCCATTACGTCGGTACCTACATGGCCTGGGGCGTCAACAACAACGGCTGGTGGGGTGAGGGGGAAATCAAGTTCTACCTCGATGGCGACGACGAATTTCCCACGATCTGCGGCACCGGCACCGAGGACTACTTCTGCGGCAGCTACAACTTCGAGAACAAGGCGACCAGACAATACGAGGAATTCTGCACCCCCTACGCCGGCCTGGCCCAGGTGCTCCGCCCCGATGGACTCTACAAATCCCAGCAGCGCTTCAGCCTCTACCGCTGGCACCTGCCCGACCCCATCCGCTTCGAGCAAAACCTGCGCGTCACCATCCAGGCCCTCGGCTGGCGCGCCGATTGGCGCTACCTCCCCCTGCAGGATGACATCGCCTCCGTCGCCTACTGGTACCAGACCCTCCCCACCGCCCCCTTCCCCCCATTGCCCCACAAGGATGCGCTGGAGATCATCTGACCGGCTTACCGGAAATTCATCGCCAGTTCCACGAACATCCGCACGCCCGTTTCAATTGCCTCATCGGTGAAATCGAAATGGTCGTTGTGCAGGCTCGGATAGCTGTCGCGCCCCTTGGGACGCACCCCCAGCCGGAAGAAGCACCCCGGCGTCTTCTTCAGATAATGAGCGAAATCCTCCGACCCCATCGTCACCCGGTCCAGCGCCTTGTAGCGCTGATCCCCCAGCGCCTGCCGGGCGGTATGCGCCACATAGTCGGCCATCGCCGGGTCATTGATCGTCGCCGGACAGCCGCGAATCCATTCCAGCTCAAGCTGGCATCCCCCCGCCTCGGCCGCCGCGCGGCTTCGCTGCTCGATCCACCGCCGGATGTCCGCCCGGCGGGCATCCGACGCCGTCCGCGCGGTTCCCTCCAGCACCGCCGTGTCGGGAATGATGTTGCTGGCCGTTCCCGAGGTGAACTTGCCCACCGTCACCACCGCCGGCTCGGTCGGGTCAAACTGCCGCGAGACCACCTGCTGAAGGCCCATCACCGCCGTGCAGGCCGCCGCAATCGGATCGGCCCCCAGGTGCGGATACGCCCCGTGGCATCCCCGCCCGGTGAACGTCAGGCGGAAGGTGTCATCGGCCGCCATCGTCGGCCCGCCGCGCGTCCCCACTTCTCCCACATCCATCGTGGGCCATCCATGCAGCCCGAATACCGCCGCCGCCTTCGGCCCCAACCGCCCATCCAGCACCCCCGCCTCCACCAGCTTGATCGCCCCGCCGATCACCTCTTCGGCCGGCTGGAACAGCAGCTTCACGCAAACCGGCAGCTTCGCCTCCTGCTGCTTGAGCACCGCCGCCGCCCCCAGCAGCACGGTCGTGTGCCCATCGTGCCCGCAGGCGTGCATTCGCCCCTCATGCGTGCTGGCGTACGGCAGACCCGTGCGCTCCACGATCGGCAGCGCGTCAAAATCCGCCCGCAGCGCAACGCACGGACGCGATGGGTCGCCGATCAGCCCGATCGTCGCCGTTGGCGCATCGGCCACCCCGTCCGTGTGCTCGACCCCCAGCCGGTCCAGCTCCTGCCGGATCATGGCCGCCGTCTTGAATTCCTGGAATGCCAGCTCCGGTATCTGGTGAAGCCGATGCCGAAAATCGATCAAATGCCGCGTATCAATGCTGGTATCAGAAAGGGTACTCATGCAATCAGGCTACCCGCCGCCTTGCCGGGCCGCAAGGCGGTCCGGCGTGCCCTGCAAATTGGGCAGCGTGACGGTAAAGACCGCTCCCCCCTGCTTGCCGTTGCGGGCCTGGACCGTGCCTCCATGCAGTTCCGCCAGCTTTTTAATGATAGACAACCCCAACCCCAGTCCGATGATCGCCTGCGGATCCCCCTGGCTGTATGGCTCGAACAGACTTACCCCCTTCGGCAGCCCCGGCCCGGTGTCGGCCACTTCGATATGCGTCTGCCGCTCATCCTGCCGCAAGTCTACGCGCACCGTTCCCCCCGGCGGCGTGAACTTGACGGCGTTGGTCAGCAGGTTCCAGACGATCTGCCGCATCCGGATCGTATCGGCCTGCACCGGGCGGAGAGAGGCCGGCGGGCTGGGATGGAGCAGGTGGATGCCCTTGAGCTCGGCGGCCGGACGCACCGTCGCCAAAGCCGCATGGATCACCTCCGACAGGTTGCAGTCGCCCAATTCGATCCGCAGCTTGCCCGTGGCAATGCGGGAGACATCCAGCAGATCGTCCATCAACCGCGCCTCGGCCTCCAGGTTCCGTTCGATCACCTGCAACCCCTCGCGCAGGTCCTCCGGGTCCACCTCCCCCGGCGCACAACCATGCCGCCCCGCCTGCTCCTCCTGCAGCAGCTGCACCCAGCTCAGCATGGCATTGAGCGGCGTGCGCAATTCATGGCTCAACGTGGCGATGAACAGTTCCTTGGAGCGATTGGCCGCCTCGGCCACATCCCGGGCCCGGGTCAGCTCATCCCGCGTCCTCAGCGCCTGATACGCCACAGCCGCGCACTGGCTCAACTGCTCCAGCACGCGGGCATCCTCCGGGTCGAACTGCTTGGAGTCGTCGTGGGCCACCACCCAGATTGTGCCGCACGGACGCCCATCGACGTAAAAAGGAACCAGCAGCGACTCCACCATCGGTGGCTGGACCTGGGCGAAATCCGGAAAATGTCGCCCCAAATTCCGCATCATCAGCATCTTGTCCCGGTCCAGGACAACGCCGCACGGGCTGCCCTGACGCGGCATGGTCTGGCCCTGATGCACGCCAAGGGGACCTGTGATGGCATTCCAACGGAACTGCCGGCCTCCGTCGGCCTCCTCCAGAAGGCTGATCCCGGCTGAATGGGCCTGACACAACCGCTGCGCCGCCTCGACCAGACTCTGAAGCACCGCCTGCGGCGAGCGGGTCATCTGCCGCATCAGGTCAATCAGCGCGCGGTTGAGCGCGTCGGGGTCAGATGTGTGCGGCGGACGATGGTGCAACTGATCCGTAACGAGTATCGAATCAAGATCAAGCGATTCGGCCATTGAGTAAACTCCATGCTCTATGCCGTTCCGCACAGGAAAGGTGAACTGGGATTTTACTACTCTGGCGGCATCCAATGCAAATATTATGGCACCCGCAGGCTAGGCGGTGCCAACATGGCAAACCTGAAACGCCCGGGCCAGCGCCTCCAGCTGATTCCCCTTGGGGCGAAATTCATGGGCCAGATAGCCATCAAAACCCGCCGCGACGATCGCGCGGCAAATGGCCGGATAGTACAGCTCCTGCTCCTCATCCAGGTCGAAACGCCCGGGATTGCCGGCCGTGTGGAAGTGCCCGATCCACTGGATGTTGTCGCGGATCGTGCGGATCACATCCCCTTCCATGATCTGCATGTGATAGATGTCATAGAGCAGCTTGACGCACGGGCTGTTCACTTTCCGGCAGACCGCCACGCCCCAGGCGGTATGGTCGGCCTGATAACCGGGATGATTGACCTTGGAATTGAGCAGCTCCATGTTGAGGTTCACCCCCGCCTTCTCCGCCAGCGGGGCCAGTCGCTCAAACCCTTGAATGCAGGCGCGGAGCCCATCCGAATCGCTCTGCCCCTCGATGCGATTGCCGCTGAAGCAGATCAGGTTGGGAATGTGATGCTCCTGCGCGATTTGGAGGGACTGGCGGATTTCCGCCTCAATCCGGTCATGCTCGGCCGGGTTGTTCAATCCGCCGCCCAGGGACTTGTGGCCGCACATGCTGGCAACGACCAGACCATGGGCTTTGGCCGCCTCCACCAGCGGCAGAAACTGCTCGTCGCGGAACCAGAGTTCCACGCCGGCATACCCAACCTCGGCCGCCCTTCCACACAGGCGGTCCAGGTCCACATCATCGGCCTTATAGCAGGGATAGCAGAATGATTGCTTGAGCATGGCATCCTTTCAGGAAACTATGATTGATGAATCCGTCAGACAGGGACCAATTTGGTCATTCCTCTTTCCAGCACCCATCGGAGCGCATCGGGGAACGTCACCAGCGGGGCGTCATGGTCGCCATCGGGCACCTCCTGATAGCGCACCTCAGCCCGTCCGCCCAGGCGGGCGGCCAGTTGGCGGGAACCCTCCACCGGGATGGTGGCATCGGCCGATCCATGCGCCAGGGCGATGGGCATGGTGAGCCGATTGTACTGTTGCAGCGCGGAATGGCGGGCAAATAGCTCCGGCGCATGCTCAGGCGTTGCTCCGTAATGTTCCTCTATCGCCGCGGCGATCTGGGCCAGAATGGGATGTTGGGACGCACGGGTCGCGGCCCAGCGCCAGTAGCCGGGCAGGTCCGTGGCCGGGCAGAGGGCGACAACCCCGTCAATCGTCTGCGGATGAAGCGCGGCGTAAATGAGGGTGGATGTCCCCCCCATGGAGCCACCGACCAGAACAATGCGCTGGGGCGCATACTGCTCGCCAAGCCAGGCAAGAAGCTGATGCAGATCGGCGGCGGCGGCCGGGGACATCCAGGCATTGCCGCGCAGGTTGGGACAGAGAATGCCCAGGCCCGCCGACCGCATCGCCGGCAGCCATTGGTCGCGGATGTCGGGGCGCGTCAGAAGCTGGTCGCCCCCGCTGCCATGGCCATGGAGCATGACGGCGAAGGCGTGGGTCGAGCGGCCGGGCATCAGCACGGCCCAGTCAGGCTGCCCATCCGCCTCGCTGACGTAGTGGACGCGCAGCGCCTCCTCCCCCGCGGCGGCCGGCGCATCGGGCCAGGGGGCGCATCGGATGTTTTGAAGGGAGGCTGTCATCATGAGGGAAGGCTGTAACGGGTCAGCAGGTCCTTCAGATTATCGCCGAGGATTTTGCGCTTGTCCGCTTCGGGAATGCGGGCCATGAGAATCGGACCGATGCCCCAGGAAATGGGCAGATCGGTCAGGTCTGAGCCGAAGAGAAAGCGGTCGGCCCCGATCGCGTCCACGACCGTCTCCACGATGCGCGGCTCGCGCACGGGGCAGGAGCAGACATAGAGATTCTTGTGCTCTTTCATCACATTGGCATATTGCACCGTGGTGTGGCCGGTGAAGAAACAGGCGTTGGGATAGGTGCTGACCAGCCGGCGCATCTGATCGGCGCCGCCCCAGTAATGGTTGAGGATGAGCTGCTTGTGTTCGTGGGCCCACTGACAGGCCACATCGATGTTGGGCCCTTCCTCCGGATAGCCCTGATAGGTCGGGATCAGCTTGATGCCGCGCATGCCCAATTTGGCGCATCGTTCCAGTTCGCGCCGCATGAAATCGGGACCGCGATGAGGGTTGAGCATTGTGAAGCCCACGAAGCGGTCCGGATATTTGCGGATGTATTCCAGCGCCCGGTCGTTGCCGTAGACCTCATCAGTGAAGACGCCCGACAGTGAAAAGACGCAGACCTGCTCGATGCCGAAGCGGTCCATTTCGCGGATCAGAGCCTCGGCATCTCCGTCGGGCACGTGGTAATGGCCGGACGTGCCGCCGACGTGTCCGTGGTTGTCATACAGCTTGATCCCTTCGGGCTTCTGTCCGGTGCGCCCCCACTGCACCAAGGGATCGGTCGGCGGGGTAGGCCGGACTTCAGGGTGGGCCGGATCGCACCAGCGGACCAGTTGGCGCAGGTTGTCGCCGGCGATCTTTCGCTTGTCGGCATCGTCGATCTCGGCGCAAGCGACGGTGGGAAGCGTCAGACCAATTCCGTGGGTGGGCCAATTAGACCCAAACAGCAGCCGCTCCGACCCCCAGCGGCGGGTGACATATTCGATGCCGTGATGCAGCCAATAACAGCTCACCTCCAAGCGCAAGTTGGGACAGGCGTCAAAAGCCTTGTAGAGCGCCCTTTGGCCGCGGCGGATGCGGTATTCACTGACGATGACCGGCAGCTTCGGCCAGCGCCGGCACAGGGCCACGACCGCATCCCAGTCGGTCTGGTCGGTGCCCGTGCCGCGCGGGCCCACTTCATCGTAACTGACGAAAATCGGCACACCCGCCTCGGCCATCGGCTCAATCAGTTCATCAATGCTCCAGTCGCCCAAGGAATAACGATACTGGACCGGCAACAGATAGAGGGCCGCGATCTTGTGCCGGCGCATCTGCTGAAGCATGTCGGCCGGGGCGGGCGTCTCATCCGATCCCGGCGGCAGGGCCACCCAGACGGGATGGAGGCGCGGATGCCCCTCAACCTGCTGTAATACGCGCGGGTTGCCGTCCAGCGGGCTGTTTTCGACGCTGAGACAATCGAGCACCAGCGCCTCGGCCACGCCGCACTGGTCCATGTCGGAAAGAAGATGCTCGACCGAAAAGGGGCTGCGCTCCGGCGTCGTCTGCTTGGAATGCAGCCCCACCTTGCAGCGGGCATCAAAGAAGTTCCAGTTGGTCATAGATTCCTCTGTAGGGGAGTTCATTGAACCCGCAACGGCCTCAACGCGACCGTCCACAGTTACCACCACGGCTGTGCATTGTCATCGGCCGTGCAATAGGCCGCCAGGACTTTGTTGATGCCGCCGGCGACGGCGTCGCAGTCGGCATGGTTCCACCACTGGTTGACGGCGATCGACAATTCGCGGCGGAACAAGTCCATGGCCACGGGGCACTGGTCGGCGCGGCTGTTGGCCTTGAGCGCCTGTTGCAGGGGGAACATGTCGCTGCACAGGTGCCAGTCGGGCTTGCCCTCGCGGGGGCGCTTGTTGCAGCCGATCCCCTCGACCCGCAGGGCCTCGACGATCCTTTCACCCAGTTCATGGCTTTGGGGGAAGAAGCGAATTTGGTAGCCAATGGCGCCGGCGTGGTCGTTGATCTTCTGCGGGCGGATTTCCCGGACCGACGTCAGTTGCTTGAGGATGCGGTGATAGTTGGCGCGGGTGCGGTCCACAATCGCCTGGAGCTTGCCCAGTTGAACGACATTGACGGCCGACTCCAGTTCCGAGAGGCGGTAGTTGGTGCCGACGAACAGTTCCCCTTCATACTGCGGCGGGGCGAAGCGCTGGCTGCGCCACAGGCCGCCGCACTCGGCCAACTGGTTGACGCGGTCAAACAGCCGCTGGTCGCGGGCCAGGACCAGCCCTCCCTCCCCGCCGCCGATGATCTTGTAGGCGGAGATGCTGAAGCAGCCGACATCGCCGATCGTGCCGACGAACCGTCCCTTGTATTGCGCGCCGGGCGACTGGGCGCAGTCCTCGACCACCTTGATCCGGTGTTTGCGGGCGATGGCCATGATCGGGTCCATGTCCGCGACCATGCCCCAGTGGTGCGTGGGGGCGACGGCAACGGTATTGGGAGTGATGCAGGCTTCGAGCTTGTCGGGATCGAGTTGAAGGGATTCATCGACATCGCAAAAGACGGGGGTGGCGCCGCTGAGGGCGGCGGCGGCGGCGGTGGCCATGAAGCCCATTGCGGGAATGATGACCTCTTTGCCGGGGGCGGCCCCGACGGCGACCATCGCGGCGTGGAGCGCCCCGGTGCCGGAGCTGACGGCCAGGGCATGGGGGGAGCCGAACAGCTCGCGCGCCAAGGCCTCCATCTTCGAGCCGGTCGAGGGTTTGGGGAAGGTGGTGGCATACTTGCCGAGATTGGGGCCATTGCCCTCCAGGTCGTCGTCGGTAATCGCTTCGCGCAGTCGCTGCATGGCGTCGGGCTTCAGGCCGAAGCGCTGGGCGATGGCGAAGAGTTCCTCGACGCCGATCTTGTTCTGCGGCTTTCCCTCCATGCGGGCAAAGGCCTTGGGGCCTCCGTCGATGGCCAAGGGGGATGCTTGAGTGGCGGTGGTCGTCATGGCGGCTCCTTTATGCTCCATCCTGCACGGTCCGTCGGGAAACAATTTCTTGCACGGGCCGAGTATGCTGCATAAAACTACCACCATTCCGAATCCTGGCTATGGCAGATCATGCAAAAAACATGAACGGACCTGCGCAGCAATGGGAGGGACCCGGCGGCGACCAGGCCGGGGCTGGATTCCGCCTGGTGTCGGCCTTGCCGTTCCGGATGGCGATGCCGATGCCCAGCCGGGGGATTTCTCGGGGGGTGTGGACGCTGGAGCTGTTTACGACCGGCAAGCTGTCGATAAGCGTGGAGGGGGGGCCGTGGCGGACGTTCAGCCGGGAGCAGGGGGTGTTGTATGCGCCGGGGACGGTTTATCGGGAGAGGAACGCGGGCGGTCCGGGGGTGTGCGAGAGTTTGTGCCTGCTGTTTGAGGGGGATGAATCGGCGCTGCTGGCGGCGTGGCGGGAGAAGGTGTCGCCGTACCGGGGGGTGGAGGACCATCAGAATCTGCTGTTGCCGCTGGTGGAGCAGGTGCTGCGGCACCATAACCTGCCCGGGGCCGATGCGCTGCTGGCGCGGGGGGCGTTTTTGCAGGTGATGGGGCACTTGCTGGGGGCCGCGCCGCGGGAGGATTGGCTGATTGTCACCGAGAGCCGGCGGCATGAGGACCTGCTGACGCGGGTGCACCGGTTCATGCGGGCGAACCTGCATCGGCCGCTGTCGCTGCCGGATTTTGCCCAGGCGGTGGAGATGAGCGAGTCGGGGTTCGCCCACGCCTACAAGCGGCTGGCGGGGGTGTCGCCGATGGCGCGGCTGCGGCAAATTCGGATCGAGGCGGCGCGGGCGCATCTGGCGACGGGGCAACACTCACTGGCGCAGATTGCGCGGCTGACGGGGTTCGCCGACGCGTTTCACCTGTCGCGGACATTCAAGAAGCTGGTGGGCCGGTCGCCGCGCGAGTTTCGGCGGGGGATCATTTCTTCTTCGGCTGGGCAGCCTCAAAGAGGGGATTATTGATCGCCAGTTTCATGGTGGGGGTGGCGGGCTGGCCGTTGCTGGGGGAGGATTCGGCCTCGATGGCCTCGGGCGGGGCGACATCGGGACGATAAAGCCGGCCACTGAAGGCCTTGAGGTATTCGGTCCAGTTCCCCTCGGCCGCAGCGCCGGTGGCGGCGCGGGAGGCCAAGGCCAGCATCAGCTTGGCATCAAGGTTGTCGATCAGGTGAATGGCCAGGGCCTCGGGGGTGGCGGGGATGCGGGCGGCGCCGAATTCCGGCTCGCCGTGGTGGGAAAGGATCAGGTGCTGGAGCACGTCGATGAGCCGCTGGGGGATTTTCTCGCCCAGGGTCTGCTCGGCGGCTTTGGCTTTCTCCTCGACCCAAATGGCGCCTTTGACGATGTGGCCGACCAGGGTGCCGCCGTCGGAATAGCCGAAGGCGCAGTCGTAGGTGAGCTCCCAGGTTTTGGCGATGTCGTGGAGGAAGATGCCGGTGAGCATGAGGTCGCGGTTGAGGCCGGGATAGAACTTCACGACGGCGTCGGCGACCTCCATCATGTTGAGGGTGTGTTCCAGCAGGCCGCCGATGAAGGCGTGGTGGAAGCTCTGTGCGGCCGGGGCGCGACAGAAGTTGTTCATCAGGTCTTCATCGTCGAGATAGGCCTGGACGATGGCGGCGAGGTGACGGTTCTGGATGCTGCCGCAGATTTCGAAAATCCGCTGGCACATCTCGTCGATGTCCTTCTGCGTGTGGGGCATCAGGTCGGCGGGGTCGAAGGTTCCCTCTTTGGCCGGCCAGATTTGTTCGATGATGAGCTGCAGGTTGTTCTGGTAATTCTCGAGGTGGCCGCGGATTTTGACGAATCCGCTTTCGGGCATGGCGTCGAAGGTGTCGCGCTGGGCGTTCCACATGCGCGCGGTGACCTGAGCGCTGCGGTCGGAGACGAAGGCCTTGATGAAAGGCTTGCCTCCGGTGGTGATGGAGTACTGTTTGCCGGTGAGGACAAAGACATCCTCCACCACATCCCCCGGCACACCGTCGCGCAAATACAACCGACCCATGCAACCTCGCGTCTTGAAACCGATAAAAGCCTAGATTCTGATGGGAGAATTGCAAATTTATCGGCCGTTTGCCGTTGGCCGTTGTCCGAAGCATGCGGGGATGGTTCGGTCAACGGCCAACGGTCAACAGCCCAGGGGTTACTTGAACCGCTTTTCGACCTCGCTCCAGTTGACGACGTTCCACCAGGCGGTGAGGTAGTCGGGGCGGCGGTTCTGGTACTTGAGGTAATAGGCATGCTCCCAGACATCGACGCCGAGGATGGGGTGCTGGCCAGCCATCAGGGGGCTGTCCTGGTTGGGGGTGGAGATGATCTCCAGCTTGCCGCCGTTCTTGACCAGCCACGCCCATCCGGAGCCGAAGCGCTTGGCGGCGGCGTCAGCGAACTGGGTTTTGAACTGGTCGAAGGAGCCGAAGGTGCTGTTGATCGCCTGGGCCAGAGCGCCGGAGGGGGCGCCGCCGGCCTTGGGGCCCATGATCTGCCAGAACATGGTGTGGTTGGCGTGGCCGCCGGCGTTGTTGCGGACGGCGGTGCGGATGTTTTCCGGGACGATGGCGCAGTTGTTGGCCAGAAGCTCCTCGAGGGATTTGCTCTGGAGTTCGGGGGCGGATTCGAGGGCTTTATTCAGGTTATTCACATAGGCCGCGTGGTGCTTGCCGTGGTGGATTTCCATGGTCTGCTTATCGATCGACGGCTCCAGGGCGTCGGCCGGATAAGGCAACGGGGGGAGTTGAAATGCCATGACGAACCTCCTTCAAGATAGAGAGTTAAGAAACCTGCGGGATGAATGATCCTGCCGGGGAGAGGGTATGCCGTCGGGGACAGGGCGTCAACTGGGGAAGCGGGGGGCAGGATTGGGGTTGCGGGATTCGGGAATCGGGGAGGGTTGGGTTCGTTGGGAAATACGGCATCTTGGGTTCGGGGGGAAAATCGTTGTTTTTGATAGCGCCAGGGGGGGATTGGGTTTGGTTCGATTGGGTTCGTTGGTCGTTGGGGAAGGGATGGAGGCATGGAGGCACGAAGGGGGTGAAGGGATAGGGTAAGGGAGTGAACAGGTCATGATGGATGGGAGATTGCATGATGGGGAGCATAGCTTTTTGTTCGGGTTTTGTCAAGTAATTTTTGCGGTAATCGTTCAATCGTTCGCCCCCCTCGCTGCCCTCCCCCATTGAGTCCATTGGGGGAGGGAATGAACGGAGGTTATGGATTCGAAGCCTGCCCTGCGGGGTTGGAGGTGGGGGGCGGGATGAGGAAATGCCAGAGAGGGAGGTCGGTTTTCTCGTGAGCCCGGGCGGCCAAGGCGGCGAGGAAGGGTTGCCAGGGGGTGTTCTGGAGGACCAGATCGGCGTTGCCGAAGGGCTGGGCGGCGAACCAAATCACCGATCCTTTGCCCACGGGGACCTGATAGGCGGCCGGCGCGCCGTCGGCATAGGTGGCGATCACGGCGGCCTCGCCGGGCAGGGTCCCGAGTGTGAATGCCTCCATCCGGCCCTTGTCCGGGCCCGTTCCCAGCGGCGTCAGGGGGAGAGGGGCGTTCGGGGTGATTCGGCCCGGCGCTGGATTGGGGGGCGGCAGGAGCGTGGTTTCATGGCGCAGCGCGTCAAGCGGCGCCCCGCCGGCGCTTTGGCGCAGATCGGAGAGGCGCGAGCCGTCGGTGGCCCAGGTAAAGGCCTGGGGATCGAAGATGACCAGCGTCGCGCCGGCCCTGGCGCGATCGATCAGGCGCTGGGCGACGGGTCGATCCACATAGGTCAGGCTCGGGAGGTAAATCAGGGTGTAATCATCCAGGGCCGCGGGATTGCGGGACAGCTGGGTGTCGCTGACGAAATTGAACCAGGAGCCGAGGCGCTCGCCCAGGAGGGTATAGAGGGTGTAGGCGGCGTCCATCGGCTTGTCATCGCGGCCCCAGCGGTCGACCTGGGAGAAGAAGATGGCGGTGTGGGTCTGTTTGGGCAGTTCGAGTTTGTTCATCCGGTGGACCAGGCCGTTGATGCGGATGGTTTCGTCGTAGGCTTCGGGAATGGTCAGATTGGCCGGGCCGGATTCGTACCACATCAATCCATCCGCGCCATTCTTGAGGGCCTGGGAGGCCCATTCGCGGACGTCGGCGGGGGTGGGTCCGCGACCATAGTAGATGAACCCCTGACAGATGACGCGCAGGGGCTTTTGGCCGAGGTCTTTGAGCAGCTTGGTGGTGAAGCCGGTGTGATAGAGGGCGCGGGCACGGCCGTAAAGGGCGAGGGTGGCGGTGGGATAGGGGTCGGTGGAGGCCCAGTCGGTGTGGGGGCTCAGGAGCGTGATATCGGTGGGATTCATGGCGCTGACGGAATTGATGTCGAAGCCCATGAAGGGCTTGTCGGGGGTGAGCTTCTTGAAAAAGAGCTGGAGGCGGCCGATGGCGTCGGCCAGATTGTGATTCCACCATTTCAAAAAGGCGATGCGCTTGAAGGGCGTTGTCTCGTCGGCGGGGGCATAGTCATCGTACAGGCCGAATTTGCCGTGGCCGAACTTCTGGCGGATCTGCTGATCCAGAAGGGCCAGGTCCGCGGTCATGTCGGGGCGCTTGGTGGGGCTGAAGGTGGCGAGGAGGCCGTTGCTCGGCTCGTCAATACCTTCGATCGAGTGGATCAGCTCCAGGGCGCGAGGGTTGTCGTGAACCCACTTCCCGGCGAAGGATTCGATGGCTTCCAGCAGCTTGGGGTCGATGATGGCGACGCGCTTGCGGTCGCCGTCGGGAAAGAACCATTTGGCGCCATTCTGGCGGGCCTTGCGGTCGAGGGAGGAGTTGAGGATGACCAGCCGATAGCGCATGCCAAACTGCTCGTGCAGTTTCTGGACCATCTCCCAGCCCAGGTTTTGCGCCATCGGGGCCCAGGGAAAGGCCGGGCCGTCCATGCCCGCCCTGCCCCACTTCTCCAGAAATTCATAAGCGCGCGGCTTCCATGTCTGGGCCGAGTACTTCTTTTTGATCGGATCGGGATATTGGCTCAGGTACATGTCGTTGGACCAGGAGCTGACCGGATAATTTCCAGGATTTTCGCCCAGAAGGGACTGGAACCGGGGGTTGGGGCGTTCGATGGCCAGGGGGTTGCGCGACAGGTCCTCGACGAAGCGGAGGAGTGTCGCCCCGCCCTGCTCGAAGCGCAGGGTGGCGAATTTCTCAAGGTTGGCAAATCCGCCGGTGGCGCGGTTCCAATGCGTGAAATGGGGCAGGCCGGTGTAACGTTCGCGGCAAAGGTTGATCTTCCACTGGGCGCCCGCTTTGGGATGGGCCTTGAGCGTGGTGAAGGGGATTTTCATCTCCACGCTCCAGGCATCAGAGGTTTTGGCCACCGCGCTTTGCCACTGGCCGTTCCAGGATTTGTCCTGCTTGATGTCGCCGGCGGCATTGGGGACCAGCGCCAGATCGCCCTGGGTGTTGAGGCTGTTGACACTCAGGTGAACGCCATGGGCCTCGGGGGGAACGATGAAGACTTCCACGCAGTCATCGGACCAGAGGTTGCCATCGCGCTGAGTGACGCTTGCGCGAAGGTGGTCGAGATTGGGGTCCTCATTGCGGAAGGCGATGTAGAGGTTGTCGTCATCGTAGGCCATCCATGCGGTGGTGAGGGCGGAGGCCTGCTGGGTGGGTTTGTCGGAGGGCCAGAAGCCGGCCAGGAGCGTGGCGGATTTCCAGACGGGGTCATCGAGTTTGCCGTCGAGGGTGGGCGGAGCGGTGATGCGTGGGATGGCCGCTTCGGTGGCGTCGTTCAACTGAATCTCATCGATCCAGACCCCGCCGTCGGTCGCCTTGAGACCCAGGACTACTTGCGCGGTGACCGCATCGGCCGGGGCAACCACGAGGGTCTGGTGATGCCGCCAGGCGGGAGCGCCCTCGAGGGGCAGGTCGATCCTGAGCCGTCCAGCGCTGCCGTTGGGGCCCCCTTTCTTGTTGAAGTTGAGGGTCAGGCTGAATTGCGTCTGATTGGTGATCTGCTTAAGGGCGGGCTTGTACCAGAGGTCCAGCGCATAGACATGCAAGGGAGTCAGGCGGGCGTAGGTGTAGGCGGTGGCCGACGATTGGGCGGCGGCGAGGTGGAAGAAGGCGGCGGGCTTGTCCCGGCGCCCGGCAATGGGATCGATGCTGAGGGTGTGTCTGCCCTGGGGGTAGGTCTTCCAGGACTTGAGGACCTGCTCGGCGTTGCCGCCGCCCAGAAGATTGGAGGCCAGGGCCGTCGTGGCGGTCAGGAGGCAGACCGCGATCGCCGCCGGCACTCCGCCGGCCGGTTTGGTTGTGCGCCAGTTCCGCATATGGGGGTTCTCCGCAGGAGTCGATTGGATTCACGGCCCGGGCCGAAGATTCACCAGGGTTTCGGGACGTTGGTGTGTCGCTGGCCATCCAGCGACCATTCAAAAGGCCGGTCGATGGGTCTTTCCCATTTTCCGCCGCTGTGAAATGCCACATGGCCGTCCAGCATCAGCAGATTGGTTCCGTGATTGTGGCGCGCGGCGATGCGCTGCTGAGTCAGGGGAAGGACGCCCCACCAGAAATCGGCCACCGCGGGTTGGACGTCATAGCTGGTTCCGTCGAGAAAAAGGATGAGCGATGAAGGCTGCTTTGCCTCGTTGAGCTTGTGAAAGTTGACCGTCATGTGGGTGGTCGAGGCGTACATGAGGACCATGTCATTGAAGGCATATCCCTGCCATTTCACCAGGAACCCCGATTGACTGGATGCATCCCACTCCTGGGGGTCGGGCGTGGACGGGCAGAGATAGGCGCGGCTTTGCCAACCAGTGTCCCCCCCGCCCCCGAGCCGGCCCAACTGATATTGCCAACTGTAATAGCGGAAATCGGCCATGTTGACCCGCCCGGGAACCAGATAGTTGCGGTTCTCATTGGCATACATGTGGACGCCCATGCCGATCTGGCGCAGGTTGGAGGCGCATTGGACGGTCTTGGCCGCCTCGCGGGCCTTGTTGAGGGCGGGCAGGAGCATCGCGATCAGGACGCTGATGATTCCAATGACCACCAGCAGTTCTACCAATGTGAAAGCGCGGTAGTCCGAGGGCAAGGTCGCCGGCTTGGCAACGGCCTCAACGAGGCCATCCACAGAAAAACTCGACGCTTGTTTCAGACGGGACATGACAAGCTCCTTCCATAAACGGGGTTTTTGTCCGGAGAAGGAATGGGGGCCGGCGCGGTGGACTGGCGCACGACCAGCTCGGGGGTGAGGGTGCGCCCGGTGCCGGGGGGAACCTGGCCTTCGATCATGCCGATGAGCATTTCCACGGCATGGCGGCCCAGATGCAGATGGGTTCGGGACTCGGTGGTGAGGGGAGGAATAGCGAATTCGGCGGCGGCGATGTTGTCCATGCCGGTGACGGAGACGTCGGCCGGGACGCGGAGGCCCTGGGTGTGGAGGGCGGCGATGGCGCCGATGGCGACCTGGTCGTTGCTGGCCATGACGGCGGTGGCGGCGCGGGGGTCGGCCTGGAAGACGGCGAAGGTCTGATCGTAGCCCCGGCGCATGATTTCCTCGCCGATATGTTCGGAGGCCATGATGAATTCATCCGGCGGGCGGGCGGCCTGGGCCAGCGCCTGGGCGATGCCCTTCATTCGGCGCGGGTCGACATGCCAGTTGCCCACCAGCAGCGGGCGGCGGTGGCCCAGGTCCAGCAGGTGGCGCAGCAGGAGGCGGACGCCCTCGGTGCGGTCCACCTTGAGGACGGCGGCGCCGGGAACGGCATCCTCGGCCGGATCGAAATAGAGGACGGCGACCCCCGCCTCGCGCAGCATGGCCAGGGGTGTCTGGTCGGGGCCGCAGGGGATGATGATCCCCTCAACGCGGCGGCCGATCATGTCGCGGCAGAGGGCCAGGCGGCGGTCGTGGTTCAGCTCATAGCTGGTGACCATGACCTCGAACCCGCGCTGGGCGGCGGCCTGGTAGATGTCCTTCATGTTTTCGGAATAGACGGGATTGGCGAGGGTGGGCAGGAGGAGGGCAATGGTGTGGGAGCGTCCTTTGCGGAGGGTCTGGGCCTGGCGATCCAGGACATAGCCGAGCCGGCGGGCGGCGGTGAGGACGCGCTGGCGGGTTTCGGGGCGGACGCCGGGCTGGCCGCTGAGGGCTTTGGAGACGGTGCAGGAGGAGAGGGAGAGGGTCTGGGCGACGTCGCGGATCCGAAGTTGGGCTCGGGCTTGGGGCGGCATATCGGGACACCTGACGGCGGCAAATGCTAATCGATTAGTTTTTAACAACCGGGAGCTCGGGTTGTCAAGAAAATTCCGGGCAAGGGGGCGGCCGAAGCCGCCCGTGCAGCTAGACAGGGGGTGGGTTGTTTCGTATCGTGAAAATCTTGGTCGTGGGTGGCGATGGACGGGGGTGGCCGCGTTGGTTTTACCTGGAAAGAAGCGAATGTCGAAGCTGCACTATTTTCTTCCCTCTTGGATTGAGTTGACGGATGAGGCGCTGGATGTGGATGTGTGCGTCTACGGGGGGACGGCGGCGGGGGTGAT
>JBIQLO010000075.1:0-17035 GCA_044464175.1 Planctomycetaceae bacterium | reverse complement strand
TCATCTGCGTTCATCCGTGCCCCATCTGTGGCGACCCGGCTGCGGCAAAGTGCACCACGGGGAGGCACAGGGTGCATCGGGGAAAAAAGTGGGTAAAATAAGCCGCCGGATTGATTCAACAAGGAGACCCATGGCGGATGCGAGCAGGACATACGGGCTGGGGACGATGGCGGTCCATGCCGGGCAGGAACCCGACTCGGCCACCAACGCGCGGGCGGTGCCGATCTATGCCACCACCAGCTTCACCTTCAACGACACCGAGCACGCGGCCAACCTCTTTGGCCTCAAGGAATTCGGCAACATCTACTCCCGCCTGCAAAACCCCACCTGCGACGTGCTGGAGAAGCGCATGGCCGCGATGGAAGGCGGCGCGGCGGCCCTGGCCTTCGCCTCGGGGATGTCGGCGATCAACGCGGCCATTTTGACGATCTGCCACGCGGGGCAGAACTTCATCACCTCCGCCAGCCTCTACGGCGGCACGCACACCCTCTTCAGCCACACGCTGCGGCAACTGGGGATCGAGGCCCGCTTCTTCGACCCGCGCAAGCCCGAGGAGATCGAAACGCTGGTGGATGACAAGACGCGCTTCGTCTTTGTCGAGTCGCAGGGGAATCCCAAGAACGATGTACCGGACTTCAAAAAGATCACCGACCTGGCCCACCGCCTGGGGCTGCCGGCGATCTGCGACAACACGGTCATGACGCCGATGCTCCTGCGGCCGATCGAGCATGGGTTTGACATCGTGGTCTACGCCACCACGAAATTCATCGGCGGCCACGGCACGCACATCGGCGGCATGGTCATCGACGCCGGCACCTTCCCCTGGGCCAAAGACCCCCAGCGCTGGCCGGAGTTCTGCGCCCCCAGCCCCTCCTACCACGGGATCGTCTTTGAGGAGGCGCTGCGCCCCATCGGCAACATCGCCTACATCATCCACATGCGCACCCACTGGCTGAGGGACACGGGGGCGGCGATGAGCCCCTTCGCCGCCTTTTTGTTCCTGCAGGGAATCGAGACGCTGCATCTGCGCATGCCGAGGCACTGCGAGAACTCGATGGAAGTGGCTCAGTGGCTGAAAAAACACCCGGCCGTCAGCTGGGTCAATTACGCCGGGCTCCCCGACCACCCGGATGCGGCGATGGTGAAAAAGTACCTGCCGAACGGGGCCGGGGCGATCATGGGATTCGGCATCAAGGGGGGGTATGACGCGGCGGTGAAGTTCATCGACCACGTGAAGCTGCTGAGCCACCTGGCCAACATCGGCGACGCCAAGAGCCTGGTGATCCATCCGGCCTCGACGACCCACCAGCAGCTCACGGCCAAAGAGCAGGCCGATGCGGGGGTGAGCCCCGACTACATCCGCCTCTCCATCGGGATCGAGGATGCCAGGGACATCATCGCCGACCTGGAGCAGGCCCTGGCGGCGTCGCAGGCGTGAGCCGGGGGGCCGGGGCCCTGAGCCCTGAGCCCCACAGAAGTCATGAGCGACCCATTCCACAGCAGTGACTCCCTGCGCAGCGAGGCGATGTCGCCGGAGGCGAAGCAGCTGACGCTCGGCGGGCCGGTGCGCCTGGAGCGGGGGGGCGAACTGGAGCGGGTGACGGTCACGTATGAAACCTACGGCACGCTGGCGGGGGATGGGGCCAACGCCGTGTTGATCTGCCACGCCCTGACCGGGGACTCGCACGTGGCCCGGCACCATCCGGGCGATGCGCCGGGGTGGTGGGAGGCGGTGGTCGGGCCGGGCAAGGCGATCGACACGCGGAGGTATTTCGTGATCTGCCCCAACATCCTGGGGGGCTGCCGCGGGACGACGGGGCCCAACAGCCTCAATCCCGGCACGGGGCGGCCGTACGGGGCGGATTTTCCCCTGATCACCATCGCGGACATGGTGGCGGTGCAAAAGGGGATGCTGGATCAACTGGGGATCCGGCGGCTGCGGGCGGTGGTGGGGGGGTCGCTGGGGGGGCACCAGGCGCTGGTCTGGGGGATGCGGCACCCCGGGTTCATGCGCGGCTGCGTGGCCCTGGCCAGCTCGCCGCGCCTCACCAGCCAGGCGCTGGCCTTCGACGTGGTGGGGCGCAACGCCATCACGCGCGACCCGCATTACCACGGCGGGCAGTACTACGACCAGCCGCACAAGCCGACGGTGGGGCTGGCCCTGGCGCGGATGCTGGGGCACATCACCTACCTGTCGCGCCAGGCGATGCGCGACAAGTTCGACACCGACCGCCTCCAGCCGCGCGACATCGCCACCGACTTTGAAAAGACCTTTTCCGTCGGCTCCTACCTGGCCCACCAGGGACACAAGTTCGTGGAGCGCTTCGACGCCAACAGCTACCTGACGCTGACGATGGCGATGGACCTGTTCGATTTGGGCCGGACGCCGGACAAGCTCCAGCAGGCGCTGGCGGCGGCCGACTGCCGCTGGCTGCTGTTGAGCTTCTCCAGCGACTGGCTCTTTCCCCCCTTCCAGAGCCGACAACTGGTCGACGCCCTGATCGCCGCCGGGCGGCCGGTGAGCTACTGCAACATCACCAGCACCTGCGGGCATGACGCCTTTTTGCTGGAGGAGGATTTGGCGATGTACGGGCGGCTGATCGCGGGGTTCCTGGAGAACTTGGACCCGGCCGCCCGTTCCGCGGGGGAGGGCGTGCAGGAGGCGGGGGAGGCGGCGGCCGCACAGGCGGGGCCGGGGCGGGGGGAGAACCCCCGGAGCATCTTCCACGACCAGCGGCTGGACCACGAGACGATCCTGGAGTTGATCCCGCCGGGGGCGAGCGTGCTGGATGTCGGGTGCGGCCGGGGGGACCTGCTGCGGATGCTCCAGCAGCGCGGCGGGCACCGGCTGATGGGGGCGGAGGTGGATGAGCGGGCGATCGCCGCGGCCGTGGAGCGCGGACTGGATGGGGTGCAGGTCTCGGCCGAAGCGCCGCTGGCGAGCTTCGCCGACGGGCAGTTCGACGTGGTGGTCCTGTCGCAAACGCTTCAGTCGATCCCCGACACCGAGGGGATCATCCGCGCGATCCTGCGCGTGGGGCGCCGGGCGATCGTCAGCTTCCCCAACCTGGCCTATCACCGCCTGCGGCGGATGCTGGCCGAGGAGGGGCGCTCCCCCAAGTCGGCCGGGTCCTACCCGTACGAGTGGTACAACACGCCCAACCGCCGCTTTCCCACCATTCTGGACTTTGAGGAGTTCTGCCAGGCCAAGCAGGTGCGCATCCACCAGCGCATCTACTTCGACACCCAGAGCCACCAGCGGATCACGGCCGATCCCAACCTCAACGCCGACATCGCCATCTTTGTCATCAGCCGGTAGGGGGAGGGATTCGGGTTCCGGGTTCCGGCACAACTGACAATCGGGGCTTCATCGGGTACAACCTTGCCCATGAATCCCGCATGGGAAGTGGGCATGTTGATTCCGGTGGCCTACCTCGTGGGCTCGATTCCGTTCGGGCTGCTGGTGGGGCGGTGGCGCGGGATCGATCCGCGCCAACACGGCAGCGGCAACATCGGGGCGACCAACCTGGGGCGGCTTTTGGGGGGACGCTATTTCGCGCTTGTCTTCACGCTCGACCTGCTCAAGGGGCTGGCGCCGGTCCTGGCCGCCGGGTGGCTGCTGGGGTGGCGGGCCGCCAGCGCGGCCAACTGCCTGCTCTGGATGGGGGTGGGGTTCGCGGCGATCCTGGGGCATGTCTTCAGCCTCTTCCTGAAGTTCAAAGGGGGCAAGGGGGTGGCGACCAGCGCCGGGGTGGCGCTGGGAATCTATCCCTACTACACGGCGCCGGGGCTGGTGGCCGCGGCGGTCTTTATTCTGATCTTCAAGGGGTGGCGCTACGTGAGCCTGGCCTCGATCGTCGGGGCGCTGGTCTTTCCCCTGGCGTACATCGGGCTGGCGGCCGTGCGGGGCTGGCCGATTTTCGGGGCGCAGCTGCCGCTGTTGATCTTCGCCCTGGCGATCTGCGCGATGATCATCTGGAAGCACCGGAGCAACATCGGGCGGCTGCTGCGGGGCACGGAAAACCGGGTGGGGAGAGGCGTGAAACAGGAAGATGTGAAGACCTGAAGCGCGGTCTTGGTGGTTTGATGTTTCAGGTTCGCCGCGCATGGCATGTTTGGGCCCGATCCTTCATAATTCATCGCTATGCGCCTCCTTGGGATCGACATCGGAACCAGCGGGACCAAGACGCTGGTGTGTGATGAAAAGGGGAGGGTGCTGGCCACGGCCGTGGCCGAGCATCCCATCAGCACCCCCAGGCCCGGCTGGTCGGAGCAGGACCCGCGCGACTGGTGGCGGGCGGCCTGCTCGGCGACTAAGGCCGTTTTGAAGAAGGCGAAGGTGAAGGGGAGCGACATCACCGGGATCGGGCTCTCGGGGCAGATGCACGGGAGCGTCTTTCTGGGCGATGGCCCCGAGCCGCTGCGCCCGGCGATTCTCTGGAACGACCAGCGCACCGGCGAGCAGTGCGCGCAGATCAGCGAGAAGGCGGGGGGACGCAAGGCGCTGATCCAACTGGTGGCCAACCCGGCCCTGACCGGCTTCACCGCCCCCAAAATCCTCTGGGTGCGCGAGCATGAGCCGCGGGTGTATGCCCGGACCCGACATATCCTGCTGCCCAAGGATTATGTGCGCTACCGGATGACGGGCGACTATGCCACGGAGGTCTCCGACGCCAGCGGCACGCTCCTTTTGAACGTGAAGGAGCGCACCTGGTCGAAGCGGCTTTTGTCGCTGCTGGAAATCGACGCCGACTGGCTGCCGCGTTTGCATGAGTCGCCCGAGATCACCGGGCAACTGACGCCCGAGGCGGCCAGGGCAATGGGCCTGAAGGCGGGCACGCCGGTGGTGGGGGGGGCGGGGGACCAGGCGGCCGGGGCGGTGGGCAACGGCATCGTCACCAGCGGCATCGTCTCGGCCGCGCTGGGGACCAGCGGCGTCATGTTCGCCCACGCCGATCGGCCGAAGCTCGATCCGCGGGGGCGGGTCCACACCATGTGCCATGCCGTGCCGGACAAGTGGTGCGCGTTTGGGTGCATGCTGAGCGCCGGCGGGTCGTTCCAGTGGTTCCGCAACCAACTGGGCCAGAGCGAAATCGAAGCGGCCCGGCGCAGGCGGGTCGATCCCTATGCCCTGCTGGTTCAGCAGGCGGCCGAAGCGCCCCTGGGGAGCGAGGGGCTCTTTTTCCTGCCCTACCTCACCGGCGAGCGCTGCCCCCATCCCGATCCGGCCGCCCGGGGCGGGTGGGTCGGCCTCACTGCCCGCACGACCCGCCCCATGCTCATCCGCTCGCTGCTGGAGGGGGTCACCTTCGGCATGCGCGACGCCCTGGAAATCCTTCGGGCCATGGACCTGCCCATCCGGCAGGTGCGGGCCACCGGCGGGGGGGCGCGGTCCGACTTCTGGCGGCACCTGCAGGCCGACATCTACAACCTGCCCATCGTCCTGACCAACGCCGATGAGGGTCCGGCCTACGGGGTGGCGCTGCTGGCCGGCGTCGGCACCGGCGTCTGGAAGAGCGTGGAAGAGGCCTGCCGCCGCTGCATCCGCCCGACCGAGCGCATCACCCCCAACCGCCGCAACGTGCGGGCCTACGAGCGGCATTACGCCGTCTATCGCAAGCTCTATGGCGATCTGAAGGAGCGGTTTGGGGAGATGGCTCTTCTGTAGGGTGGGCTGTAGTCCACCACGGGCATCGCTATGGGTTCATTCACCACGAAGCCACGAAGGGAAATCTGCATTGCGCATGCCTCATATGCGCTGGGAAGCGCACATCGGAAAAAGGTCCGCGATGCGGACCCTACTCCACTCATTTTTGCATGCGGGCCGATCCGAATCCACTCAAATCCGTCGGTATAAACCCCATTTCACCAATTTCGCCTTGCATAAGCGATGCTTTCGAGCAGTGCGATGGCGAACGATGCGATCCAGAGTAACAAGCCGTCTACAGAGCTGAGGTCTTCGGCAGGAACAACGAGTTGGCCCACCAAAAAGAAAAGAACGGCAGCAACCACCACCGTCATGAAACAGGTGCGGAAGAAGATGCCCAGACAAACTTCCGGCTTCACGTCAAAACCCGGTCCGCTTGAACTGCTTTTCCAGGTCGCGCAGGGAGAGGCGCAGGGTGGTGGGGCGGCCGTGGGGGCAGTTGCTGGAGCGTTCGACCAGTTCGCGGCGGGCCAGCAGGGCTTCGATTTCGCCGGGGGTGAGGGGGTCGCCGGCCTTGATGGCCGCCTTGCAGGCCATCATGTCCAGCACATCGTGCAGCATCTCCTCCTCGTGCAGGTCGAGCTGCTCCTGCTCGCCGCGCTCCAGCAGTTCCTGCAGGAAACCGGCCGGTTCGAGCTTCTCCAGGAAGGAAGGGAAGGCCTGGACGGCGATGCTGTCGGGGCCGAAGGGGGCGGCCTCGATCCCCAGGCGCTGCAGCAGCGGCGCGATCTGCTCCAGCAGCGCGATCTGCCGGGGGGAGGCGGCAAAGGTCTGGGGGATCAGGAGCTGCTGCGACTCCAGCGGGCCGCGTGCGATCCGGGCCCGCAGGTCTTCGTACATGATCCGCTCATGCAGGGCGTGCTGGTCGATGATGACCAGTCCCTCCTCGCTCTGGGCGACGAGGTAGCTGTTGTGCAGCTGAATGGCGGGCGCTGTGGGCCGGGGACCGTTGGCCGGAGGCAGGGAGCCGTTGGGCGGGGGTGGTGAATCGCCGGCGGGGGGTGATTCGTCCGGGCGCGGGGCGGGTTCCGGGGTTGGGGAATCGGGTTGCCAGGGGCGCGCCTCCCCGAAGCCCGAATCCCGAAATCCGAAACCCGGTTCGGGCGGTCCCTGCTTGAAGAAATCGGCCAGCTGCCGGCGCATGTCGTCGCGCGGGGCCGGGTCGGTCGGCGCGGCGGAGAAGGCGGGGCGGGCGACCGCCTTGGGGGTCAGATCGCTGCCCAGCAGCTTTTCCCGCACGGCCGACAGAAGCAGGCCATGCAGCCGCCCGGCATCCTTGAAGCGCACCTCGATCTTGGTCGGATGCACATTCACATCCACATCCGCCGGCGGCATGTTCAGCATGAGAATCCCGGCCGGGTGGCGTCCCGGCTCGGTCAGTCCGCGATACGCCTCGCGCAGGGCGTGCTGGAGGGACTTGTCGCGGATGAAGCGCCCATTGAGATAAAGAAACTGATGCTTGGCGGTGGGGCGGGCCAGTTCCGGCAGTCCCACCAGGCCGGTGAGGGTGATCTCCGCGTCGCGCAGGTCGATGGGCAGATATTTCTGGCGGAAGTCACCGGGCCAGGCGCCCAGCCAGCGCTCGATGCGGTCGGCGGCGGGCCAGTCCAGGCTCGTGCGCCCGTTGTGCACCAGTTTGAAGGAGACGGCCGGATACGGCAGTGCCAGCCGCTGCACCATGTCGGAGATGTGCCCAAATTCCGTGGAGGCCCCTTTGAGGAACTTTCGGCGCGCCGGCGTGTTGAAAAAGAGGTTGCGGATTTCCACGGTGGTGCCGACGTTCCCGGCCGCCGCCTGGGGATCGCCGATCGCGCCGCCGCGGTTGGTGATTTCGTAGGCCGCCTGGCTGGCGGGCGTGCGGCTGGTGATGCGGGCGTGGGCCACGGCCCCGATGCTGGCCAGGGCTTCGCCGCGAAATCCCATCGTGGCGATGCGAAACAGGTCCTCATCGCTGGCCAATTTGCTGGTGGCGTGGGAGGCGAAGGCCAGCGGCAAATCGGCCGGATCAATCCCGTGCCCGTCGTCGCTGACGCGGATCAGCTCCCGTCCGCCATCGGCGATTTCAATGAGAATGTGCGAGGCCCCGGCGTCCAGGGCGTTTTCCACCAGCTCCTTGACGACGGAAGCGGGGCGCTCGATCACCTCGCCGGCGGCGATCCGGTTGACCAGGGCGGGGGAAAGCTGCTGGATGCGCGACTGGGGCATGACCTCCGCATGGTAAATGGTAAATGGAAAAAGGAAAATGGCGGCCGGCGTACAGGCCGCCTCGCTGAGGCCGTGGCACTTGTTGGCGATGAGACGCCTAAACCGGACGCTCGGGCAGCCCGATCATGCGCCGGGCCTCGGCGGGCGTGGCGATGGGCCGCTGGGCCGCCGCCGCCAGGTTCACCAGCCGCTCGACCAGTTCTGCGTTGGTGGCCGGACGGCGCGTCTCAATCTCGCTGTAAAGGTTGTCCTCCAGCCCGACCCGGACGTGCCCGCCCGAGACAATCGCCAGCGCGTTGACGCTGAATTGGAACCGCCCGATGCCCGCCCCCGCCCAGGTGCTCTGGGGCGGCAGGGCCATGGTGCAGGCCGCCAGGTGAAACGGCGTGGCGCTGAGCATCCCCAGCGAGCCCAGGAGGAGGTTGAAATAGAAGGGGGGGCGGAGAATCTGCCGGTGGATGAGAAACTTCGCGTAGTCGATCATCCCCAGGTCAAAGACTTCCAGTTCGGGCAGGATGCCGTGGTCGGCCATTTTCTTGGCCAGGGCCTGGATCATCGCCGGTTCGTTCACCGAGGCCTGATTGGGGAAATTGAGGGAGCCGAGCGTCAGAGAGGCCATCTCCGGCTTTTCATCCCCCGTCAACTCCAGCACGGCCGACCGTTGCTCAAATGCGCCGAAGTTGCGCCCGCTGGTGGAGACGCAGATGATCGCCTCGGGGCAGCGCTGGCGCACGGCCGCGATGACGCGGCGGTAGGTGTCCGGCTTCCAGGTGGGCTTGCCCTCCTCATCGCGGGCGTGCAGGTGGAGGATCGAGGCGCCCAGCCGGCAGCAGCGCTGGCAATCTTCGGCGATTTCGTCCGGCGTCAGCGGCACGTGGGCGTTGTCCGCCTTGGTCGGCACCATGCCGGTGGGGGCCAGATTGATGATGAGTTTGGGATTGTCCACTGAATCACTTCCCCTCGATGTTGCGCTTGATGATTTTGGCCGGCACGCCCACCACCAGCACATGATCCGGCACATCCTCGGTGACCACCGCACCGGCCCCGACGACCGAATGAGCGCCCACCTTCCGATGATCGATCACCACGGCCCCCATTCCGATATAGGCCGCCCGCCCGATGTCGCACGCGCCGGCCACGTTCGCGCCCGGCTGGATGGTGGCGAAATCCCCGATCTGTGTGTCGTGCCCGATCAGCGCCCCGCGATTGACGAAGACATGCCGCCCCAGGCGCGTGTGCGAGGCGATGATCGTCCCGACGCCCACCAGCGTGCCGGTGCCCAGCTCCACCGTGGGGGAGAGCCGTGCCGTCGGATGCACCAGCGTGGCGAAAGGCATGCCCAGGGCGTCGATCTGGTCGGTGAACCGCCCGCGGTGCGTCGTGGCCAGCCCGCTCATCGCCGCGTGCGTGCCGGCCATCGCCGCCACATCGTCGATCCAGTGGACCGGCAGCCCGTTAATGGGACTGCGGCAGCGGGCCCGGTCCATGTTCTCCACAAACCCCGCCACCTCCACTCCGGGAATGCCGCGCACCACATCGGCCACCTCCGGGGCCAGGCCGTGCGTGCCCAGAATCAGCAGCGGGCGTTTGTTGATCTCCTGGGGCGTCACGCTCACCATCCTTTGCGAATCTGGTCGATCACGTAATCCACCTGCTCATCGCTCAACTGCAGATGCAGCGGCAGCGACAGGGTGGAGCGCCAATACCGCTCGGCTCCTTCCAGGCTCCGGTCGTGGCGGTACATCCCGTAAAGGTCATTTCGGCGATAGTGTACCCCCGTCTCCACGCCCGCCTGCTTTAATTTTGAGACCAGCCCGTCCCGGTTCTCCGCCAGGATGCAGCAGAGATGATTGCTGCTGACGCGGTCCGCCCCGCGCTGCGGCAGCCGCACCCCCGGCACGCCCGTCAGTCCCCGCCGGTAGCGGTCCACGATCCGGGCCCGCCGCTGGTTCTCCTGATCCAGCCGCTGAAGCTGCACCAGCCCGATGGCGGCCTGGATGTCGTTCATATGATACTTGAATCCCACTTCCGGCACATCGTAATTCCAGCTATAGGAATCGCCGCTGGTGCGCCGGTAGGTGTCCTTGTCGATCCCCAGCCAGCGCAGCCGCCGCAGTCGCCCGTCCAGTTTTTCATCGCGCACCGTCAGCGCCCCGCCATCCCCCATCGGCAGGTTCTTCACCGCGTGGAACGAAAAGACGTGCAACTGGCCGTGGCTGCCGATGGGCCGCCCCTTGTAGCTCGCCCCGCAGGCGTGGGCGCAGTCCTCAATGACATGCAGCCCGTGCCCTTGCGCCAGCGCATAAAGCTCGTCCAGGTCGCACGGATAGCCCCCCACATGCACCGCCACGATCGCCCGCGTGCGGTCGGTGATCCGCGCCGCCACCGAGGCGATGTCGAGATTGCCCGTCTCCGGATGCACATCGGCAAAGACCGGCGTGCAGCGTTCATACAGGATGGCGTGGTTGGTCGAGACGAATGTGATCGGCGTGGTGATGACCTCGGACCCCTCGGGCAGATCGAGCACGTGCATCGCCAGGTGCAATCCCGCCGTGCAGGAGTTCAACCCCACGCAATAGGGAGCGCCGACGTATTTGGCGAAGGCGGACTCGAACGCCGCCGTCCTGGGCCCCAGCCCCAGCCAGCCGCTGCGCAGCACATCGGCGGCCGCGCCAATCGCCTCCTCACAGATCGTGGGTCTGAACAGCGGGATATGCGTCACCGGCCGGCCTCCGTTATAAGACCCTGTGCCCGAAGCGCTCAGGCATTTTGAGGGAGGGTCTCTCCCCTCATATCGACCAACTGGAGAAGCCGCTGGAAACTGTGCCGCAGCGTCAACTCGTGCGTCACGAACCGCCGGGCCCGCTCCACGGTCGCCTGCCGCTCATCCGCATGCGCCAGGTAATGGGCAAGCACCTTGGGCATCTGGTCCGCCTTTGCCTCGATGTAATGTTCCCCCGGCACGAAGGGGTCCGGGCGGTACATCGGCTCGGAAACCACCAGCGCGCCGTTGGCCATTCCCAGGATCAGGCGCAGCCCCGCGAATTCGCCGGGAAACCGCGACAGGTTGAGCAGGATTTTCGTCCGGTTCAGCAGTCGTGTGCGGTTGTCCCCCCAGGTGCCCCCCTTGGACCAGCTCCCTTCCGTGCGCATCGCCACGCCCGCGGCGGCGATACCGGCCACCAGCGCCCTGCGCCGCCGCACCATCTGCCCCAGAAACAGCACGTCGATGTCGCGCTCCAGGTGCAGATCGCGCCCGTGGACCTCGGGAGCGTACCCCAGCGGCACAAATTCCGAGGCAATGCCCCGCGCCGCCAGATACGCCTGCCGCCCGCGGGAGGAGACCGCCAGCGCATCGGGCAGACCGGCCTTTTTCAGCCGGCGCAGGCGATGGGCATTGGTGTACGGGTCGGTCGCCCGGCGATCGCGCAGGAGTATCTTGGCCACCTCCCGCAGCGAGAGGCGCGGGCGGGGCAGCCCCGCATCCGGCGGCGGCGGCAGCGGCTCACTGTGCCAGATGAGCATCTTCGGCCGCCTGGACGCGGTCTCCATTTGTCGGCAGATGCGCGGATACCAGTTGGCGTTGCCCAGAATCCAGACCAGCTCGACCCCGTCCAGGTCCACCGCCCCATCGTCCGTGACGTGCACGTCGAACCCCAGGTCCGATATCTCCCGCACGACCTCCTGCCGCTCCCCTTGTCCAGCCCCCAGTCGCCGCTGGCAGAAAATGATTCGTGGCTGGCTCATGGGCGATCGAATCTCCGCTATCCGCGGTCCTGGGCTCCAGGGCGCCGGTTCCGCTTTCGACGCCGGACCGATCCTGTGCTACACTTGCTCTATCGTCGGGAGCATAGCTCAATGGTTAGAGCAGGGCACTCATAATGCCTTGGTTGCGGGTTCGAATCCTGCTGCTCCCATTTCCGGCCGCCGGTCAATACGTCCATTCCAAGGCAAACCGCACATACGGCTCATCGGAGAGCTGCGCTACTGAGTCCATGCTCCGGCTGTCGAAACCGCGGTGCAATTCCTGCTGGAAGGCATACCCCGCCGCCGCCGTGATTCCCAGCAGCTTGTATGGCTGCCAGCGCACCCCCGCCTCCAGGCGCATGTCGTCGAAGAATAGCCGCCGGTCGGCCGGGTAGTTTTCCACGTGGTAAGCCGTGAAGGTGTTGCGGAAGTCGGCAAACAGCAGCACATCCTCGGCCGGGTTGTACCCGACTTTCAGCTCAAAGAGGGAGGGGACGGTGTAATACAATTCCACCCGAACGTTGTGGCGCGGCTGCCAGAAGACGGAGTTATAGGGAAATCCGACCGCCGCCCGCAGTTGCGGGTCCAGGATCATCGACCAGGCGATGCCGGGCAGGGGGATGTCGGGAAAGATCGTCCGGTTGCCGTCGTAATCCAGCCCGAACAGCAGGGCGGTGTCCTTGGTCAGCGGCTTGCCGAAAATGAGCGTGCTGCGCCCATACCAGGCCGCCCCGTCGCTGAAGGCCGAATCCCCCGCGTAGCCGACCGCGGCGCTGGCGGCCAGGAACCAGCCGGTGTCGAATTGGGTGATCGGCGTGGCAAAGCCCACCGAAACATCAGTCAGGGAATTGGGCAGCGCGGGACTGTCGGATCGGAAGTCCAGCGACCGCAGCGCGTAGCCGACCGTGGGATTGAGTTCATGCTCATTGCTCAGCCGCCAGCGCCCCTGCGACTCGTAGGTGGACAGGCGCAGGCCGTCATCGCTCCCTTTGACGTGCCCGGCATCCTGAAGGCTCAGCGAGGCCTGGCCATCCCGCTTCTGGTCCGTTTGCCAGGGGCGGAACAGGTCCCCGGCCGTGGTCTGGGCGGCGGCGGAGCCCAGGGGAATCAACGATCCGACCCAGATCAGCAACACAAGGGAGCGGCGACAATCCATGGGCGGAGAGTATGCGTTCGGAATCGAAGGCGTCAATCGGGCGCATCATTCTGAATTTGCGCCTTCTCATTTTGCTGAGGCCGCCCCATAGTTGAGGCACAGGAGAGGTGGCACGGAGGCATATGGCCGATCCAGACACGCAAGAGCCCCAACCCGGCGACGATTCGGCTAAGGCGCAGGAGCCGCCGAAGAAAAAGGGATGGCTGCGCCGGCTGGGCCCGGGGCTGATCACCGGAGCCTCGGACGATGATCCCAGTGGCATCGCCACCTTCTCCATGGCCGGAGCCCAGTTCGGCTACGCCGTGCTGTGGGTGATGATATTCATCATCCCCATGATGGCGGCCATCCAGGAGATCAGCGCGCGCCTGGGACGGGTGACCGGGCAGGGGATCGCCCCCAACATCCGCAAGCAGTCTTCCCGCTGGATTCTCTATCCCATCCTTTTTCTGCTGGTGGCCAGCAGCACGATCAATCTTGGGGCGGACATCACCGCGATGGGCGTGGCGGTCAAGATGCTGGTCGGCGGGCCGGCGCTGGTCTACGCCATCGTCCTGGCGATTCTGATCGCGGCGGCTGAAGTCTTCATCCCCTATGCCAGATACGAGACGTTCCTGAAGTGGCTCACGACCGTGCTCCTGGCGTACATCGTGGTCCTGTTCATGGCCCATGTAAAATGGGACGAGGCGCTCAAGGGCACCTTTATCCCTCACCTGCAATGGAAGGCGGCCTATTTTTCCATCCTGACGGCCTTGCTGGGCACCACCATCAGTCCCTTTCTCTTTTTCTGGCAAGCCGCCCAGGAAACCGAGGAGATCCGCGGCGACGCCCATCAGGAGCCTCTCAAACAGGAGCCCGGCCAGGGACACAGACAGTTGAACCGCATCCGCCTGGACACCTACACCGGCATGATCGCCTCACAGGTCGTCGCCTGGAGCATCATCCTCACCGCCGCGGCCACGCTCCATCCCCATGGGATCAAAGTCCAAACCGCCACCGACGCCGCCAAGGCCCTCCAACCCCTGGCCGGCGAGGCGGCAAAGATCATCTTTGCCCTGGGCATCATCGGAACCGGCCTGCTGGCCATCCCCGCCTTCGCCGGGTCCAGCGCCTACGCGGTGGGCGGGGCGTTCAAATGGCGCGTGGGGCTGAATTGCCGAATCCGCGAGGCGAAGGCCTTTTACGCAGTCATCGTCGCTGTGACGCTGCTGGGGCTCATCATTCCGATCGCCGGCATCTCTCCGATGAAGGCCCTCTTATGGGCGGCCATCATCAATGGCGTGGCGGCCGCGCCGATTATGGTGGTCATCATGCTCCTGTCGCACAGCCGCAAAGTGGTCGGCGACCAATTCCGCCTGCCCTGGTATCTGGTGATTCTTGGCTGGATCGCCACCGCGGTCATGGCTTTGGCGTCGGTGGGGATGTTTGCGACGATGGCGCTGGGGTAGGGGCCGGCGCGCTCGTTGCCGCCGGCGCGGGGGGCGGCGGCTTGGGGTCCGCATCCAGCTTGGTCAAAACAAAGGCCGCCAGAAAACCGATCACGGTGATCAGCCCGGCGAAGTCGTGGGCGTACTCAAACGCCTCGGGGATCATGGTGTCGGCCAGCATGGAAAGAATCGCCCCGGCCGCCACGGCCGTGGTCGCGGCGATGACACCGGCGGAAAACCGGCTGAAAACCGCGCACCCCGCCCAGGCCGCAATGCCGGAGATGACGGTGATGACGAACCAAATGCCAAAGACATAAAGCTTGGAGCGCCCGGCCTGGCGCATCCCGGCCGAGGAGGAGAGCCCCTCGGGCACGTTGGACAGAAAAATGGCGATGACCGCGACCCAGGAGACCGCTCCGCCCCCAATCATCGTCGTGCCGATCACGATTGACTCGGGAATCCCATCCAGCAGCGCCCCGACCGCGATGGAAAGTCCCGAGCCCGGCTCCTGCGTTTCTGAAGGCTGCTTGCCGCCGGAGCGTTTGCGGTGCCGCGCTCCGTGATGCGAGAGATACCAGTTGGCCAGCGTGTACGCCGTCGCCCCGGCGATGAACCCAATCCCCGCCGCCCAGGCCCCGCCCCGGTGGTAGGCTTCATCCATCAAATCGAACGAGAGGGCGGAAATCAGCACCCCCGCCCCGAACGCCATGATCGAGGCAATCCAGCGCTGGGAGACATCGGCGAAATAGCCGATGGCCGCGCCGATCAGCAGGGCCGAGCCGGCCAGCAGACCCCAGAGGCCAGCTTCCAAGGAAAGAGGCATGATGCGGCGATTCTATGGCAGGCGGGCTCGGGGGCGGAATTAAAAAAATGGGCGGGAGCTAGGCCTTGCGCTCCGAGCCGACGACGAACCGGCAGGCGGGGGGGTCGGATCGGTCGCAGCACTCGCACACCGGCTCGCCCAGAAGCTGCGACAGCAGCGCCTCCAACGCGCGGCACAGTTCCGGATGTTCTCCCACCACTTCGCTCAACGGACAGCGACGCCCCTGGATGATGAGCCGGTCCCGCTCATCCCGCTCCAATTCGGCCACCGCCCCCAATTCGCCCAGCAGTTTCATGGCCAGGGCAATGCGCTGTTGGGGGTCCTCCGGGGCCGGATGGGCTTGGGCGATGCGCTGGCCCACCTCGGTTAGTAGTCGCTGCGCCTCGGCCGGATCATGGCGGGCAATGGTTGTCAGAAGGTGATCCAGAATCAGGGCGTACGCCTTGGGAAAGAGGCGATCGGCGTTGGCGGAGAGGCGATAGAGCAGGTGCGGCTTGCGCACGCCCCCGCGCTGCCCCACCTGTTCGACCACGCCATCCCGCTCCAGACGGGTCAGTTGCATGCGTACGGCGTTGGGGGTCAGTTTCAGCGCCTCGCCCAGTTCCGCGACCGTTCGCTCGCCGCCGGCCAGCAGCGCGGCCAGGCGCGCGCCGGCCGGGCCCAGCAATCCAAACGCCCAGGGCTGAGGCGGCGGGTCGGCGGAAATAGGGGGCTCCGGCTTGCTCATCTCCCTCATCATAGCTGGCGGAAGCTCGGAAGGATAGTAAATAAAAACAATAAAGACTTTGTTTATTGACTTAATTAAGGGCGGCCGCTACCTTGAATCTTGTTGCATGGAATCAGTGACTCTTTTTTTAAGGAGGTTTGTTATGTCACAGGGTACCCCTTCCGTGGCCGTGGGCACCGCTCATGGCTGGGCTTCGCTTAGTCCGGTCCGTCAGGCCTGGCTGCTGCTTTATGCCGGCTTCATCGCCGCGCCCCTCCTGGCGGGGCTGGACAAGTTTTTCAACCTGCTGACCAACTGGACGCAGTACATCGCCCCGGTTGCCTCGCGCGTGCTGGGCGGCCACGATCAACAATTCATGTACCTCGTGGGCGTGGTGGAGATCGTCGCCGGCATCGGTGTGGCGCTGCGCCCGCGCCTCTTCGCCTATGTCGTGGCGGTCTGGCTGCTGGCGATCATCGTCAACCTGCTCCTGACGGGAATGTATTTCGACATCGCCTTGCGCGATTTGGGGTTGCTGCTGGGGGCTTTGGCCCTGGCACGGCTCAGTGTGGTGCGGAAGCAGGTTTGAGTTGAAAAATGGGCCCGCGTCGTCCGGCCGTCTGTAGGCGGGGTCGCTGACCCCGCCGCGGCCTCGGCGAGGCCGCCTACAGAATGGTCGGACGAGGCGGGCCTTTTCATGGAAAAAATAAAAGGGGCCGCGTTTGCACGCGGCCCCAGTGTTCATCATGGAAGGGGGAGCTTAGTACCGGTCGCCCCGGCCACCGCCGTAGCCGCCGCGGCCACCGCCGCCGCCGCCGTAGCCACCACGGCCGCCGCCGCCGCCGCCCCGACGCCCGCCGCCACCACCGCCACCGGGGCGGTTCTCGCGCGGCTTGGCCTCATTGACGGTCAAAGCCCGGCCTTCAAACTCATTGCCGTTCAGGGCCGCGATGGCGGCCTGGGCCTCCTGGTCGGAGCCCATTTCCACGAATCCGAATCCCTTGCTGCGCCCGGTGTCGCGGTCGGCGATGACCTCCGCGCTCTGCACCGTGCCATGCTGGGAAAACAACTGTTCCAAACCGGAGCTGTCGGTATCGTAGCTCAGGTTTCCGACATACAACTTCTTGCCCATGGAGTCTCTCCTATATTGGGCTTTGCGACTCGGGTTTTTCTTTTAGAGTCGAAGATAAAAGGGCCGACATTCGGCCAAGGGAAGGGATCGAAATGAGGCAGATGCGAAGCTTTCAAGAGATCGAATCGTGAACTC
>JBIQLO010000074.1:0-17178 GCA_044464175.1 Planctomycetaceae bacterium | reverse complement strand
GGGTTCGTTGGTTGGGAGAGAGAAGCCATGAAGATAGAAGGCGGAGGGGTGGTTTTGGACTGGGGATGGAGTGTAGGCGCGCAGGGGAGAGGGGTACCCGTGGCACGGGCGAGCAGGATCAGGACTGACAGAAGGCAAAAGCACGTCAGGGTCATTTTTTAGCTCCTCTATCCTTACGGGGGGCGCTGCGCGATTTGGCGACGAAAGGCGCAGCGCTATTTTTGAAAATGCGGTTTTTGGAGCGCCAGGGGCGATAATTCTTTTTTCACGAAGTTTTTTATTACTTTTGGCGCTGCGCGTTTTGGTGACAAAGTGCGCAGCGCGCGGGGTCAACGAAGAGCGCCTACAGATCAGCGAAGGGTGCCACCTGCGCATGAGTCAGCGGGTACGCTGACATCGTCTTAGGGGATGAGCCGGCACCGGGCGGGGGTGAGAGGCTGGAAGCCTGTCCTGCAAAGGGCTTGTCGCCGCGTCGGGAGCAGGGGGGCTAGAATGGGATTGAACGGGAGGCAGGATGGACCTGGGACTGAACGGGAAACTGGCGCTGGTGACGGCTTCGACGGGGGGAATCGGATTGGCGATTGCACGGGCCTTGGCCGGGGAAGGGGCGCGGGTGATCGTCAATGGACGGTCGGAGGCGAGCGTGGGGGCGGCCATTGAGGCGATCCGGAAAGATCGGCCGGGGGCGGACCTGTTGCCGCTGGTGGCGGACAACGGGACGGCCCAGGGGTGTGCCCGGACCGTCGAGGCGTTCGGCAGCGTCGACATCCTCGTCAACAACCTGGGCATTTACGAGGCGGTGGGGTTTTTCGAGGAGACGGATGAGGCGTGGCGGCGGCTGTTTGAGGTGAACATCCTCAGCGGCGTTCGGCTGGCGCGGCATTATCTCAAAGGGATGCTGGAGCGGGGGACGGGGCGGATTGTCTTTATCTCCAGCGAATCGGCGATCAACCCGGCCCCGGAGATGGCGCATTACAGCGCGACGAAGCTGATGCAGTTGTCGCTGTCGCGCAGCCTGGCGGAGCTGACGCGCGGGACGGCGGTGACGGTCAATACGGTGATGCCGGGATCGACGATGACCGAAAGCGTGCGGAAATTCGTGGGGGATGTCTTTCCCGATCTGCCGCAGGCGGAGGCCGAAGCGCGGTTCATCAAGGAGAACCGGCCGACGTCGATCCTGGGACGGTTCATCCGGCCGGAGGAGGTCGCGGATGCGGTGGCGTTCGTGGCCAGCGCGCGGGCGTCGGCGATGAACGGGGCGGCGGTGCGGGTGGATGGGGGGATTGTGAAGAGCGCGGTGTAATGGGCGGGGCTTTCGCCTTGGCCAGAGATCGGGTACGGATGACACAAGTTCATATACTTGCGAGATTGAGTTGGATGTTGGGAGGGAGAATGGGGGAAAGCATTTCTATTTTGATAAAAATTCTGGTTTCAGATTAATTGAATGGCAGAAATGCCCTCACCCCAGCCCTCTCCCGGCGTACCGGGAGAGGGGGCAGGAGGAGGATGCGGCGAGGGCTTTATTCGGTCTTCTCCCTCTCCCGGTATTCCGGGAGAGGGTCAGGGGAAGAGTTAAATTTTTCCAGTTCGGCATAAATGGTATCGGCGATCACCTGTGGATCGCGCAGGAGATCGTGATCCCAGAACCGAAGCACGCGCACGCCTAGATCGTTCAGCCGCCTTGTGCGTTGCTGGTCGTATCGAACGGCCGATGGATCGGCGTGCTGGCCGCCATCCAATTCGATGACGAGCGCAGCGCGGCGGCAAAAGAAATCCACGATGTAACCGCCAACGGGATGTTGCCGGCGAAATTTGAAGCCGCTTAGCCGACGGTCGCGGAGGATTCGCCAGAGGCATTGTTCAGCGTCGGTCGGCTCATGACGCATTCGGCGGGCGAAGCCGAGCAGGCGGGGGCTGTGGTCGCGGTAGGGTGGCACAAGTTCATCATGCTCAATGGGAGAAATGGCCGTCAAGAGCGAATTTGACTGACCCTCACCCCAGCCCTCTCCCGGCGTACCGGGAGAGGCGGTCTGAAGCCACGTTGTTGACCGCGCGTGCGGCCTCGGTGAGGCCGCCTACGGGCGCATACTGGTGTACCGGGAGAGGGGACCAGAGGGGTCTGCGTCACGGCCCCCAGACAAACTCCTTGGTGGCGACGGCCTCCTTCAGGTCGGTGTAGACGACATGCCCGTCGGCCAGGCAGATGTTGCCCTTCTTGCCCTCGTGCCAGTTGGCGGGGTAGGTGATGATGGCGTCGGCGAAGACGGGGGTGCGGGAGGAGTCGCGGATCTGGGTGAAGCGAATGCCGGAGAGGCCGGTGCCATTGAGACCGTCGGCTTCGGTGGTGACCTCGGGAAAGCCGTTGGCGTTGAAGTTGTAGCTGGTGCCGACCCAGTCGAAATGGGTGCTGCCATCGCTCCAGGGCCAGGCCTGGTTGTCGGCGGGGCAGTGAAAAATCTTGATGACGTTGTCCACGTAGGGATTGAGGGGGCGGGGGACGAATCGGTTGAACAGGCCGCCCTGGCCGGTGTTGGTGTTGCCGGTCTCCTTGCCGCCATAGACATACCAGTCCATGCCGTCGAGGGAGAGATCGTTGCCGTGCCAGAAGGCGCGCTGTTTGTTGTCGTTGAGGTAGCCGGTAAAGGCGATGAATATCTGGCGGAGGTTGTTGGCGCAGACGATTTCATTGGCCTGCTTGCGGACGCGCCAGAGGGTGGGCAGGAGGATTCCGATGAGCAGGGCGATGATGCCGATGACGACGAGCAACTCGACGAGGGTGAAGGCTTTGGCGAAGGGGTGAGGGGAGGAAGGGGGGGAGGCGGGGAGCGGGGCGGAAGTGCGGGGGGATATAGGTTCGGTGATGCGTTGGGTAATCATTACAGGACCTAAAACGTCAGGGCGGGGATTTTATTGTCCAAAAAGATTTTACTGTCGCGTTGCGGCTCCCCAAGGCCTCCGGTGGGAGGCGGTGTCATGGGATGGGGGCGGAAGATGCCCCTGCAGCGGTCCTGGCGTTGGTATTATCGGGCATCTGGAAGGGCGCAGGAATTGCCGCTGACAGGGTTAAAGTTTGCGCGGGGCGGGGGTCGAAGATAGGAGGCGGAACGGTCGAACGGATTCGGCCGGACTCGACGGACTTGAACAAGGAGGTTCCTCAAACCCATCTTTCCATGGCCGGGGCGGAGCGTCCGGCTCGCATTGATTATCCGTAAAATTTTTTCAGTGGCGGTCTGTTGGCCGGCGTCGGCTGGGAGTGTTCCGGCGGCGGCGGCGGGTCGCGGTTCGCAAGGCGGAAACGGCTTTCCGCCTACGCCGGCACTCACGGATGAGGGGCCGGTGAAGTCACGGAGGATATCATGAGTCGGATCAACACGAACATTTCATCGCTGCAGGCGATTCGGAATCTGAACAAGAACCAGAACGATCTGTCGTTGCGGCTGCAGCGGCTGAGCACGGGTCTGAAAATCAACAGCGGCAAGGATGCGCCGGCCGGTCTGATCGCCAGCGAATCGCTGCGGAGCGAGATGACGGGGATCAACCAGGCGCTGAGCAACTCGCAGCGGGCCGGCAACGTCATCAACACGGCCGAAGGCGCGCTGAACGAAGTGTCGGCGCTGCTGCTGGAGGTGCAGGGGCTGACCAACGAGGCGGCCAACAACGGCGCGCTCTCTCCCCAGGAGATCAAGGCCAACCAGCTCCAGGTGGATGCGATCCTCAACAGCATCAACCGCATCTCCAACACGACGCAGTTCAACGGCGTCAAGCTGCTTAATGGTCAGCTGGACTACGTCACCAGCGGCGTGACCCCCTCGGCCATCAGCGTGGTGCAGGTCAACCAGGCGAAAATTCCCGACAACGGCGCGATCAACGTGACGGTGCAGGTGCAGGCCAGCGCCAAGACGGCCGAGGTGGACTACTCCGGCTCGACGGTGGGGGCCAGCGGCGTGACCATCGAGGTGGCCGGCGCCGACGGGGCCGAGCAGCTCTCGTTCGCGGCCAACACCAACATCAGCGCGGTGGCGATGGCGGTGAACCAGATTACCGGCTCCACCGGCGTCAGCGCGGCGGTCAGCGGCACGACGTTGCGGCTCAACTCCGTGGCGTTCGGCTCCAGCAAGTTCGTCAGCGTCAAGACGCTCTCGGGAACCTTCACCGACGGCAAGACGTACGGCGCCGATGCGGAGGTGAACATCAATGGCTCCAAGGCGGAGGTGGACGGGCTGATGGCCTCAGTGCGCACGGGCGATCTGGACGTGAGCCTGACGCTGGACAAGGATTTTGCCCAGCAGACGGCCGCCGATGAAAGCTTCCAGATCACCGGCGGCGGGGCCAAGTTCCAGATCGGTTCGGAAGTCTCTCGCCAGGGGCAGGTGAACATCGGCGTCGGGTCAGTTTCCACCGGGAAACTGGGCAACGACGTGGTGGGATACCTCTCCTCCCTGGGCAGCGGCGGGGACAACTCCCTGGTGGGGGGCAACACCATCCAGGCGCAGAAGGTCATCACGGCCGCGATCCAGCAGATCGCGACCCTGCGCGGGCGGCTGGGGGCGTTCCAGAAGGACATTCTGGAGACCAACACCAACAGCCTGAACGTGGCTTTGGAGAACGTGACGGCCAGCGAGAGCAACATCCGGGACGCCGACTTCGCCGAGGAGACGGCGGCCATGACGCGGTCGCAAATCCTCGTGCAGGCGACCACGTCGGTGCTGGCGCAGGCCAACTCCAGCCCGCAGAACGTTCTGAGCCTGCTGCGCGGCGGCTAAACCGCGATGGCAGGATAAACACCCTGGAAGGGCGGACCCGTCGTTTGGGTCCGCCCTTTCTGCGTTTTGAGGGGCGCGGCGCGATGGTATGATCGGGCAGGAAGTGTCGCATGGGCGAACTGGCGCGATTTCTGGTGAACAACCCGCTGGTGTGGATCGGCCTGGTGGTGCTGATCTGGGCCATTCACAAGGCCGCCACCCGCCCGCTCGATCCGCGCAACGACGCACCAGACCCAAAAAACGACTGGTCGAATGAGGATGAGATGAATCGATGGCAGTAGCGTGCCGGGGATCGGGCCCAGGGCGGACTTACGCCCATGGCGCGACGCCCGGCATTTAGTGGCCGTCCAGGCTCCGGGGCTCGGCGGGTCCGATCCGCTCCACGGGACGGGTTTGAAAGCGATTGGCCCCGAGCAGCGGGCGGGGGGGCTGGTTGTCCCAGACCGCCATTGCATCGTTGCGGAAAAACTGAGTCGCGTAGCCGACGCGCGGGAGGTTGGTGGTGTTGGGGCCTGAGCCATGCACCGTCAGGCGGCTGAAGGCGACGGCGTCGCCGGGGCGCATGCGCACGGGGAGGAAATCAGGAGGGATCGCCAGGAAATCGGCCTTCTCTGCCTTGATGGCACCGGCGGGGCCGCCGCCGGCTTTTTCCAGTGTGCCGCGGAGATGGGAGCGGGGGACGATCTGCAGGCAGCCGTTGTCGGGCGTCATCCGGCCCAGCGCAAACCAGATGTTGATCCCCTTGAGGCCATCGGTGTACCGGGTGTACTGGTTGTCCTGGTGGAAGTGGAACCGCCCGCCGCCGCCGCCGCATTTGACGGCGGTGAAGGGCATGTAAAGGGTGCTCGGGCCGCCCATCAGTTGCTCGGCGATGGCGCGCAGGGCCGGGCTGTTGATCATTGCATCCAGCTTGCCGCCGGCGAGGTACTGCGTGGTCTGGCGGAGTTTGTCCCTGTCATCCCGCGCCTGATTCAACTGCTCCGGCGGGATTTCCATGAGTTTCATCACGATGTCCGTCACTTCGCCGGCGATGTCCAGCGCATCGGCTTCGGACAGCAGGCCCGGCAAACAGAGGTAGCCTTCCTCTTTGTAGAATTTGACTTCATTCTCGACCAGCTGAAACTCCTGCACGAAGGATGTGTTTGCGTTGGGCATGGGGGCACCTGTATGGGTTCAAGTTGTTTACATGAGGCATCCTATCCCCTCAGGTTCCACGGTGCGATGGATTTTTTAATCGACCTTTTGCACAATCTGATCATGCCCGGCGACGACCTGACATTCCTGCATGGGGGGTATTATCCACGGTGCGCGGGGCGGGTGGACAAGCATTTTGAGGGATACCACACCCTGCAGTTCATGTCCGCCGGCGCGGTGGCATTGTCATACGACCGGCAATCGCATTGCCTGCGCGGCCGCTGGTTCTGGCCGGCCTATCCGGGGCCGCACATCCGCTTTCATGTCGCCCAGGGTTCGACGACCTGGTCGCATCGGTATGTGGCGTTTACCGGGCCGCTGGCCGGGCGGTGGGCGGCGCAGGGGCTGTTGCCGCGGGGTCCGCAGCCGGCGGGGAGCGCCGTTCCCTGGGCCAAGTGGTTTGACGATCTGCTGGCGCGCATCCGGCGCCCCGGGCGCTGGGAAATCCTGGCGGCGGTGAACCGGCTGGAACGCATTCTGATCGAACTGGCGAGGGCGCGGGCGTCGGAGGAGGCGGCCGAGCCATGGGTTGGTCCGCTGCTGGAACGGCTGGAAACAGGCCGGCCGTTCGACGCGGAGGCCTTCGCGGCCGGCGCGGGCATGGCGCTGAGCACCCTGCGCCGCCGCTTCCGCCAAATCACCGGCGCGCCGCTGCACACGCACGCCCTGCAATGCCGCATCGCCGCGGCGCAGCGCCTGTTGAGCGAGGGGGAGACCCCCGTCAAATCGGTGGCGCGGCAGTTGGGGTACCGGGACGTCTATTTCTTCTCCCGCCAGTTCCGCCAGCAGACGGGGCTTCCCCCCGCCGCCTTTCGCCGGTCGCGGCAGGGGAAGGGGTAATGACAGTAATGCACTTCCGCAGTGCGCGGCGGATCCTGTGGAGTCCGGAGCGATGGATTTGGGATTCGAGAATGGAGGATGGCCGATTACCATGACGGGGCTAATGGGCCGCACATGCTTTTCATTCATTCGCCATGGTCAACCTTTCCGAACAACCCGAGGGATCGAGCATTGAGGTGCGCGAGGAATTGCATGATACGGTCTTGACCTGGAAAAAGTCTGAGGAGTCGGGCTGCGCCCGGTGGGGGTCGGCGGCGTTTATGAGCTTCTGGCTGATCGGGTGGGCCGTCGGCGAAGTGTCGGTCATTTTCGTGTTGAAGGGGATGCTCTGGGGGCACGGAAGGGGAGGGCTGCCCAACACAGTCTCGTGGGGTGTTGTGATTTTCCTTGTCGCCTGGTTGGGGGGCTGGACCATCGGAGGGGTGGCGGCGATGTCGACTTTGCGTTCCCTGATTCGCGGCGGGCCGCCGGAATCCATTACCCTGGGGCTTGGGGAACTTCGATATGATCCGGGGATTGCCCGGGCCCCGCTGCTGCGCGGCAGACAAAGTGGGGCGGGGGAGACGAAGGCTTTAAAGCGGGTCATCACGATCCCGCGCCGGGACATGCCGCCGCTGGTGCTGGACTGGGCCGGGGATCGGCAGCGGCTCTCTTTCGATGAGGGAGCCGACCGGATTGAGATTGGAAAGGATTTGCGCGAGCCGGATCGCGAGTGGCTGGCCGAGGTCATTGAGGATTGGCGAAAATGATGTTGCAGGGTCTGCAGGGCATTGCGGACGCTACAAACGCAGAATGCGGAATGAAGGGAAAATCCTTCATTCCGCATTCTGCGTTTACGCGTTGGGAAGTGATCCCAAAGGTCCGAAGCCTGTGCTACGCCACCGCACCGGCGACGGGGGCGGGCTCTTCGCCCTTTTTCTCCTTCAGGTCCGTAATCAGAACGTCCGTGGTCAGGGCCAGGCCCGCGACGCTGGCGGCGTTGAGCAGGGCGGTGCGGGCCACCTTGGTCGGGTCGATGATCCCTTCCTTGAGCATGTCCACATACTCGCCCGTGGCGGCGTTGTAGCCGTAGTTGACGTTCTTGTTTTCCAGGACGCGGGAGACGACCACCTCGCCATCGTCGCCGGCGTTGTCGGCGATCTGGCGGGCCGGGGCCTTGAGGGCCTCGGCCAGGATGTCGAAGCCGATCTTCTCATCGCCGCGGGCCTGCTTCTTGGCGTTCTGCACGGCCTCGATGGCCCGCAGGAAGGCGACGCCGCCGCCGGGGACGATTCCCTCCTCGGCGGCCGCCCGCGTGGCGTGCAGGGCGTCGTCGATTAGGTCCTTGCGTTCCTTCATCTCGGTTTCGGTGGTGGCGCCGGCGCGGATGACGGCGACGCCGCCGGTGAGCTTGGCCAGGCGCTCCTGGAGCTTCTCGCGATCGTAGTCGCTGGTGGTCCGGTCGATCTGGAGGCGGATTTGCTCCAGTCGGGCGTCGATCTCCTTCTTCTTGCCGGCGCCTTCGACGATCAGGGTGTTATCCTTGTCCACGACGATGCGCTTGGCCTTGCCCAGGTCCTCGATCTCGACGTTCTCCAGCTTCAGGCCCAGATCCTCGCTGATGAACTTGCCGCCGGTGACGGCGGCGATGTCGCCCAGCATGGCCTTGCGCCGGTCGCCAAAGCCGGGGGCCTTGACGGCGCAGACATTGAGCACGCCTCGCAGCTTGTTGACCACCAGGGCGGCCAGGGCCTCGGCGTCCACATCCTCGGCGATGATGAGCAGCGGCTGGCCGCCGGCCACGATCTTGTTCAGCAGCGGCAGCAGGTCGGCCAGGTTGCTGATCTTCTTCTCATGGATCAGGATCAGGGCATCCTCCAGCACCGCCTCCAGCGTGGTGGGATTGGTCAGGAAGTAGGGGGAGAGATACCCCTTGTCGAACTGCATCCCCTCGGTGTACTCCAGGGTCGATTCGGTGCTCTTGCCCTCGTCGACGGTGATGACCCCCTCCTTGCCGACCTTCTCCATCGCCTGGGCCATCAGCTCGCCGATGTGCTGGTCGCCGTTGGCGCTGACCGTGGCAACGCGCTTGTAATCCTCGCGGCCCTTGACCTTCTTGCTGATGCCGCTGATGGCCTCGGCGGCCACGTCGGCGGCCTTGAGGATGCCGCGCTGCACCAGCACGGGATTGACCCGGGCGGTGACGTACTTGAGCCCCTCGCTGAGGATCGACTCGGCCAGCACGACGGAGGTGGTCGTGCCGTCGCCGGCGATGTCGCCGGTCTTGGAGGCGACGGTGTTGATCAGCTTGGCGCCCATGTTCTCAAACGGCTGGGGCAGTTCCACTTCCTTGGAGACGCTCACGCCGTCCTTGGTGATGCGGGGGTTGCCGTAGCTCTTCTGCAGCACGACGTTGTGCCCGCGCGGGCCCAGGGTCGACTTGACCGCGCGCGACAGCTTCTCCATCCCGGAAAACAAATCCGCCCGGGCGTCGGCTTCAAATTTCATCTGCTTCGTTGCCATGTTGCTATCTCCAGTTCAATTTTCTTCAAGTATCATGTTTCACGTTTCAGCATGTCCCTCGCACCGATGGCGGATGAAACAGGAAAACGCGAAACATGAAGACTATTCCAGGACGCCCAGAATGTCGCTCTCGCGCAGAATGACGAACTTTTCGCCCTGCACTTCCACTTCCGTGCCCGAATACTTGCCGTAGTAGACGACGTCGCCGGCCTTGACGTTCAGCGGCATCGGCTTGCCCGCCTCATCCCGTTTGCCGGGACCGACCGAGATGACCTTGCCCTGGGTGGGCTTCTCCTTGGCCGAATCGGGCAGGAGGATGCCGCTGGCGGTCTTTTCCTCGGCCTGGGACTGCTTGACGATGACACGATCCTGTAGGGGTTTGAGCTTCATGTTTTTCCTTTTTGTTGTCTCTGATTCGCCTCGCCAGGATTGCCGGCAGGACGAGCTGTCTGTCTGTTGTAATTACGGCCTGCCGGAGAAGTCAGGGATATTCAAGCTGCCGGCAGTGAGTCGGAGGAACGCTCGATTCAGTTGAGCTACGACGGGCGTTCCTTACATCATTCCCATCCCTCCCATGCCGCCCATGCCGCCCATGCCACCCATTCCACCCATGCCGCCGCCCATACCTTCGGGGCCGTGGGCGTGATCGTCGGCTTCCTTGGGCTTCTCAACCACGATGCAGTCGGTGGTCAGCAGGAGGATGGCGACTTCGGCCGCGTTCTGCAGGGCGGTGCGCTCCACCTTGGTGGGGGTGATGATGCCGGCTTTGACGACATCGACATACTCGCCGGTCAGGGCGTTCCAGCCGGTGTTGTCCTTGGCCTCCATCACGTGCCGCACGACCACCGCGCCGCTCTCGCCGGCGTTGTCGGCTATCTGCTTGAGCGGGGCGGTGAGGGCCTGGCGGATGATCTTCACGCCGGCCGCCTCGTCCGGGCTTTGCTTACCGTTGCCGTTGAGCGCGCTCAGGGCGCGGATCAGGGCCACGCCGCCGCCGGCCACCACGCCCTCGGCCACCGCCGCGCGCGTGGCGTGCAGGGCGTCCTCGATGCGGGCCTTCTTCTCCTTCAGTTCCGCCTCGGTCGCCGCCCCGACGTTGATCTGGGCCACGCCGCCGGCCAGCTTCGCCAGGCGCTCCTGGAGCTTCTCGCGGTCGTAGTCGCTGGTGGTGGTCTCGATTTCCCGGCGAATCTGCTCGATGCGCCCCTGGATCGACTTGCTGTCGCCGGCTCCTTCAATGATCGTCGTGTTGTCGTTGTCGATGCGGACGAGCTTGGCCTGCCCGAGCTGGCTGATTTCGATCTTGTCCAGCTCCACCCCCAGGTCCTTCATGATCGCCTCGCCGCCGGTGAGGATGGCGATATCCTCCAGCATCGCCTTGCGGCGGTCGCCGTAGCCGGGCGCTTTGACGGCCGCCACGTTCAGGATGCCGCGCAGCTTGTTGAGCACCAGCGTCGCCAGGGCTTCGCTGTCGACATCCTCGGCGATGATCAGCAGCGGGCGCTTGGCCTGCTGAATCTTCTCCAGCAGCGGGATGAGCTTGGCGGCCGAGGAGATTTTGTCCTCATAGACCAGCACATACGCCTTCTCCAGCTCCACCAGCAGTTCATCGGGATTGGTGATGAAATTGGGGGAGAGATATCCCCGGTCGAACTGCATTCCCTCCACCACGTCCATGTACGTCTCGAGCCCCTTGCCCTCCTCGACGGTGATCACCCCATCCTTGCCGACCTTCTCGAAGGCGTCGGCCATGATGTTGCCGATTTCCTTGTCGTTGTTGGCCGAGATTGTGGCGACCGAGGCGATGTCCGCCCGCCCGCTGATCGGCTTGCTCTGCTTTTTGAGGTTTTCGATCACCGCATCGACCGCCTTGCGGATGCCCCGGGCCAGCGCCATGGCATCGGCCCCGGCGGTCAGGTTGCGGAACCCCTCCTTCGTGATCGCCTCGGCCAGCACCGTGGCGGTGGTCGTGCCGTCGCCGGCCACATCGCTGGTCTTGCTGGCCGCCTCCTTCACCAGCTTGGCGCCGATGTTTTCGTACTTGTCCTTCAGCTCCACCTCCTCGGCCACCGTCACGCCGTCCTTGGTGACGGTGGGGGCGCCCCACCCCTTGTCCAGCACCACCGTCCGCCCGCGCGGGCCCATGGTCGATTTTACCGCCCGGGCCAGCTTGGTGACCCCCTCCAGCAGGGACTTGCGGGCTTCATTTTCAAAACTGAGCAGTTTCGCGGCCATTCAATGTTCTCCTTTTGGACTTTCCTGAGATTCGTAAAACGTCGCCGCCGCCCGTTGACGGACGGTGCGACTGGCCCATTATCAAATGCGGTGCCAGAATCCGCCGGCAAAAAATGGAATGTAAGTTATTTTAGGATAAATGATTAGAAATTGATTGCCTGGGGGATGAAATCGGGGGGGACTGCCAGCGTGGCAGACGCCGCGTGGGGAGGCTGATTGTGGTTGCCATTGTGGCAGGCGATCCAAACAGGATGAAATCGATCAACCGTTCATCCCTTCCGCTCATTCTGCCGCCGGAGGGCTTCCCAGGCATCGGCGTTCATGAGCACCAGATCGCCGTTCCGTTTGACCACGGCGTGCTCTTCCAGCAGATCGTCAAACATTCGATCGATCATCTGGCGGTTCAGCACGATCCAGCGGACCTGATAGCGGTGCAGGATTTCAAATCGCCGGGCGTCTGGGGTGGCGGGCGAAAAGAAGGCCTCCACGTCGGCCATCCGCTGCTCCTGATCGGGCACGAACAGCTCATAGTGGATCGCCGCCACGATGCGCCCGCGGGAGGCGGGAATGGGCCAGGAGGTCTTCGGGTCAGACAGCACCACGTCCCGAGGCCCCACCGGCTCAAGCAGGGCGTTCATCCGGGGATGGATATGCTCGATTTTGGGCTTGGCCCCGATCAACGGAGCGACATAGGCCCGCGCCAGATGAGGAGAATGCGGCACCGCCAGCACCTGCGGCGCCAGACACCACGCCAGCACCGCCGCCACCATCACTTCGAGGATCGCGCGAGCCGCGCCGTCGGTGTCGCCGGCCAAAAGGGCGCGACATCGCCGCGGCCAGGTCGCCGGGCGCAGCAGCCCGCACTCATGAATGAAAATGGCGATCGGCAGATCGAGCAAAATCAGCCCCGGCAGGGGAAATCGAGCCACCACCGGTGAATGGAACGCCAGATCGATCGCGCCGATCACATAGCAGATCGCGCCCCCCAGCAGAAAGACGCGCACCATCTCGCGCCGCCGAAGCAGCAGCGCCGCCAGCGACAGGAGCAGGGCCGGAGCGCACCAGCGCACCAGCATGAGCACGAGAATGGTGCGGTTGTACCAATAGGCGTTGTCGCGCTGTCCGGTGACGGCGTGCCAGAAGCTGTACCAGGGCCACGCCAGGCAGACCAGCGCGGCCGCGACCCCCACCCCGACCACCGCCGCGCCCCAGCGCCAGCGCATCTCTTTCGGGCGAGTCAGGGCGATGAGCATGAGAACGCACATCCCGAACAGCCCGTTCATCCCGTGATCCAGCGTCGCCGTCGCCATCAGCATGATCAGCGCGAGCCATCCCCAGGCAAGGCGCAATCCCGGCGGCCGCGTGGTCATCCATTTAAACAGCGCCAGCGCCAGCAGCACCAGGGCGAAACTGAAGGCGGAGGGATTGACCTGAAGCCACGGCAGATCGGCCAGCGCGTAGGAACCGGCATATCCCGGCGCAGCGCCGTAAAGACCGACTATGACGACCAGCGCCGCCGCCGCGGCCCTGCTCTCGCCAAAGCTCTTGAGCAGGCACCAGAGGCCGATGATCAGCAGGAGGGTATTGATCACCGCCGCGATGCTCAAAAGGGTGTAGGCGTCCAGGCCGGTTGCGCGGGCGAGGAGCGCCTGGGCGACGCTGTAGGGCGAATAGCGGACCGACGGCTGGGCGGTTGCGTAGGTGGGGTTGCCCGGATTCCACAAATGCCGCGTCAGGACGACGATGGCCCGCTGGTGCTCCCACCCATCGATTTCCCACAGGGTGTCGCGCTGCCCGGCGCACAGGGCGACATACGCGACCAGAAGCAAACCCAGGATCCAGAAGGCCAGGGGCGTGCGGGTGCGGGGTTGGAGGGCGGAGGTCCGGGGTGTGGGGGAAGCAAGTCGCATCGGATTTCTACATCAGGCCATGAGTTCCCGCCAGAAGCTCCCGTTCCCCTGGCGCCCCGGGGCGTGAATGGATCATCGCGGTTCCCATATGGACTTTTCGGCCCCAAACGCCGTCCACTTAACAACCCCGCCCCAACGGCCGTCGTGGACCATCCCACGAGTCGGACTCATTCTACCCGCTCACCAGGCAAATTTAACAGGTAAATTCATCTTCATATTGCCGTTGGCCGGAACACCGACGGGGAAGTCCGTCGGTGGGCCCGGTCCACGCCGACTCATGACGCCTTCGGTTTCGCCGACGGGCGGAGGAGGAAAAATGGCAGGACCAACGGACCGAGGCAAAGAGGAATGCACAAAATCGGCCATCCGGCCGCATCGCCAATACCCCACTGCTCCAAGATCCATCCTACCGTGTAGACCAATACGCCGCTCAGGATGCCCACACCAAAGGTCAGCCAGCCACTCCGCTCTTTCAGTAGGTGGCCGGAAAATCGCTCCCGCACATCCACCGCTACAGCGAGCAGGAAGATTTGGATGATCATCACGGGTATACCCCCGCAGGCATAGAGTACCGCGGGCCAGGTGATTGAATGTGCCCATTCAGGGGTTTGCGGCCGCCTCGTCATCAGTACGAATGCCACGATCGCCACAAGCGCCACCCCCACTCCAAAGCGCTGACCAACTTGCTCAAAGAGCGGCTGGGGACGCGGCGAGGCCGGATGGTGGGCGTAATCCAGCGGCAGGGGCGGGGGCGTCTGCTCCGCCCGGCCCCGGTCTTCATCGCCCGGGCCGTTTGCCGATTCATTGCTTCGATTCACCATGTGTACTTCACCGTGTAGGTCACCTTCTTTTCCCCGTTGGCCGGGACATCGACCGGGATATGGATTGTGCGCGAATCCTGCTTTTCCCACTTGTCGCTGGCCTGGGTGATCTGCCAATTGTTCCAGCGGTAGAGGTTCTCCTTGACGATGACGCGCACGGGCTGGTCCTTGTGGTTGCGGAGGACCACTTCGATCGATTCGCTCATCTCATGCCCCCGGGCGTTGACGGAGAAGTCGGTCTGCTTCCGCTCCCCCACGATGTCGAAGGCGCTGCCCATCCGGATCATGACCTGTTCATCCTTGGGTGTGTGCTGGATCACATCCTCGCCGATGAATTCCAGGTTCTTATCCGCCTCATCGCGCTTGTAGACGCGCACCCGCCCGGCCGGCAGGGGGATGCCCAGGCCGTTCTTTTCCGAATTCTTCAGCAGCAGGTAGATGTCCACCTCTTTATTGGACTGCGTCCCCAGGTCCCGGTCCGTGCGCGGATTGGCGCCAAACCACTGCGGGCCGGCCGGCAGGCCGTAATAGACGAAGGTTTTGTTTACCGGCACATCGCTCTTGGAGGGGAAGAGTTCAATCTGCTTGGTCGAATGGTTCGCCAGCGAGGTCTTTCGGCCCAAGGTGTAGAGGTGGTACTCGAAGAACGATTTTTCGGTGAAGCCGGCTTCGGCCTTGGCCTGGGCGGCGTAGACGCGGCCGTTCATGTCATAGGGGGCCGGCCGCGGCGGCTGGATGCGATGCACATCCCCCGCCACCAGCTTCAATTTTGCCTCGGGGTAGGAGGCCCCGCTTTCGTTGAGAATGCTGACCCACGCCCCGAGGTCGGCCTTGGTGTCATCCTTGTTGATGATGAGGTTGTAATCCGCCCGCCAGGTCAGCCCGTCGGTCTGGTAGGTCACCTGCGCGGTCTGCTTCCCGGCCTTGTCGGCGTCAATCGTCCAGACCAGCGTCGGCTGGGTGATCAGTCCACCGGGCAATTCCGACAGGCGGATCGAGGTGATGTCAGAGTTGCGGGGGATGATGCGGATCGGGTTGGCCTCCTGCTCCGGACGGCTCCGCCCATCCGGCACCGTGCGCGGGTGCGTGCCCGGCGAAGCGGCATCGTTCTGAATCACGAAGCCGCCCCCGTCAAAACTCAGCAGCGTCCCTTCAATCGTGTCCAGACCGCCGCTGCCGGTCTTGCGGGTGATCGTGATCCGCTTGCCCAGGTATTTCTGCAGCAGTTTGTCGGAATTCACCAGGTCATACTCGTAATTCTGCTCCAGCACGTGCGTTCCGTTTGGATCGGTCAGCGACAGGAACGACACCGTCGTCGGGTCGATCCCCGAGGCCACATCCGTGAAGCGAATCGTGTTCAGCCCCCGCGTCAGGTCAATCGACCGACTTTGGCGCACCACGCCATAGCCGGGCAGGTTCTGAATATAGTTAATGCTGTGTTGTTGCTGGCGAACGTACTGTTGCGGATCAAACTGGGCCGGATCGGCCGTCGAATAGATCGTGATTGCGTAGTCCTGTGATGGGGTGTCGGGCTTGGATTGCCCTTGGGCAACCCCGCCCAGCGCCACACAAACCGCCGCCGCAAGTACACTCGAAAATGGCCGGGACATGGAAGGCTCCTTTCCGTTGAATGCCGTCTTTTAACAACCGCCCGGAGGTTTGACTACAAACGGGGCGAAAAGTTCCGGAAAAAATTGACGGCGCTGTAGATGCCCTCATTTAGGCCGTGGCGGGGCCGCCGAGGATCGTCTACAACAAAAAAACCGGCCGGGTATCAACCCGGCCGGCTTGCCAGAAACAGAAAGAGGGAGCGTTGCAGGGCCGCCCGGCCACGAGCCGGGGTCGCTTGGGCCCTGCCTGATTGATCTACAATTCAATTGACCTTAAGGCAAATGGCGATAAATCCATGATGGAGCGAGATGAGATCAAGGCCGCGGCCCAGCAGGTGGAGGAGGTTCACTCCACCGACGGCGCCGCCGTTCTGGCGGGGATGCCCTCGGAACGGGCGGCCGAGGTGGCCGAATACCTCGACCCCAAGACCGCCGCCGACGTCATCGCCGAGATGCCGCCCGCCCTGGCGGCCTCGGTCCTGGTCGATATGGAACCGCCGGAGGCCGGAACGGTCCTGGCGGCGATGCGCCCCGACGACCGGGTGGACGTGCTGGCCTCCATTCCCCAGCCCCAGCGCCAGCTGATGATCGCCCAGCTTGAGCCGCCCATTCAGGCCGAGGTGCGCCGGCTGGACCAGTACCCCCCCGACACCGCCGGCGGCATCATGACCACGCAGGCGGCGGCGCTGGATGAAAACATCACCGTCGAACGGGCCGTCACGCTCCTGCGCAAACTCAGCCAGAAGCTTGAACAGGTCGTCTATGTCTATGTCGTCAACCGCGCCGGGGTGCTGGTGGGCGTCCTCTCCATGCGCGACCTGATCCTGGCGCAGGCCGACACGCCCCTGTCCCGCATCATGCGGCGGGAGGTCCTCAGCGTCCCGGCCACGATGGACCAGGAGCAGGTGGCCCACATCATGCGCCAGCGCGACTTCCTGGCGTTGCCGGTGGTGGATGAGGCCAACCGCCTCCTGGGCATTATCACCGTGGACGATGTGGTGGACGTGGCGGCCGAGGAGGCGACGGAAGACATTCAGAAACTCGGCGGCTCCGAGGCCCTGGACGCGCCCTACCTCGACGTGGGCTTTGTCTCCATGCTCCGCAAACGCGGCGGGTGGCTTTCGGTCCTGTTCCTGGGGGAAATGCTCACCGCCACCGCCATGGGGTATTTCCAGCACGAGATTGAGCGGGCGGTCGTGCTGGCGCTCTTCGTGCCGCTGATTATCTCCAGCGGCGGCAACAGCGGCTCGCAGGCCGCCACCATCGTGGTGCGCTCGCTGGCCTTGTCGGAACTGAAGCTGCG
>JBIQLO010000073.1:0-17453 GCA_044464175.1 Planctomycetaceae bacterium | reverse complement strand
TGTCACGGGCGCCCCTGCGCCCAAACCCCAGCCCCACCCAAACCACCCCTCCGCCTTCTATCTTCATGGCTTCTCTCTCCCAACCAACGAACCCAAACGAACCAAACCCAAATCCCCTCTGGCGCTCCAGAATCGCCGATTTCCCGAGGCCAACCCAATGCGCGTATTTCCCAACGAACCCATTTCTGCCCAAATCCTGAAGCCTGAACCTCGATCCCCGGTCCTACAACACCGCACCCCAACCCCCTATACTCCTGCTATGCCTGACATCACCCCGTCCAACCCGTTGCTTGACCTCTACCGCCACACCGATGCCGAGTTTCAGCCCTACGGCAATGTCGAGATCGCCGCCCATTTCGGCGCGCCTCCGGTCGAATACGCGGCCATTCACAAAAACTGCGCCCTGATGGACTGGCCCCAGCGCGGCATCCTCGAAGTGGCCGGGCCTGACCGGCTGCCGTTTTTGAACAACCTGCTGACCAATCAGCTCTGGAGCAAGGAGACCAAAACCGGCCTGTCCGCCGGGCAGGGGGTCTACGCCTTCCTGCTCAACAACAAGGGACGCATCGAGGCCGACATGAATGTGCTGGAACTGGGCGACAAGACCTGGCTGGAGATGGATGCCCGGCTCATCGAGCCGGTGCGCCTGGTGCTGGACCGCCACCTCTTCGCCGAGAAAGTGACGCCCGCCTCCCGCGTCGGCCAGCTGCATCAGATCGCCCTCCAGGGCCCGCTCGCGCTGCGCATCGCCGAAGAGACACTCGGTCAGCCGATCGGCCAACTGCCCCCGCTGGGCTCGAAAGTGATCGACCGGCCGGATGGACAGGTGGTCCTCTGGCGCGACGATCCGGCCGGGGTGCCGGGCTACTACCTCATTGCTCCGGTCCCTCTCATCCGACGATTGTGGTCCGACCTGTGGCAGCGATTTGAAACCGGCGTGCCGGGCCGGCGCGAGGTCCGCCCCGTCGGCTGGGCCGCCTGGAACGCGGCCCGCATTGAGGCCGGCCGAGTCCTCTACGGCATCGACTTCGACGCCTCCATCCTCCCCGCCGAGACCGGCCGTTTCGAACAGGCCGTCAGCGTGACCAAGGGGTGCTATCTCGGCCAGGAAATCGTCGCCCGCATGTATGCCCGAAAAGTGGTGGCCCGCCAACTGGCCGGACTGCGGATCGATTCCGGCGAACTGCCGCTGGCCGGAACCAAAATCTTCGATGCCGAGCAGAACGAGATCGGCGGCGTCACCAGCAGCACCGTCTCCCCCCTCCTGGGCCAGGCGGCCATCGCCATCGGCCTGCTCAAACGCGGGTTCTTTGACGTGGGAACCAGGGTGCGCATTCCCGCCGAAGGAGCCATGCGCCAGGCCGAAGTGGTCCGGATGCCGTTTCTGCCCCCAACCCCCGACCGTGAAGTCCAACCCTAAGCCGCCTTGGCCGGCGCGCGCCGACGGGTCGCCGCCTGCCGGCGAATCTCCACCCACGGCAGGGGAATGACCTCCGCCGCCTGCGGCGGCGAGGCGTCGGGGGCGACATCCACAAAGTAAAAGCCCCCCTCCCGGCGCACGGGGATTTGTCCCCTGTGGATGAGATGCCAGATTTCATCTTCGGAGCGATTTAAGTAATCAGCCGCTAACGCAGGCGCAACCCAGGATGGCATACTGGATATATCGGGCCAGCTCCATGGGTGCCTTGAGGATGGATGAGCCTGCTTATTTGAGCGCACAAACCGAGGGCCCGACGTGTGGTCAATCCGCTCCCCTTGGCCTATGATCTGCCTAATGGCCTTTGAGTTACGATCCAGTCGCCAACGTTATCGTGATTACCGCCGCCGGGCCCGCCATCGCAGACAGGAGCAAAAGACGAACCCGACCGTCGCGGCCGGCCCGATTGTCCCCAAGATTGAGGATTCGGGAGGCGTGCGCCTGGGCGTGGACCGCTCCCGCTACCGTCACCGCTCCTTCGCCAGCCTGTTCGGCTCCTTTTGGAGCCTGATCCAGGGGCACCGGACCATCACCCTGACCGCCATGGGCGCCTTGACCGTGGCCGTGCTGATCGGTCTGGCCCCCATCTACGGCACCAAGATCATTTTCGACAACGTGCTTCGGGAAAAGCCGCTGCCCCTCCATTTCCCGATCCCGCTCCCCTCCGACCCCTATGTCCTGCTGGCGACCGTGTCGCTCATCATGATCCTCCTGACGGTGGTCTCCCAGGTATTCACCGTCTGGAGCCGCTGGCAGGCGACGCGGGCCGGCAAGCGCGTCTCGGTCTCCGTGCGCAAGCGCGTCTTCGACCACGCCGTGCGCCTGCCCCTGCACCGCGTCTATGACCTCAAAAGTGGCGGCGTCGCCTCCATTCTCCGCGAGGATGCCGGCGGCGTGGGGGACCTGCTCTTTTCCATGATGTACAACCCCTGGCGGGCGGTGGTGCAAATCTTCGGCTGCCTCATCGTGCTGGCATGGGTCGATTGGCGCCTGCTGGTGGGATCGGCCCTGCTCCTGCCGATCGTCTATGTGACACACAAAACCTGGATCAGCCGGATCCGTCCCATCTACCGCGACATCCGCGCGACCCGCCAACTGATTGACGCCCACGCCACCGAGTCCTTCGGGGGCATGCGCATCGTCCGCTCCTTCTCGCGCCAGCGGTCCGAGTCGGCCGCCTTCACCAACCACAACCACCTGATGATGCGGCAGGAATTGCTCGCCTGGTGGTGGGCCCGGGGGATCGATGTCGCCTGGTCGATCCTCATTCCCATGGCCACCGCCTGCCTCCTCTGGTACGGCGGGATACGCATCCTCCACGATGGAGCGCTCGTCCGGGCCGGCGAAATGGCGCAAAGTCAGGCCCTGACGGTGGGGGACCTGGTGATGTTCATGTCCTACCTTGCCTCCCTGCTGGGCCCCATCGCCACCCTGGCCAACAGCGCTACCTCGCTGCAGAACAACCTGGCCGGGCTGGATCGCGTCATCGACCTGCTCAACGAGCCGGTCGAAATGCCCCCAGCGCCCGATGAAGTGGTGATCCACCGCCAGTCCGTGGCCGGCCGTATCACCATGCGGGATGTGGGATTCACCTACGCCGGCAGCGGACGTCCCGTGCTGGAAGGGATCAACTTGGAGGTGCGGCCGGGAGAGATGGTCGCGCTGGTCGGCCCCTCCGGCGCGGGCAAGACCACCTTCTGCAACCTCATCGCCCGGTTCTACGATCCGACCCAGGGCGCGATTCTGCTCGATGGCGTGGACCTGCGCAAGATCACCCTCGATTCCTACCGCCGTCTGCTGGGCATCGTGGAGCAGGACACTTTCCTCTTCGACGGCACCATCGCCCAGAACATCGCCTACGGCCGGCGCCACGCGACCATGGCCGAAATCGCCCATGCCGCCCGGTTGGCCCATGCCAATGAGTTCATCGAGGCGCTGGAAGGGGGGTATAATGCCCTGATCGGCGAGCGCGGCGTAAAACTCTCTGGCGGCCAGCGGCAGCGCATCACCATCGCCCGTGCGATCCTGGCCGATCCCAAAATCCTGATTCTGGACGAGGCGACGAGCAACCTCGACACCGAATCGGAGCGGCTGATCCAGGCCAGTCTTTACAACCTCATGGCCGGGCGCACCAGCTTCGTCATCGCCCACCGCCTCAGCACCATCGCCCACGCCGACCGCATCCTGGTCATCGAAGGCGGGCGCATCATCGAGCAGGGCAAACATGAGGAGTTGATGCGGGCCTCCGGCCGCTACCGCGAGATGGTTGAGATGCAGACCAACCCCCCGGCCTCCCCCATGGTCCGTCCCACCCCGCATCCCCGCCGGGAGGAAGAGGAAGCGGTGGGGGGGCAGGCGTAGAAGGAGCCGCGCACGAAGTAAGCGGAGGATCCCCGTTCACCCCGACCGCTTACTTCGTGCGCGGCTCCTTGGAATCCGCAAATCGCGGATTCTCATTCCCGCCTACTTCCACGGGGCATAGACCATGTCGGTCGATTCCAGCGGCAGGGTGATTCGGATCGCGCCGGCTCCGGCCGGCTCGGTCTTGAGCCGGCCCTGGCGTGAGGAGCGGACCTGGGCAAAGGGGCGGTCGCCGATGCGCAGCGTCAGCGTCACCCGCTTCAGCGGCGAGCCGCTGTAGTTGGCCAGGGGAATGACCCATCCCGCCTTGCCCTCCATGAACGTCGCCTCCACCAGCGGGGCATCGGCCTGCGCCGGCTGGGGGGCCTTGGCCGAGGTGACGGGCCAGGTGATCAACTGCCGCAGGGCCGCGTCAAAGGCCGGGGCCGGGGCGGCGGCGGAGTATTTGACCCGGCTCACCGTGGCCTCCGACTGGTTCTGCGCCTCCATCGCCTGCTTCACAAAGGGCAGGGGCGCCACCGGATCCTCCTTGTGCGTCTCAAACCGCTCCAGAGCGCCCCGGATGTAGCTGACGGCCGGCAGAAACCCGGCCATGGCCACACGCCCCTGGCCGCTTGGATGCACCACATAGGCCGGCTTGCCGTCATCGAATTTGGCCAGGACCGTGTCGCCCTGGCCGGAGGCAAGGTCCTGACGCACGAAGTAGTAGTCGATGCTCCGGCCCCCCTCCAGACGCACCTTGCCCTGGGATGGGGTGCGGTTGTCCAGGGCCCCGCTGGCGCCCCAGTATTTCTGCAGCTGTTTGGCGGGCATGCGGCTGATCCCCAGCGCCTTGTCCAGAGCGTCGCTGGGGCGGTTGAGCTCATCGCGGCTGCCCGCGTCCGGTGAGAGCATCAGCGTGCCTCCGGCCTTCACCCACGCCGCCAGCGGCTGAACGCAGCGCTGGTCCAGCTGCTGGCCAAAGAGATAGGCCACCTGGCGGCCCTTGAGCTGCCCCTGGATCACATCCTGGCCATCCAGCACATCCACCGCCTCCTGCCCGTGGCGCAGGGCCAGGTAGGTGTGCATGCGCTCATGGCCCTGGGCATTGTCCAATCCCACGTTCCAGATGTCATAGGCCCGGGAGTAAATAATGGCGGTGGAAGCGGGGCGGGGCATCGCCTCCAGCAGGATGTTTTCGGCCGGGCCGATCTCCCGGCTCAATTCCATCAGGGCGGCGTAGGTGGGCCCTTTCATGTACCAGCCCGGCTCATGCCCCTGGTACAGGGGGCTGTAGGAGAAGATGGAGAGGATCTTGGCCCCCTGGGCGATGTCGGAGTAGGCCTTGAGCTTCATGTCCAGCGGGGTTCGGCCGTAGCTGGTGATGTCGTACATGCCGATGGGCTGCTTGTGCTCCCGCGTGGCGGCGCGGAGCAGGGCCACGTTCCAGCCGCAGATCTGGGGCGTGGAGCCGCCGTTGGTCCAGTCCTCGCTCCAGGCCAGGTCCAGTGCCTGGTTGCGGAACCAGGTGAAGTAGTCGTTGCCCTGGGCGTAGAAGTTGGCGACATAGACCGCCCCGTCGCTGAAGTTCTGGGTGGACAGGGCCTGGGGCGGGTAGTACTTGCGCACGAGGGTGGTGGCCAGGTGGAAGAAGTGGGCCACGCTCCAGGCGCGGAATTGCTGGCTGTGGTAGTAGAGGGCCGGATGGGGCGTGTCGCGGTCGTCGGTGAGCTTGACCTGGCCCCAGCCGCCCACGCCCAGGTCTTTGGGCTCCAGCTTCCGGTCCTTGAGCCAGGCGACAAAGGCCTGCTCGTGGACGGGGTTGCCCTTCATCTTCTCCAACGACTCGGCCGTGGCCTCGTCGGTCAGCGAAGTCACGATATAATGCTCGTGCAGCGGATTGGCCTGGAGGGCCTTTCCATCCTCCGCCACCGACTTCTCCATCTTCTCCATGTTCGGATCGTTGTAGCCGCCCGGGCCACGCGCCTGCATCACGGCCGCTCCAGTCCGCCCCCACACCATCCCCGCCTGCACGCTCTTTTCATCCACCGCGTTCCATAGCCCGTTGACGCCGAAGATGTTCAGCACTTCCAACTCGGCCGCCTGGGTGCCGGGGGTGGTGTTGTTGTCATTGCTGCCCATCCCCACCATGATCGGGAATTGCCTGGCGGCCTGTCCGAATGCGGGGACCGTCAGCTTCTTGGCCAGCGCCAGATTCGCCTGGGCATATTCAAGATCGGAGGTTGGCTTGCGCCCGTTGGTCAAGTCCGGCGGAATCCGCACCTTCATTCCAGACCCCGGCCCTTTGCGCTCCAGCGTGGCCACGATCTGCTTGTCATCCGGCGCCGGCGCCAGTTCCACCGTGTAATCGCTGCTGGAGGCGTCCGGGTTGTGGTATTTCACCGTGGCCTGAAGCGACAGGTTCGTGTCGCTGTCGCTGTAGAGCAGCCGCGAGATGTTCATCCAGCCGGTTGATTCCCCCGCCGACAGGTACTCCTCTCCCGGCACGTTCACCCGCTTTTCCCATCCCTTCTTTCCCATGGCGATGTTCTGATACCAGGGGGCGCGCATGTGGTTCAGGAATCCATAGAAATAAACCTTCGCCGGCTCCGACTGATTCAGGCGGATGCGCATGTACGTCTGCGGCGCAAAATCCCGGTAATCCGGCTTGTATTTCGCATCCGTCGTCAGCAGCACGCAATCAATCTGGCGCGTGTGGGCCGAAACCCGCTTGGCGGGCTTGGCCCCCAGCTTGGCGAAAGTGATCGTCGCCGGCCCGCGCTTCAGCGCGCCGGTGGTCGATTCCCATGTGTAGTCGCTGGGGTCGCGCGAGCGTTTCTTGTCCGGCGTGTAAGCCTCGTCAAACTTCTGCGTCAACACCGCCTTCCCATTCTGGGTGACGATCATCTCAAACGGCGCCCGCGCCGCGGCCCCCGCGCCGCGCTGCTGCGCGTAATGCACCCAGAGGGTGTACTGCCCGTCGCCGGGAATGTTCAGGTTTTTGACCGCCTTCCCCTCGCCCGCTCCGCTGCCGGAGAGAAATTTCAATCCCGACTGCTTGTCCCGGCGCGAGCCGCGGGGCGAGTTTTCCACCGCCCACCCCTTCCCCTGCAACTGGAAGGATTCGGCTTCCAGGAAGACATAATCTCCCTTGGGCCCGGGCCACGGTTCGGGCGGACGTGCATAGGCCGACGCCGCCCCAAGGATCACCATCATCGCCAGAAGCCGATTCAACTTGAACATTGCCGGTCCTTTCCCGCCGGGTGGGCCCCGGCTCATAAAGGTCACGATCAATCCACCGCCGCGAAAACCTTGGCCGCCACATTCGATAACGAGGGTTCCATCGCCAGCGCGGCGTTTCGGTTCAGCCGCGCAAAGAGCCGATGCGTCCATTGCCAGCGACGCATGTTGGAAATGGGCTCAATCACGATTCCCACCGGGCGGGGGGCCATCAATCCCGCCGCCTGCGGCATGTCCAGATACCGCAGCACATTCAGGATGTATCCGCCGTCCCGATGCGACACCGGCGGGCGCTCCAGAATCACCCCCGCCACCTTCGGATCAGAAATCGCGTGATACAGCGCCGCCACGCCCGCCTCGCCCCGGCCGTGCAGAAACAGCGGCTTGTCCCGCATTGCCTCCAAGCCATGCACGTGCGGCATCAGCCGCCACAGGTCCTGAATCATCAGCATCACCGGCGTCAGCCCCACCAGCGCGCCGGCGCGTAGGTAATGCCGGGCGTGTGCTTCATGGACGGAACTGAAGCCCGTCCCGCGCGGCTCCACCGCCAGCAGCGCGGTCTGATCCCCCAGATAGCCGGCCAGCCGGTCGGTCATGCTGCGCATCTCATCGTCCGGACCCGCCACCGACAGCAGCACCCGCCGGTAGTCCGGCCGCATCGCCGTCAGCGTGGCCATCACCTCCATCCCATCCGAATGGGCGCGATACATCCGCCGAAATGCCCCCTTGCCCAGCAGCCACTGACCCATCTCCTCGAAATGCCACTCGCCTTTCGCGGGCTCGACCTGTGCCCGCATCAGCACATCCCGCCTCAGCCCCGCCAGCGTCTCCCGGCGGATCGTCTCCCATTGCTCGGCCGAACGGGGCAGCGTCACACTCCCCGCGGGTGAAAGAAGTTCCGGCAGCAGGTTCAGGCGATCCGGTTGCGGCGGCGCGCCGTTAAAGATCGTCGCCGCCGCCTCATCCAATTCATTGTTCTCCGGCCCGGCCTGATTCAGAATCGGCTGGTTGCGCACCTGGAAATGTCGGTCAAACCAGCTTTGCACCGCCTCAATCGTTTGCGGCAGATATTCATGGGCCCCATCATGCTCCACCAGACGGCAGGAATCCTCCTTGCCCAATAGCTCATACACCCGGCCCGTGCGCTTCGCCAAAGCGCGAAATTCCTCCGGGCAGTAAAGCGGATCATGCCGGGCAAAGACAAACAGCAGCGGCCGCGGCGCCACCAGCGCGGCGAATTCGGCGATGTCACGCCCATACGGATTGTGCGGATACATGCAGTCGCAGTGCCCGCGCAAAAACCGGTCCCGCAGCGCCCAGGCAAAGGAGGAAACCCCCATCACCGTCGCCGCCGCCGCGACGCGCCGATCGGCAACGGCCAGAAAAAAGCTCGCCGCCCCGCCCCCGGAGGCCCCGGTCACCCCCAGCCGCTTCGGATCCACTTCCTCCCGCCCGGCCAGCACGTCCAGCGCCCGGATGGAGTTCCACAACTCGCCGCCGGCGGCCGTGTAGCCCATGCTGATCCAGTCGGAACGCTGCCCGAAATACAGCCCGTGATGGTCTCCCGGATTGTCATGCTGCTCAACGGTGTCAAGAATCAGGCAGGCATATCCCCGTCGGGCCCAGGCGGCGGCGTGGTACTGATACCCTTGTACGCCGATGGCGTGGTGTCCGCAGACGTACAAAATGGCCGGCCGCTTCTCCTTCGTCGGCCCTTCCGGAACGTAATAGTGTCCCGTTGCCCAGCAGTCCGGAAGGATTTGCCACGCTAGCCGCGTGGCACGGTATCCCTGGCCCGAGAAGGTCTCATGCTCGCGCACCGCCAGTTCGCATCGCGGCGGCAGGGGATCCAGCCCCATTGAAGCCATGTATTGGCGGTGCAGTTGCGGACGCCGGGCTTCCCAGGCGGCGGCTGAATCGACGCCCGCCGCCTCCATCTGCCGCTGCCCTTCCTGAACGTAATAGGACCACAACGATAACCCGCTCATGCGGCTTTCTCCGTTCCAAAGGGTGCTTTAGGGTTCAACCGTCGTCTTCACGCCCGGCATCGGTCCTTCCACCGCCGTCAAATCGCTCAGATAGATCTCCGGCCGTGGCACCGGGGCATACGTCTTCATCTGCAGCGTCTTCTCCGGCAGCTCCACCACCAGACGGGTGAAGGTCAGCGGATAATGCACGATGCCGTCCTTGTCCCACTTCCACTGGCTGTTGGCCGGCCAGGAAAAACCTTCGCCGGCATATTGCCCCGGCAGCGGGAACGAGAGATACCGCCATCCGTCAAAGTTGATCCGGCTCAGGCCAAAGATGTCATTGGTGTTCCAGTCGTTGGTGCCCATCGTCTGGACGGCCGAGATCATGTCCTTGGGCATCCAGTCCTCCAGCCAGGGGGACGGCTGTCCGGACTGCTGGGCGCCGATGGAAATCCATCGCTGCCCGGAGGCATCCTTGAATTCAAAGATGATCCGCCCCCAACTGCTGTTCCCGTTCACCCACAGCCCGATGTCGGTGGGATGGCCGGGAATGGCGATGCCGCTGTTGTGTTTCAGCACGGCATACATCGGCATAGTCGCCTTGCCCTGCTTGATCGGCTGGGGCGTCACCTGCAGGACCGCCTTCCGCCCTTCGAAATCGGCGACCGGCTTGAACTGGAAATCCCCCTTGCGCCGCGGGGTCATGAAGTTGTAGTACTCCAGTTCACTGTCGTGCCCCGTCTGCACCGTCCAGTCCGAAAGGTTGTCCAGCTTCGCCAACACCGTCGCCTTGCCCTCCGGCTTGGCCGTGTACCGGGGCTGTCCAGCGGATGCCGCCTGAACCGGACTGCCGGAGATCAGGTAGCAGGGGCTGGCGCTGAGCGTCACCGTCTGCTCCGTCTTCGCCTCCAGGTTCGTCTCATTGGCCTGGTCATCCATCCACGTGGCGGCGGTCGGCTGCCCGAATTTCAGCGTCACCGGGCGCTGCCCCCGGATCGTCCAAAATGCCGTCACGAACTTGCCGTCGGGCCGCTTGAATTGCATGGCATACAGGCTTGGGCTGCCCAGCGGCACCATCTTCTCGAACTTGGCGCCGTCCAGCACCAGGGTCAGCGTTGCCATCGACACAAATGCCGGCTTGACGTTGAGCGCCGGCCAGGCGTGGCAGAATCCGACCATGCCCCAGTTGCTGTAGGAATAGCTGTTCCCGGCGTCGCTGATGCCGCCCAGGCGGATGCGCGGGATGTTCCACCCCAGCGAATGCAGCGCCATGCGGATGAAGTAGTCGGCCTGCGTCGTCTCGCTCAGGTTTCCCGGATTGGAACTGGGATACCCGATTTCGCAGCACTGCTCCACCGGCTTGTCCTCATACCCATACGCCTTGAGCAACTGGGAGTCCATCCACAAGCTGGCGTTGTACGCCACCGTGTCCGGCGGCTGCGACTCGGGCGGACGCCCGAAGTTGCCCGTCTCGTTGCCTCCCGCGTGAAACAGCTCGGCGGGGAAGTGGTGGCGGTAAAACTCCTCCTTCACCGTCAGAGGGCCGTTGCCAAAGACAAACTCCAGAGAGGAATCACGCTTTTTGAGCGTTTTAACCACCTCGGTCGCTACATCCCACATCTCCTTGAACCGGGCTTCCTCGGTCTTGTCCATCTTGTAGGGCGGCCGGTCATGGAACAGGTCCGGCACGCGCGTCTCATGCCGTCCGGAAATACTGTCCTCGTGGAAGATCAGAATCGACTTGAGCGTGTCGGGCGATTTCTCGATCCGCTTTTCATACTGATCCACCACCTTCTGTGCGGTGTAACCCTTGCGGACGTGGATCGCAAATTCATTGCCCCGCTGAATGCCCCATTTCTTCAGCGCTTCGGGCGAAAAATTGAACATCCCGTAGCGGAAGCCCAACTTCACATAGAGCGGCCCGAGAACGTCTGGATCGCTGCATGTGAAATGGCCTCCTCCGAAATCCCATGTCCCAAAGGGGGAGGTTTCCCGGTGCTTGCGTGTGTCCGGCGGCAGCAGCGCGAAGCTGCTCTTGCGCGAAATCAGCAGCCGCCCGTTCCCATCCTTCAGTTCCACCTCCAGGTCATAATAACCCCGCTTGGATGGGCTCAGTTCAACCGTTGCATCGGCCGTCTTCCCCGCCTCCACCGTCCCCCGTTGCTCGGCATCGATCTTCTGCCCGTCCAGACTCGTTCCCTGCACGCTCAGCGTGAAGGTCTGCTGCTTGTCGGAAATGTTCTTCAGCGTTGCCTTGAATGTCGGCTTCTGCGGCTGGACAAAGGCGTTGCCGACCTCCGTCCCGTGGATCGTCATCTGCAGCGGCGAGAGTTCCAGAGTGATCGCCTTGATCTTCACCCCGCTGGGCAGCCCCAGCGGACGCCAGCGGTAACGGTTGGGATCCGGCTTGTGCCGCGCCAGGAGAATATCCCGGGTCGGCTGGATGTCCATCGTCACGCCGACGATGTTCTGCACCTGCGAGCGGCTCATCGGCACGACCACGTGTGTGAACTTGCCGGACCGCGGCACCTCGATCCGGTGGTCGTACAGCGTCACCTGATCCCCAATCGGGCGCCCGTGCTGCGTCGGTCCCGTCCGCAGCGTCAGGACATTGGTGAGCTTGGGATCGTCGCTGGCCGACGCAAGCACATGCGCGGCCACATAGTCCATGCGGGGCACACGGAGCAAAGGCTGGCGCGGGTCGGCCAGGAAATACGGCCCCTCGTCATACGCCTCATAGAAACTGGCCGGATCGCGCTTGGCGTCCGGCCATCCCGCCTGGCGCAAATCCAGAACCTTGTCTTCCCCCGAGGTCGTGAATGCGATGCCGTCCACCTCCGTCAGGGCGGCTTTTGGCGCCGGGACGGGCGCCGGGGTAGCCATGGCCGCCGCCCCCAGGTTCCCCACCCAGTTCAGGTCCAGCGGCAACTGCAGCGCCGGTGCCGTCAGTTGGCTATTCTGCGACTTGAACTGCGCCCCCTTGGGCAGATCGACCGTGACCTTTGCCAGTCCCTGCCCGGCCCGATCCAACCGATAGACCAGCAGGTCCTGCAGCCAAACATCCACACTCGTCGGGCGAAGGTCCACCCGCCCGTGCAGCCATTGCCCATGCCAGGCGCGCGGGGCCACTCCGTCTGCCTTCATTAGCGCCTGCACCTTTTCCGTCGACGGCCAGAAGACATAGGGCAGCTGCTGTGGCTGGTCCGCCTTCTCCACGCCCGGCAGCGTTGGCCGGATGCTCAGGACATCTCCCTTCTTGTCCGGAACGATCGACACAGTCAGCCGTTCGGCGCCGTCAGGCCCGAGGACATGAATCTGTGCGGGGCTTCTTCCGTCGGTAGGCAAAAGCAACTGAAACTGGATCGATTGCTGGTCGGCCGAAAACGTCAACTGCTGCTGTTGTGCGGCCGGCGCACCCAGCGCCGGCCCTCCGGCCAAGGCCGCCATCAACACGGCCGAAAGACAGGACAAGCGCATGACCGATCTCCTGGTTGGACCCGCGGCACAGGCAAGGCGCCTGTAATATCCGGAAGGGAAAGATGAAAACCGCAGTTTGTTACATAGGTCAAGTTAATTCACTAAACGCCTCTGTCAAAGAATTATTTTTTTATTGACACATCGCGCTGGCGAGAGCTATAAACCTAAGTAAAGAGGTTGCGATCATGTCCCCATCCGCCGCAACGTCAATTTCCCGTTCGCTGCGCCAGAGGATTAAATCCGGGCAGTGGAAGGGGGGGTTCCAAATTTCCGAAGACCATGTGGCCCGTGAGTTTCGTGTCTGCCGTTCCACCGTCGGCAAGTCCCTCAAGGCGCTAGAAGCAGAAGGGCTGATCTGGAGCCGCAAGGGCAAGGGACGCTTTGTCCAGGAACCCGCCAAGCGCCGCACCGGCCAGATCGGCGTCGTCCTGCTGGACATGCGCCATCTGGAATTTCCCGTCACCGGCCGGCTGGTCGCGGGCATCCAGAGCGCGCTGACTGTCTCGGGCGACCATCTGAAACTCTCCGCGCTCAACGAACGCGCCATGGCCGCCAACGCCACCCCCGCCGCGCGGACCGAGGCGGCCTTGGCCGCCATCGATCCAGCCGGCCTCGACAGCATTATCCTGGTCGCTCTGCAGGCGCCCCTGTTTCTGGTCGAGCGCCTGCTGGAGCATCTGCCGGTGGTCTGGCTCCACAGCAGCCTCTCCCGCCCGGGGCTGGTGGGGGTCAAGTCAGACGCGATCGCCGCCGCCTTCTCCGCCACTAAACAACTACTGGAACTGGGCCACCGCCGCATCGCGCTGGTCAACTCCCAGCCGACCCTCGCGCAAATCTATCAGGAAATCTGGGATGGGTATCGCCTGGCCATGGGCGCCGCTGCCGCTCCCGTGCTCCTGTGCGATGCCGATGCCGCCGACGCGCCCCGCCTTCTGGAGAAGGCCCTGGACTGCCCCGATCGCCCAACCGCCTTTTTCTGCTGCTCCGATGAACTGGCGATGGACGTCCATCAGGCCGCCGTCGCCCGGGGGCTGAGCATCCCAGGCGACCTGTCGATCATGGGATGGCACGATGCGACTGTCCACCGTCCCGCCCCGCTGGACTGGTCCGGCGTGAACATCAACTATTGGCAAATGGGCCGCATCGCGGCCGAGCAGGCGTTGAACCTCCGCGACCATCCGCGGCACAGCGGCGTCGTTCAGGTCGAGGCCACGTTGAACGGCGGCCAGTCGATCGGGCCGTGTCCCGGGATTGAGATGTCGAGAGAATAAATCGGTGTCGGTTGGGTAGGCGAATCTGCGCAGGCTTTTGAATATCAGATAGGAGTATGTATGCGTCCACAGGATTCTGCATCGTCCAGGTCTCGGGGCTTCACCCTCGTCGAGCTCCTGGTCGTCATCGGGATCATCAGCATCCTGATCGCAATGCTCCTGCCCGCCTTAAACCGGGCCCGGAAGCAGGCCAAGGTCGTCGCCTGTGCCTCCCAGCAGCGCCAGATCGCCATGGCGTTGCTGATGTACGCCGGCCAGAACAACGGTTGGTTTCCCCCAACCCGCACCTACACCCCCAATCTCATCTATGATGCGGAATTCTCGAGCTTCAGTAAGGAAGCGTCCGTTATCAATCCGTATTTGCGAAACCCCGCCGTTTTGCGCTGCCCCGACAGCAACGTGCCGGACGACATGGGCTCCGGCGGCTGGAACGCCATCTACAACAATCCCAATATGCAGGCCGGCCGGTACATCGGCAGCTATTGGATCATGGCCGGCTATTGTGTGGACCTGGACAAGTCCACCCGCTGGTTCGGATGGACCATCTATCACCAATCCAAGCCGGATGTCACCTATCGTGTGCCCATCCCCCGCCAGTTCTGGACCGGACGCACAATCCACAGCCCCGGCGGTACCGGCAGCTATGGGACCCAGTACATCGATTCGACCGACCAGCAGGCCCTGGTGGTCGATTGTTACAACCCGGTTTCCGGATTCTGGAACTCCTACGGCATCACCAGCGAGAGAATCCCCAACAGTCACCTGGGGATGAATGGAGAAAATGTCGCCTTCGTCGATGGACATGTCGAGTGGCGGCGCGGCAAGGTCAATGCCGCCGGAACGGATGTCGACCCCACCAGCCAGGTGAAGCTGCGCTTCCAGATTTACACCGCCTTCGGCGAAGGCATCTGGGCCTGCTGGTGAAACCGGATGGGAGTTGGCATCCAAATCCTCGAGTGTCTGATGTGTTGATGGAACAGGAGCACGGCAATCGGCTGGTAAAAATCACGAAAGGAGCGTCATCATGCGACTACAGGCGTGCGTACCTTCCCGGCAACGCGCATTCACCCTCGTCGAGCTCCTGGTCGTCATCGGGATCATCTCGGTCCTGATCGCAATGCTCTTGCCCGCCCTCAACAAGGCCCGCCAGCAGGCCAAGGTCGTCGCCTGCGGCTCCCAGGAACGCCAAATCTGCCTGGCCCTGCTCATGTACGCCCAGGACAACAAGGGATGGCTCCCCAGAGTCCGCTGGGCCACGCCGGAGATGCTCGAGGATGAGACGACGGGAGGCTATCTCAATCCCGCCAGCATCAAGCCCTACATCAAGAGCGCTGCCATCTTGAACTGTCCCGGTGAGGCCCAGGCCACCCACGATGCCTACTTCGGCCGCTACGGCAATCCCAGTTACTACATGGGCAGCTATTGGATAATCGGCGGCCATGGCGACTGGACCGATTCCGCGACCGGGCAACTCAAAGGCTGGTTCGGGTGGCACTTTTATGTGAACTCCGGCTATGCCCCCATCCCCCGCGTGGGCTGGGCCGGCCGGACCGTCACCGATCCCAGCACCATCAGCACCACCGTCCGCACGCAATACATCCATCCGGCCGACAGCCAGCCGATGGTGACCGACTGCTTTGACCCCACCGACCGCATCTGGAACGGCTACGGCGTCTCCAACCTGCCCAACAATCATTTCGGCATGCACGGTGAAAATGTCGCCTTCGCCGATGGACACGTGGAATGGCGGCAGGCGAAACTGGACGCCGACGGAAAGGTCGCCGCCGACTCACAGGTGCAGCCGCGGTGCGAACTCTACCAATGGGTTTATTGGTGAGTGCGGGCCGTTGGAATCACGGCCAATGAGGTAAGGTCCGCCCCGCGGGCCGGTGTTTTGGAACAGAAGAGTCATTATGAAACAGGCATTCTCAGCTCCTTTCCGCTCCAGTTTCCGCGCCTTCACGCTGGTCGAGCTCCTGGTCGTCATCGGGATCATCTCGGTCCTGATCGCAATGCTCCTGCCCGCCCTCAATAAGGCCCGCCAGCAGGCCAAGGTCGTCGCCTGTGCCAGCCAGGAGCGCCAAATTGGCTTGGCGCTGCTCATGTACGCCCAGGACAACAAAGGGTGGTTTCCCCGGGTGCGCTGGGCCACCCCCGAGCAACTAAAGGACGAGTCCACCGGCGCTTATAAAAATCCCGCCAGCTTCACGCCTTACCTGAAGAGCGCTGCCGTCCTGAATTGTCCCGGCGAAGCCCAGGCGACCCACGATGCCTATCACGGCTATTACGGCAATCCAGACTACTACATGGGCAGCTATTGGATTCTCGCCGGACATGCCGATTGGTCATCCATTGGTTTCTACGGGTGGGATCTCGGCTACAAGGCCACACCCACCAATACCTATGGCTCCTCGATCCCCAACGTCAATTGGACTGGACGTACGATCAGCGATCCCAATGGCCGGGCGGCCAACAACCCTCAGTACATTGACACCGCCGCCCGCCAGCCGATGCTGCTGGATTGCTTTAATCCGGAGACCAGGGTCTGGGGCGGCTTTGGCGTCTCCTATAAGCTGCCCAACAATCACTTCGGCATGCATGGGGAGAACGTTACGTTTGTCGATGGCCACGTCGAATGGCGGCAGGCGACCGTGACCGCCGACGGCAACCTGTCCCCCACCTCGCAGGTGCAGCCGCGATGTCGCTTTTACCAATGGGCCTACTGGTGATGCCCCCTGGCAGTCGGCGGTATGCCACGAGTCTCGGTGCGCCGAGTTGCCTTGATCAGGAGATTCATCATGAAACCGATGTCATCGCGTCGTCTCAATTCCACCCCCCGCGCCTTCACGCTGGTTGAGTTGCTGGTCGTCATCGGGATCATCTCGGTCCTGATCGCGATGCTTCTGCCCGCCCTCAACAAGGCCCGCCAGCAGGCCAAGGTCGTCGTCTGTGCTTCCCAGGAACGCCAGATTGCCCTGGCGCTGCTCATGTACGCCCAGGACAACAAGGGCTATTTTCCCCAGGTTCGCTGGGCCTCCCCCAACGGCATCATGGAGGAGGGGACCACCAGCGACTATTCCGACCCCGCCACCTTCGTTCCCTATCTGAAGAACCCGGCCGTCCTGACCTGCCCGGCCGAGGCGCCCAACGTGCGCGGCGCCCTCGGCGGCGCCTATGGTAACCCCCACTGGTATCTGGGCAGCTATGAAATCATCGCCGGCCATGCCAATCACGACCCCTATTCCTGGACCTGGTATGGATGGCTCATGTACACCAATTCCACCCAGACCGGCACTGGGCGCGGGCCCATCCCCAACGTCGGCTGGACCGGGCGCTACATCAGCGACCCGGCCAATCCCGCCGCCAAGGGCACGCAGTATGTGGATACCGCCGACAAGCAGCCGATGCTCATGGACTGTTTCGACCCCATCAAAAAGATCTGGGTCGGCTATGGCGTCACCGCCGCCAACAACCATTTCGGCATGAACGGCGAAAACGTCGCCTTCGTTGACGGCCATGTCGAGTGGCGCCAGGTGAAAATGGCCAACGACACCACCATCGCTCCTACCTCCCAGATCCAGTTCCGCTTCGACTTTTATAGCGAGCTCTACTGGTAACCCTTGGTTCCCCCCCGCCGATTCCGGGTCCCGGCCCCTCCCCTCAAACCCCCGACCCCCC
>JBIQLO010000072.1:0-17505 GCA_044464175.1 Planctomycetaceae bacterium | reverse complement strand
GGGGAGGTTGGAATCGTCGATCAGCTTTTTGAGATGGGAGTTGGCGTATCCTTCCTTGAGACCCTGACCGCTGGTCCACCCGACGTAAACGATGGCGTCGGGGGGAATTTGATCGACCATGGGCTGGGCGAAGGCGGGGGCGGCAAGAATGAAGGAAAACAGGGCTAGGACAAGGGACGGACGGAGCCAGGGACGCGTGAGGTATGTGGTCATGCGCATGAGGGTTTGAGGCCGAAAAAACAGACGAATCTTGACAAGGGGACTATAGCAGTTGTCGGGAGCATTGCCAAGGATTTTTCCAGGCGCCAAGGGGGACGTATGCGCGGTTTATCGTGCGAGATTTCGCCGGGCGCGGGCGGGCGCGGGCGAGCCGGCCGGCTTGCCGAAGGCGCCCGGGTTGCGCTGGGCGATGGCGCGGCGGCGGACCTTGTACTGTTCGTACTGCCGCTCGGCCATATCGCGGGCCTGGTCGTGGCTGAGGCGCTCGCCCTCCGGGAGAACCGCCCGGTCGTTCAGGGCCAGCAGGTCGTCCAGTTTCTTCGACCAGTCGGCCATGTACATGGGCTTGTGCTGCAGCGCCTGGAGTTCGGCGAAGGAGAGATACTGGTCCACGATCAGGTAGAGCTGGCGCAGTTCCGGCTCGGTGAGATAGTTCTTGGCCACGGCGATGTCGCTCTTGCGGATCGGGCCGTCGGGAGCGTTCTTCCAACTGGTCAGCCCCATGTGCGGGCGGGCGGCGTCGGCGCGGTCGGCGATCAACTCGGCGGCCGAGCGGTGGTGGATGGCGTAATGCAGTTTGTTCTGAACCGTGCGGAAAAAGTCGCGCGTCGCCTCGGCATCCTCCATGTAATCGACGCTGGTGGCGAAGATGTCGGTGATCTTCTGGAAGAACTGGCGTTCGGAGGCGCGGATGGCGCTGAGGCGCTGGAGTAGCCTGGCGAAATAATCCTCCCCCAGCGGGATCGGCGCGGGCGTATCGTGTAGCGGCTGGGTGGGCTTGCGCGGGGTTGGATCGGTCATGGGAACTCCTGGCAGATTTTAGGCACCGTAAAGGGCGTAGGCGAAGGTAGAAGGGGTGCTTTCGGACCCTCCTTGTGCATTCGGGCAAAAGCAGGATGATTCGAGGTCAATGAAGGGACACCAATGGGTGTTCTATGGGCTGTCGTTCCTCTTAGTGATTGCGGCGGTGCTTTTGTTCCTTGCCGCGGCCGGGACGGCGGTGCGGGATGCCCTCATAAGGCCGGTGTGGACCAGCGAACTGCGGCTGATTCATCAGACCAACCATCAGGCGGTGTTGCAGGCGTGTCAAAACGTGTTAAGCGATCCGCAGGCGGCCGGATTTCCGAAGGGAAAGGACTTCATTCTTGGGTCGCAAAACGGAGTGTCGCCGCCAGCGGCTCTGCCGGCCGTGCTTCGGAATCTGGATTTTGAATCAATGCTCATCCGGGACCAGCACGTCGAGATCTGGTTCGGCGGCGGATTTGGCGGGTGGGGCTACAGCACGGCGCCTATTTGGGGCTACTGGGGGGCGGTCTTTCCGGATGTGAATCATTTGGAGTTGATCCCGGGGCTCTGGCTCTGGAGCGAATATCCGCTGCCAAGGGACTTATCCAAAAATCCATACTATTCCACGAGCATCGCACTTCTGACCGGTGGTGCTGCGGCGCTGATTGCGGCGATTGCCGTGGCCTTCTATGCCTTTGGGCGAAAGGCGGCCTAGGGTCCGCCTCGCGGGCCCGCTCGCTTCAACGGCCCTCCGCGCTCAGGTCCGCGAGGCGGACCCTACAAATCTTTGGGGCTCCGGGCCGTTCATGGCCCCGTGTACAACCGCTTCATCTGGACTCGGGAGACGCGGCCGTCCGGAGTCATGGAGATTACCAGTTGCCGGTCCTCATGCACAAAATTCTTGATATTCACATCCCGCGCGATCACGTAAAAGGCGTTCTGATCCGCATTCCACCCATATTCAAGGCCGGAAGCCAGTAATTTCGGCTCAACCTGCGAACGCGGCATGCCGGGATGGATTGCCTTCTGGAGCGCGGCAATGCGCGCTGTCCCGTTGCCGCCGGAATGGTTGCATCCCACAAGCAGCAGGGCGGCGAAGATGAAGCAGGGCAGGCAGGATCGATGATTCACGTTCATCAGGATGGCTCGGTTGTGGGGCGTTGCTGTAGCCCTCGCATGGATTAGATGGTGTAGGGTCCGCCTGGCGGACCGTTTGTCGACGGAGAATCGGCTTTGCGAATGGTCCGCGAGGCGGACCCTGCAAGACTGATCAAATCGCCATGCGAGGAGATACGGCTTCTCATCCATGCCAGCGCAACTGGATCCATTGGCCTCTCCCTCACCCGCTCGGCTTGGCGGAGCGGTCTCTCCCCGGGGGGAGAGGCGAAACAGAATTTATTCCTCCTCTTCGTGCGGCCTGTACTCGGCGGCGATGCGCTGCTGGATTTGCGGGGGGGCCGCTTCGTAGTGGCTGAACTGCATAGCGAAGGCGCCCTGGCCACCGGTGACACTTTTGAGCTGGGACTGGTATTGCATCACCTCGGCCAGCGGGGCCTGGGCACGGATCTGGGCCATTTGGCCGGGGAGGATGTCGGTTCCCTGGATGCGCCCCCGTTTGCCCGCCAGGTCGCCGGTGATTGTGCCCATTTTGTCCTCCGGAACGATGACCTCCATATCCACGATCGGCTCCAGCAGGACAGGATGGGCCTTGAGGACGGCATCGCGGAAGGCGTGGCGACCGGCGGTCTTGAAGGCGACCTCCTTGCTGTCCACCGGGTGATGCTTGCCATCGGTGACGACGACCTTCACATCCTGCAAGGGATAGCCCGCCAGAACGCCCTGTTCCAGCAGCTCACGCACGCCTTTTTCAATGGCCGGGATGAACTGGCCGGGAATCGCGCCGCCGAAGACCTCGTTGACGAATTCAAACCCTTTGCCGCGTTCCAGCGGCTCGATGCGTAAAAAGACCTCGCCGAACTGCCCGGCCCCGCCGGTCTGCTTTTTGTGGCGGTGGTGGCCGTCGGCAGGGCCGGTGATCGTTTCGCGATAGGCGATTTTGGGGGGCTTGGTGTCCACATGCAGGCCGCGGTTGGCCAGGCGTTCGAGGATGAGGCGCAGGTGAAGTTCGCCCAGGCCGTTGATGACCACTTCATGGGTCTGGCGGTCGTGGCCCCAGTGGAAGGTGGGGTCCTCCTCGGCGATTTTGGTCAGGGCGGCCGAGAGCTTCTGCTCATCGCCCCGAGCCTTTGGGGTGATCGCCAGGCCGTACATGGGCATGGGGTAGTTCAGGGCCTTCAGATGCACGCTGTCCAGCGCGTGGTCATCGTGCAGCACATCGTTGGCGTGAATGTCCTCGATCTTGGCCACCGCGCCGATGTCACCGGCGATGATGGCATCGGCCTCCTTGTGCTCCTTGCCCTGGACATGGAAGACGTGCCCCAGCTTAATCGCCTTTTTGCTGTGGCCGATAAGCACCTGCGAATTGCCGGCCGCCTTGCCCTGGTGGACGCGGAAGAGGGCGAGCTTGCCGACGAAGGGATCGCTGGTCACCTTGAAGACATGGGCCAGCAGGGGGCCCTGGGCGTCGTTGTGGTATTCAAACGGGCGCTCCTCGTTGGCGGTTCCGGTGACGAAGGGGCGGGGGTTGCCCTCCTCGGGGTCGGGAAAGTGGCGGGCGATCACCTCCAGCAGTTCCTTCGTGCCGACGTCGTTTTTGGCGTCGGTGAAGCAGATGGGAATGAGGTGGCCTTCATCCAGCGCCTGCTCAAAAGGGGCGTGCAGGGCGGTGAAATCCGGCTCCTCACCGCCGAGATACTTTTCCATCAGCCCTTCATCCATCTCCACGATCTGATCGAGAATGGCGGAGTGGAAACTTTGCACCGGTCCCAGGTCGCTCTCGCCCTGATGGTTGAGCAGGCAGTCGATCACGGCCTTGCCCCCGTTGGCCGGAAGATTGATCGGCAGGCATTCCGGCCCGAAGGTGGTCTGGATTTGTTCCAGCAGAGCGGCCAGGTCCAGTTCCGGCTGATCGATCTTGTTGATGATGATCGCTCGGGGCAGGTTCTGCTCTTTGGCCGCTTCCATCATCCTCCGCGTGACCACCTCCACGCCGGCCTGGGCGTTGTTGACGATGGCGACGGTTTCCACCGCCGGCATGCATTCCAGCCCCTGGCCAATGAGGTCCGGGGAGCCGGGGGCGTCGATCAGGTTGATCCGCCGGCCGTCATGATCGACATAGAGCACGGAGGCGAAAATGGAATGGCCATGCTCCTTTTCCTCTTTTTCGAAGTCGCTGAAGCTGGAGCCGTCGGTGACGGAAGCCTTGCGATTGACCGCGCCCCCGGCCAGTAAAAGGGCGTCGGCCAGGGTTGTTTTGCCGGCGCCTCCGTGGCCGGCCAGGAGGACATTTCGGATATCTGATGTGGTGTAGGTGGGCATAAGCGGACTCCGCGGTAAAGGGTTGGGCGCAGTGTAACGCGAGGGGGCGGATTTTGTCAGCGGGGTATAAGGGGAATTTGCGGGTTTATCCGGCGGTCGCGCGCAGTGCCGCCCGGCCGGCCGAAACACAGGGGGCCGAACAGGCGTAATAGCTCGGGGGAGGCCGTTGAATTTGTGATCCGAAGGGTTTTGACTATCTTTAGTATCAATGCCGCCGCACGAATTGCCGCAAAACGTTCAGGAATTGATTCGCCGCAGCATGCCACACGGGGGGATGCACTGGGTGGGGCTGCTGGCGCTGGGAGCCGCCGGCGTGGCGATGGCGGCGGTGATGACGGCCGGCGGGGCGGCCGGCGTGCAACTGGGGCTGGCGCTGATGCTGATCGTACTGGTGGGGACGATGATGACGGTGGGGGCGATCTCGGCGGCGCGGCTGCGCCGGGAGCGGGATCGGGTTCAGGCGATCGATGAGCTGGTGCAACTGCGGCGATGGGATGAGGCGGCGCTGGGGCTGCAACGCCTGCTTTCCCAGCCCATGCGCTCGATGGCGGGGCGGATTCAGTCGCTGATCTTTCTGGTGTCGGTTCTGGGGCAGCGGGGGCGGTACACGGATGCTATCGCCGTGCAGGATTACATCCTCAAGCACGTGCGGATGCACGAGGGGATGATGTTCGGACTGAAGTTGGGGCGGGCCATGGCGCTGCTGCACGAGGAGCGGCTGCTGGATGCGGACCGGGCGATCACGGCGCTGCGGCGCTCGGAGGGGGCGCGGGAGTCGGGCGGGATGGCGCTGGTGGAGATTTTCCGGGATGTGAAGACCGGTCATGCGCAGGAGGCGGTGGAGATGTTCCAATCGCGCCAGAAGCAGGTGCGGGAGCAGTTGGGCCACCGCGCGGCCGACGTCTATGCGCTGATGGCGCGGGCCTACGACCTGCTGGAAAATTCGGCCGAGGCGCAACGCTGGTACGCTCGCGCCACCCTGCTGGCTCCGGTGAAGGAACTGAACCGCTATCCTGAGGTGCGGGCGCTGGCACAGCGGTACACGCCGAGCGTCGCACCGGCCGGCGCGCCGTAGCAATCCGGCCACGGCACCGGGCGGCCGCGTAGTCGGCGGAGCGATGGGCGATGGAGCAATGAGTAATTTGATGATGCTGTCTGTGGAGCATGCGATTTCGAGATGTCGGCGCGACCTGACCGTCGGGCTGCTGCTGAAGGTGCTGCTGGCGGTGGCGGCGCTGGGATGCTTCGTGGCGCCGGCGGCGCTGGGGATGGGGACGGACACGACGCTGGCACTGGTGCTGGTGGGGCTGATTTGGCTCATCCTCAGCTACAAGAGTGTGCGCGGTTCACGGCTGAGCGCGGAATCCCCGATGCTGATTGCCTCCGGGCAGTTCGAGCAGGCGGAGAAGAAAATTGATGAAGCGCTGCGGAGCTTCAGCATCTTCGGCCGGCTGAAGCTGACAAGCCTGCACCATCTGGCGCTGCTGCGGCACGCCCAGCGGCGGTGGCAGGAGACGACGGAACTGTGCCGGGCGATTCTCAAACAGCGTCTGGCGTTGCGCGGCGGGGTGTCTCGCCCCACGCGGCTGATCCTGGCCGATTCGCTGCTGGAACTGGGGGACCTGGACGGGGCGGGCGAGCAGATCGACCTGGTGCGGCGGCAGCGGTTGAACCTGAGCGAGATGGCGACCTTTCTGCTGATCCAGTTGGATTATCAGCATCGCATTCGGGCCTGGGGGGCGATGATGCAGGAGCCGGGGCGCAAGGTGGAACTGGCCGAGACGATGCCGTCGGGCGCGGCGGCGCGTGTGCAAGCGCTGATGGCGCTGGCGGCGCAGAAGCTGGAGCGCACGTCATGGCGAGACTGGCTGCGCGGCCGGGCGGAATTGCTGGCGGAAGTCGAGGAGCTGGTGCGGTGGCGGGGGGCGCTGGGCGAATTGTGGAGTGATACGGGTGCCCAAGGAGGGGAGAAATGAGAGCCGGCAGACGTTCAAGGGCGAACGAATCATCGTTTGAGGCGGCCTTATTTCCTGACAACTGGCCGCCAGCGACTGAAAGCTCTCTGTTTCATCCCGCCTCCCTGCTGTTCGTTCTCATCGGCATGGCGATGGTGGTGGGGGGGCTGTGGGTGTGGGGGCAGTCGGCCAACTGGTCGTGGACGCAAGGCGCCGCCCGCCCGGAGATCATGTCGATGGCGATCCGATGCGCCGCCGCGGGGCTCATCGTGGCCGGAGAAGTGGTCTGGATTGGATTGGTCATCAATCGCATTTATCCGCCCGATGGCTTCGGGCGGCTGTTGCAATGGATGGGGATCGGGGCGATGCTGGTCGCGCTGGTCAGCGCGGCGGCCCTGGCCTGGGCGGGGCGCTGATTCACAGGGCAAGGGAAGGAGCGGGCGCCGATGGAACGACAATGGAACACGGAAAATGAAAAACGGGCGGTGCGCAGTATAGGTATAGCGCCGGGGAGATGGATTCCGCTTCTTTTTGTTCCATTGTCTCTTTTCCTTTTTGCAGGCATTGGCCTGGCCCAGGAGAATGCCTCCGCCCCGCTCCTGGCCCAGCGGTTTGCGGAATTGTCTCAGAGCACACTGCGCCAGCCTCGGGTGAGCAGCGCTGATTGGCATCAGGCCATTGCCCTACTGGAGGCGGCGGGTCGGCTGGCGCCCCAGGAAGCGCACTATGCCCGGCTGTTGGTCGATGCGCGGCTGCGAGTGGGGGACACCGATGGGGCGATCGAGGCGCTCAAGGGCTATCGCAAGCTCCGGCCCGATGATCGCACGGCCCAGGCCCAGTTGATTGACCTGTATGTCGGCCGGATTGAGACGGCCGACGCCAAGCGGGCCTACCTGCATCTGCTGCTCAATGACCAGAGCCTGCCGCCGGCCGTACGGTCCCATGTGGCCGTGCTGGCGGCGGGGGTGGAGGCGGCCGCGCTTCGGCACGACGAGATGAAGCGCCTGATTGAACAGGCGCTGCAGCTCAATCCCCTGAACATGGACGCCCTGCGCCTGCGCTACGATCAGGCGGATACCCCGGCCGGGCGCGTGACCGTGCTGCTGGCGATGTTGCAATCGAATCCCGCCCAGCCGTGGGCGGCCCAGACGTTGGCAGCGCAGCTGGCCGACGCGGGTCTGACGGATTTATCCACCCAATGGTATGCCCGCGCAGCCGGTTTGACGGGGGGGTGGAGTCAGCCGATGTCGGCGCAGTTCGTGGCCGACTACGCGGCCGAGTTGTACATCGCTGACCAGCCCAAACAGACACGGGTCCTGGCGGAAAAGCTGCTTCAGGCGGTCAAGGGGGACATGGACGGGCTGTATCTGGTGATGCTCTCGACCAGACAGGCGGGGGACCAGGCGGCGGTGGATCAATACGCCCGGCAGGCGATCAATGGGACGCTGAACCGCCTGGCCGAGGCGCGGGCGTCGGTGAAGGGGGCGAAGGCAACCACCCGGCCGATCGATGCGCCCCCGCCGGCTTTGGACGACCTGCCCAGGCAGGCGGGCGAGATGAAAAATGCGCCCAAAGCGGCACGGGAGGCGTTTATCTCCGCGCTGGGTGACCTGGCGTGGATCGAGCTTTATTTTCGACAGGATGCGGATTCGGCCGCCCATGCGATTCAGGCGCTGAGCCAGTTGCTCCCGAAAGAGAACGTGATGCTGGGGCGCCTGGAGGGGTGGCGGCTGCTGGTGAGCGGAAAGAAGGATCCGGCCCGGCAGGCATTGTCGGTGGTGGCCCAGCGGGACCCGCTGGCAGCGCTGGGGATGATTCGGCTGGAAGCGGGCGCGCCAAACGCCAAAACCGATGCGGCAAAGCTGCTGGAGGAGAACCCGTCCGGGCTGCTGGGGGCCTTTGTCTGGAGCGGCGTGCGCGACCTGGGGGTGAGCCGCAAGGAATCGGCATCCGGCAATGAAATCCGCCGGCGGGTGGAGGCTTTTCCGCGAGACTGGTTGGAGATTGTGGATCGGCCGCGGCGCTTCTACCACGTGCGGCTGGAGCCGGTGCGTGTGGGGCATGACTACACCGATCCTCTCCTGGCACGGGTCACCCTTCGAAATACCAGCGACCGCGATCTGACAATCGGACGTGACGGCGTGATCCATCCGGACCTCTGGGTGGATGCGCAGGTGCGCGGCCTGCATCAGCAGACAATGCCGGCCGTGGCATACGACCAGTTGAGCGACCGCCTCGTGCTGCGTCCGGGGGAGACCGTCAGCCGGACGCTGCGCGTGGACCAGGGGGCGCTGGATGACTTTCTCAAGCAGCATCCGGCCGAACCGGTCCCGGTTTCGGCGACGGTGATCCTCAATCCGGTGTTGCGCAACGGCGGGGCCGCTCCCGGTCCGGGGGGTCAGCGGGCGGACCTGGACGGCATCTTTCAGCGCAATGGCTTTGCCATCAACAACGAAGCGGACTGGCGCCGCCTTGAGACGCAGCTTCAATCCGGGACCGGCGCCCAGAAGGTGCGTGCCGCCTCGCTCGTGGGGACTTATGTTCAGATGTTCCGGTCTGACAAGGCGACTGCGGAGATGAAGCAGATGGCCGGTGAGATGTTTCAGTCGCTCAAAAAGGCCGCCGCGGACAACGACACTGCCGCGGCGGCGTGGGCGTCATACCTGCAGGCGCGCCTGACCGAGGAGGCACAGCGCTGGACGCTGGTGCGGGCGATGGGGGAAAATGGCGCCTGGTCCCGCAGGCTGCTGGCCCTGGTGGCCGTCCAGAGCCTCCCGCTCCAGCGACAGCGGGAATTAGCTGGCCAACTGGCATCGGATCCGGATACAATTGTCCAATCCTACGCGGCGGCGATGAAAGAATCCGGCGCCGCATCCCGCCCGGCCACCAGGCCGTAGCCAAGGCTGATGGTCCGGCGACAATGCAGCGTCGCAATTAACTGCCAAAGGAGCAAACGCATGTTTGAGCAGGACATCAAAGCGGGTCGATTGAAACCGAAGATGAACTTCAACCAGCGGGTCTGGGCGCTCACCTCCCGCATCCCGCCCGGCAAGGTGACCACCTACGCGGCAATCGCTCGGAAGCTGGGCACGCAGGCCTACCGCGCGGTGGGCAACGCCATGAACCGCAATCCGTATGCGCCCGAGGTTCCCTGTCATCGCGTTGTCGGCAGCGACGGCCGCCTCACCGGATACGCCGGCGGCTTGAACCGGAAGCAGCAGATGCTGATGGAGGAAGGTGTCACGATTCGCGCTGGAAAGGTGGACCTCAAGGCGCACCTGCACCGGTTCTAACGGCCTTGCGGCGACAAACACAGGATCGGGGATTGCGAGCAGCGGCTGCACCGCCTGGATTTCGCAGAGCAAAGTTGAAATCGTGGCGGCCTGAGGGTTGGGCCTCACCGGGTCCCCTTCATCACCACCACCGGATAGGAAAACCGGATTTCCTCCCCGACCCGCCGGGGATTGAAGCCGGACTCGTTCCGTCCCAGGTCGGCCGCCATCGCGCTGCGGATTTTTCGTTCGTCGCCCGGATTGGGGAAGGAGGCTTTGAGTTGCGCCTCCAGTTCCATTTCCAACCGGTACGTTGTTTCCCCAGCCGGTTTCAGGCCCGACTGCTGAAACAACCTCCGCAGCTCCTCCAGCGGCAACGCCCGCACATGCGAGGGGTCGCGCCAAGTCTCGATCAGGTTGAACAGCCCGGCCTGGATCGGATTCTCGGTATACACATCCGCCACCACCACCCGCCCGCCGGGGGCGCAGACGCGGACCATTTCCGCCAGCACGCGCCCGGGATCGGTGAAATGGTGAAAAGCATACCGGCAGAAGACGGCCGAAAACGCGCCGTCGGCAAAGGGCATGGCCGACACATCGCCCGCCTGCCAACTCACGTTTGTCAGCCCCAGCCCATCAGCGCGCTTGTGCGCTTCGGCCAGCATGGCCGGCGTCAGGTCGATGCCGGTGACGTGGCCCGCCAGCGGCGCGAAGGCGCAGGCCGTCAGTCCCGGTCCGCAGGCGACATCCAGCAGGCGGTCCTCGGGGCTCAACGCCAGCGCATTGAGCATGAGCTGATGCGCCTCGGCGCTGGAATGCTCATGCTTGCGGGCGAACGGCGCCGCCTGCCGCGTGAACTGATCGACGATGCGGTCGTTGTGGGTCCTGGATTGTGACATCATCGCTTCCTGTCTCGGGTATCCGATGCGCCCGCGGGGTTTACACCCCGGCCAGTTCCGCCAGCTTTCCCCGGTGAGCCAGGCTCTTGAGCCGGTTGATGGCCGCCAGGTAGGCCAGCGCGCTGGCCTCCAGGATGTCGGTCGAGACGCCGCGTCCGCGCACCTTGCGCCCCGAATGTTCCAGTTCCACGTGCGCTTCACCCAGCGCCTCCTTGCCGCGCGTGATCGCCCGGATGCGATAGTCGGTGATGTGGGCCGAGATATTCGTCAGGCGCTGGATGGCCGAATAGATCGCATCCACCGGGCCATCTCCCACGCTGGCATCCTGGGCGGTCTGGCCGGTGCTGTCGCGCAGCGTGACCGTCGCCGTCGGCACCGTGCTGGAGCCACTGGTCACCTGCAGCCCGGTCAGTTCCCACAGCCCCGCCTTCAACTGCAACTGGTCGTCCACCAGCGCTTCGAGGTCCTCGTCGAAGACTTCCTTTTTCTTATCAGCCAGCGCCTTGAAGCGGGTGAAGGCCGACTCCAGTTGCTCATCGGTCAGCGTGTAGCCCAGTTGCGTGACGCGGTCGCGGAAGGCGTGCCGTCCGGAGTGCTTGCCCAGCACCAGGGAGTTGCTGGGCACGCCCACGTCAGCCGGGTTCATAATCTCGTAGGTCTCGCGGAACTTCAGCACGCCATCCTGGTGAATCCCCGCCTCGTGGGCGAAGGCATTCTGCCCGACGATCGCCTTGTTGCGCTGCACCATCAGCCCGGTCAGGGTGCTGACCATCCGGCTGGCCGGATACAGCTTCGTCGTATCGATGCGCGTGCCGATCCCGTAGAAATCGCGACGCGTGCGCAGCGCCATGACGATCTCCTCCAGGGAGGCGTTGCCCGCCCGCTCGCCGATCCCGTTGATCGTGCATTCCACCTGCCGCGCCCCGTTCTCCACGGCCGAGAGGGAGTTTGCGACCGCCATCCCCAGGTCGTTGTGGCAGTGGGCCGACAGGATGATGTTCTTCTGGCGGATCACCGGCAGCTTCTCAATCAGATAGGAGAAGATTCCGCCGTACGGCCTGGGGGTGGCATACCCCACCGTGTCGGGCAGGTTGACCGTGGTCGCCCCGGCCTCAATGACCGCGTGGGTGATTTCCTCCAGGAACTCCAGCTCCGTGCGGCTGGCGTCTTCGGGGGAGAACTCCACATCCTCCACGTACTGCCTCGCCTGCTTCACCGACTCGACCGCCAGCTCGATGATCTGCTCCTTCCCCTTGCGCAGCTTGTGTTCGCGGTGGATTTTAGAGGTGGCGCAAAAAACGTGGATGCGTCCCTTGGCCGCGCCCTTCACCGCCTCGCCCGCCCGTTTGATGTCTTTCGGCGCGCAGCGGGCCAGCCCGCAGACGATGCTGTCGGTGATCTCCGCCGCCACCGCCCGCACCGACTCGAAATCGCCGTCGGAGCTGATCGGAAAGCCGGCCTCAATGATGTCAACGCCCATCAGTTCCAGGAGCCGCGCGATTTCCAGCTTTTCCGCGAGGGTCAGCGTCGCCCCCGGGGATTGTTCGCCATCGCGCAGGGTCGTGTCGAAAATTCGGACGGTGTCCATGAGTCGCTCCTGTGTGGGATGGGCCGTCGGCCGCTCCCGCCTTCTGGAAAATCCACAGGCTCCAAGCCTGTGCCACATCAATAAAAAAACCCCGCGAAACCATTCGCAGGGCCGTCAGAAATCTAAAATCGTCGCCAGCCCTACGAATTTGCGCGCAATCCAAGAAGCAGCCCCGCAAGGCCGCTGCGGCTGAGCAAATTGTAGGTGGCGTGAATCATTACGAACGCTATTAAATACCCATCGGCACGGGAATGTCAAGACTTGAGGGAAAAATTTGTCGTTGGCCACCGGCCGGTTGCGCCTGTCGTCCTCTGCGGGGAGCGGCCGATCGTGGAAGCGGCAAGCGTCCAACGGGCCTTCTTTTGCCTTTTGCCCGCTTTGGCTGTGAAATACCCCCATGCGCCTTTTCATTGTCGCCAACACGGACAAGCCCAATGTTCGCCCGGCCCTGGAGGAACTGCTGTTGTGGCTGGGCTCGCGTGCCGATGTGGTCGGCACGGACACCGATGAAACGGCCGACCTGTCGCAGATTGACACCGACGCCATCCTCGTCCTGGGGGGCGACGGCACGCTCCTGTCGGCCGCCCGGCGGTTGCGGGGCAGGGCCATCCCGCTGATGGGGGTCAATTTCGGACGCCTGGGCTTTCTGGCCGATTTCACCCCCGACAACATTCGCGACAACCTGGAGTTGCTGCTCACCAACGCGCTGCCCATTCGCCCAGCCCTGATGCTCGAAGCCTCCGTCCTCCCGCCTGAGGCCGATTGCCACGCCATCGATTGCGCCGCCGTTGAGCGGCAGCGCCGCTTCCATGCCACCGCCCTGAACGATGCCGTCATCACCGCCGGCCCCCCGTTTCACATGGTGGAACTGGCGCTTTCGGCCGACAGCGAAAGCGGTGTGAGCTATTTCGGCGACGGGATCATTATCTCCACCCCCAGCGGCTCGACCGCCTACAACGTCTCGGCCGGCGGGCCGATTCTCAGCCCCAACGTCAAGGCGATGTGCGTCACCCCCATCTGCCCCCACAGCCTCTCGTTCCGCCCGGTCGTCCTGGCTGCGGAAAGCACCGTCGTCATCTCCACCCGTCGTGTCAATGAGGGGACCACCCTGTTCTGCGACGGCCAGGCCAGCACCCGCCTTTTAGCCCGCGAACGCATCATCGTCCGCCGCAGCCCGCACGACGCCCTCCTGGTCGAAAACCCCGCCGCCCGCGAATGGCGCACGCTGGCCGAGAAACTCAACTGGGCCGCCAGCCCGAAATACAATCACATGTGAGGTGCGGTTCCCTCCCGCCTACTTTTCCCACGCCAGCGAGTAGTCGCGGGTTTCGGGCTTGGGATGGCCGCCGGCGCCGTAGCCGTCGGTGCGGGTGGAGACCTTTTCCAGCGGGATAAATTCCGGCTCAAGTCCGCTGTCGCTGACGGTGAAGCGCATGAATCCCAGCGTTGTGTCGCCGTCCGCCCAGCGGTCGGCCCACTGCCCGAAGCCGACGGCCGCCGTCTTGTAAAAGCGCACCCCGTCGACCACCTGCACCGGTCGGCGGCAGTGGATATGCCCGCTTAGTACAACCTCCACCTTCGCCTTTTTGAGTTGTTCAAAGATGCGGTCGCGGTGGGGGTGGTCGATGCAGAAATACCAGTCCATGTAATGGTCCGGATCGGTGATGTCGAAGTTCGGCTCCTCCATCCGGTCCACGAAGAGCGGATAGTGCATGATGGCGACATGGTGCCGGGCGGCCGGAAGTTGCGGCAACTGCTCCAAGAAGGCCCAGAACGCTTCCTCCTCCGGCAATCCCGAGCCGGCCACGGCGGCGTAAAACCCGGTAAAGCGCACCTCCTTGTGGACGAAGCTCCAGGGAAACGCGCCGAAGTAGCGGGCAAAGCGCTGAAGCTGTTCGGAGGTGACATTCAGTTCCAGGTCATTCCGGTCCGTGCGGTAGCCCTGGATGCGCGTGGGTTTGTTGCCAGTGTCCATGTTGCCGGGAATGGCGTGATAGGGGATCGCCAACTCGTCCAGATGACGCTTGGCCTCCTCGAATTCGAAATCATGCAGGCTGCCATCGCGGGTCAGGTCGCCGCCCACCAGGATCAGCTCCGGCCGAAGGGCGCGAATCTGCCGGTAGGCCTGCTGTTGGTTTTCGATCCAGGCGGGGCGGTAGCGGAACGACCGGGGGGATCCCGGCTGCATGTCGTTGATGTGAATGAAGGTCCAGGGTTGCATGGGGCCGATTCTACTGTATCGGCGCGGCAAGGCTATCCTCACTTGCGCGGCAGCGGATGCTGCTCCAGCAGCGCGACGACCCCGAGAATGAGGATCGTCTGGGCGAAAATCAGCCACGCCGCCGCCGGGGAATCGACGTGTGGCAGTAGGATTGCTGCCATCGCCGTCGCCGCCGTCACGAGGTAGAGGCACAGCACCGCCGTGCGCCGTGACATGCCGCGAGCCACCAGTCGGTGGCTGAAGTGATTGGTGTCCCCCTTGAAGGGGCTTTTGCCCCGGCTGATGCGGATGAGGCTCACCACGATCAGGTCATACAAAGGCAGAGCGACGACGACCACGGGGGCGAGCAGGGCGTACCAGCCCGCGGCCAGCGGCGTGTTGGGCCGCAGAAAGGTCGTGCGGACGGTCAAAATCCCCAAAAGCAGCCCGATCAGCAGACTGCCGCTGTCTCCCATGAAAATGCGGGCCGGGGGGAAATTGAAGCACAAAAACCCGATCAGCGCCCCCAGCAGGAGCACCAGGTTGGCCGACACAAACCACTGCCCGATGGAGAGGGCGGCCGCCAGGAAGGCGGCGCAGCAGACGGCCGCCACACCGGCCGACAGCCCGTCCATGTTGTCCAGAAAGTTGAAGGCGTTGGTGATCGCGCCGATCCACAGCACCGTCACCACCACGCTGGGCCAGCGGCCCAGCCCCCAGTGGTCCAGCGCCGTCAATGCCCGCAGGTCGAAGATCACCACCAGCAGCGCGATGATGAGCAGTTGCAGAATCAGCTTGGAATAGGGGCCCATCGCCCGCCAGTCATCGCGCAGCCCCAGCAGGTGCATTCCCGCCATGGCCGCGATAATCCCCAGCGCCAATGGCGTCTGCTGTCGTAGCCCGCCGAGATAGGGCTCCAGCGCCGGCCAATGGGAAAAATTTCCCCACCAGCCGGCGGCCAGCACCGCCAGCATTGGCAGCACCACCGCCCAGAAAATCGCCACCCCGCCTCCCAGCGGCTTGGGATTGGCGTGAATCTTCCGCCCCCCCGGCTTGTCGATGAAACCGAACCGGGGCGCCAGGCGGATGACGATAAACGTCAGAATCCATGCCAGCACAAAGCTTAACAGCCCGAGAAGTAGAATGCTCAATCGAATCGGCACGGGCGAAAAACATACCATTGAACTTGGAAAAAGCGTAGTCCGGTAGGGGCGGGTTCAGCCGCCGCCGGACGGGGATTGGTTCTTTGCCGTGGCGGAAGGGCCTACCGGTTCGAAGGCGGCTCGCCATCGTTTTAGCACCGGCTGCCCGCGAATTGTTAGATGGGTGATGAAGTACCAGCCACCGGCGAGGCACAGAATGATGAGGGACACAGTCATGATGGTTTCGAAAATGGCCTCATTCAAGGGAGATGTCGGCGGAGCGCTGCTCTGATCAGGATAGGTAATCATGCCGAAGACCATCCCCCCCATGAACAACGCCGCCCCTGCCACAAGCCACCAGTGAACCGGCTCCATCCACTTGGTCTGCCGCGGGACCGATGCATACGAGAGGATGGGGGGATGATCCGATTTCATCGCTCAAAATGCGATTCTATCTCCACAAAATTGGCGGAGATAGGGACATTTCGGATTTAACCAGCAACGCCGGCGATTACTCATGCCGCAGCGCTTCGATGGGGTTCATCCGGGCGGCCATGATGGCGGGATAGAGGCCGAAGCCGATTCCGATCAGGCCGGAGACGACGAAGGAGCCGACGACCGACCAGCGGGTGATGCTGGTGGTATACGCGCCGGTGCCGAAGTAGGCGACCAGGATCGGCAGTCCCTTGGCGATGCCGACGCCGAGGGTGATGCCGATCAGCCCGCCCGTCAGCGAGATCAGCGTCGTCTCGATCAGGAACTGCAGCGTGATGTGCCGTCGCTTGGCACCCAGGGCCCGGCGGATGCCGATTTCGCGCGTGCGCTCGGTGACATTGGCCAGCATGATGTTCATGATGCCGATGCCGCCGACGATCAGCGCGAAACTGGCGATGCCGACCATGATGTAGTTGAACTGGTCCTGCACCTTTTCCGCGCTGCGCAGGATCTGAATCGGCGCTTTGACTTCGTAATCGGTGCTCTCCGGGTGCCCCTGCTCCATGACATTGGATGCGATGGAGGCCAGTTCCTCCACCTGTTCCACGTTTCGGGCCTGGAGCCAGACTTCGGAAATCTGGATGTCCTTGATCTCCATGGCCCCGGCCTGGCGGCGGATGATCAGGTCGCTGAAGACCTGCTGCGCCAGGGACAGGGGGAAATAGAGGTCCTGGTCCAGGTCGCGGTTGATCATGGCCGCCCCCTCGGCGCGCAGCCCGGTCGGTTCCAGCACGCCGATCACCTGAAGCATGGCACTGGCGCCGCTGGAGGAGCCGACGCGGATGAACTGGCCCAGGGGGTCCTGATAGGGGAAGAGCTGCCGCGCCACTGAATCGCCGATGACGCAGACATGGGCGTTGCGCTCGTAGTCGGTCTGGGTGAAGACCCGCCCGCGCAGCAGATGGAGGTTGATGACGTTGAAGGCGTCGGGGGTGGTGCCGATGGCATTGGCCTGGGCCCGAACGCCTCCGAAGACGACGTTCTGCTCCGTGTTGCGCAGCGGCACGATGTACGCCAGGCCGGGGATTGTCCGCAGCCGCTCCAGGTCGATCCGCTTCACCCCGTATTTGAGCATCCGCTGGGTGCGCTGGCTGGTGTTGGTGTTCTCCGGCGGCTTGGCCGAGCGCACAATGATGTTCTTGGCGCCCAGTTGCCGCAGTTGCGCCAGGGCGGCCTGCTTGGTCCCCTCGCCGATCGCCACCATGATGATGACGGCGGCCACGCCGAAGATGATTCCCAGCGCCGTCAGCAAGCTGCGCAGCTTGTGCAGGCGCAGGTTCTTCAGCCCCAGGAAAAACGTCTCAACCAGAAAATTGAACATCGCTAACACTCCATTGTAAGACCATCCCGCAGTTTGTCACGGGTGGGGGAGGGGATTGGGATTTGGGATTTGGGATTCGGGTCGAATTGGGTTCGTTGGGAAATACGGCGTGTTGGGTTCGGGGGGGGAAATCGGGGATTCTGGAGCGCCAGAGGGGATTTGGGTTTGGTTCGTTTGGGTTCGTTGGTTG
>JBIQLO010000071.1:0-17858 GCA_044464175.1 Planctomycetaceae bacterium | reverse complement strand
ACCCAAACGAACCAAACCCAAATCCCCCCTGGCGCTCCAGAATCCACGATTTCCCGAGGCGAACCCAACGCGCGTATTTCCCAACGAACCCAACCCCCCGAATCCCGAATCCCGGCACCCAAATCCCCATGCCCCCGCTCGTCCCACCTGATACACTACCTCCAAAGGAGTCAACCATGCCTTCTCAAACCGACTTGCCCACCCGCTACCAGGTTTCCATCGAGCAGTACGCCCGCTTCCGCCGCGACGGCTTTCTCATCGTCCCCCAGCTGATTCCCCCGGCCGACATCGCCGAGCTGCGCCGGCACACCGAAGATCTCATGCAGGGCCGCCTCCCCGAGCAGCAGCAGGTCATGAGCCAGCGCGACCCGACCCGCGACACCGGCACCACCGTCCAGCCCCTGGAAGCGCCCCCGCCCCATCTGAGCCCGGCCGAGAAGGCCCAGTACTTCCTCCGCCTTCACATGCTCCACCGCCGGCTGCCGCTCCACGAGCGTTACCTGCTGCATCCCCGCGTGCTGGATGTGCTGGAAGTTCTCATCGGCCCTGATGTGCTGGCGCTTCAGACCATGCTCTTTCTCAAACCCCCCGGCAAGCCGGGGCAGGGATGGCACCAGGATTCCTACTACATCCCCACCCACCCCGACACCCTCTGCGGCGCTTGGATCGCCATCGACGATTGCGATGAGCAGAACGGCGCCATGTGGTTCGCCAAGGGCAGCGGCGTCGAGCCGGTCTATCCCCCTTGTCCCGAAGTCGGCTACGGCTTCGGCGACAAACTCGTCGGCGACATCACCTACGTCAAGGGGATCAGTGACCCCGATGATGAAAAGAACATGCTCGCCCGCGTGGCCGACCGTTACGACCAGATCCTCGCCTCAGCCCGGGCCGGCGATGTTGTCTTCTTCAACGGCCACGTCCTGCACCGCAGTAAGACCAACTGGAGCGCGGATCGCTTCCGCCGCAGCTTTGTCAGCCACTACTGCAACGCCCGCTCCTTCACCCAGTGGGGTGAAGATGCCAACCAGCCGCCTCCCGTGCTCCGCTCCGATGAAGGGGTCGGCTCATTCACCAAGAAAAGGGCGTCCCAGTCCGCCCCGCCCAAACCCAGACCCCAGCCAAAGATGACCAATTCCAGCCATATCCTCGCCCGCGGGGACACGCATTTGCCCTATGCCCTTCCCCGCTTCAACACCCCCTGCGCCGCCCTGATGGACCCGGCCCAGCGCCAGGCCGCCGGCGAATACGCCGCCCGCATCATCGCCGCACACAACAACGGCCTCCTCGGCTGCGCCATCGCCGACCCAACCCTTGACCATGACCATGCCGACACGCAACATTAGCCCCACTCCTCCATGCCCCATCCCCTGAAAATCGTCGTCGGCGGCTACATTGTCGGGTATCCCCTGGGCGGGATGACCTGGCACCACCTCAATTACCTTCTGGGCCTGCAATCCCTCGGGCATGAGGTCTGGTTCCTTGAGGATTCCGGCAGCTATTCCCTCCCCTACAACCCGGTGCTGCAGCAGTGCAATCCCGATCCCGCCTACGGCTTGACCTATCTGAAAGAGACTTTCGAGTCGGTCGGTCTGCCGCTGCGCTACTGTTATTACAGCCAGTTCTGGGACACGCACTACGGCCTGAGCCGCGACGAATTGGCTGATCTCCTGCGGCAGGCCGACCTCCTCCTGTGCGTCAGCGGCGTCACCCCCCTGCGCGAGGACCGTCCCCGTCCGCGCCGAACCGCCGTCATCGACACCGATCCGGTCTTCACGCAGCTCCGCATGGAGGAGAACGAGGAGTTTCGCCGCTATTACCAGTCTTTCGACGCCGTCGCCACCTTCGGCACGCTGGTTGGCACGCCCCAATGTCCCCTGCCGACCGGCGATTTGAACTGGATTCCCACCGTCCAGCCCATCGCCCTGGATCACTGGCCCGTTTTGCCCACCGATTCGCGGCGTTTCACCACCATCGGCAAGTGGGAGCATGGCGGGCGCGATGTCGCCTTCGCCGGACAGCGCTACCGCTCCAGCAAGGAGCCGCAGTGGCGCAACATGATTGACCTGCCCGCCCGCGTCCCCTGGCAAATGGAGGCCGCCATGCAGAGCATGCCCGGAAAGGTTCAAAAGGAATTTGAGTCGCACGGCTGGCGAATTGCCGACCCCGAGCCCGTTTCCATCTCCCCGGCCGCCTTTCAGCGCTACATCCAGCAGTCGGCCGGTGAATTCACCGTCGCCAAGGAGATTTACACCGGCCTGCCCAGCGGCTGGTTCAGCGACCGGGGCGCCTGCTATCTCGCGTCCGGCCGTCCCGTCATCACCCAGCCCAGCGGCTTTGAGGCCTGGCTCCCCACCGGCCAGGGACTCTTTGCCTGCCAATCCCCCGACCAGGCCGCCGACGCTCTCAACCAGATCGCACGGGATTATCCGGCCCACAGCCGGGCCGCCCGGCGCTTGGCCGAGTCACATTTCAACGCCCGCACCGTGCTTTCGACCCTGATCGAGCGCATCATGGCCTGATCTTTTCAGACCCGCACACCACCGGCACGTGCAACCGGAGGACCGATGAGGCACCGCGGCCCGCCCCATCTCATCCCGCGGACAATGCTCTTTGGGCGACCGGGCCTTGGCCTCGATCGGGCAGCCGCATCCATCCTCGGCCGGCTCCCGCAGAATCTGCCTGGAAAACGGACGCCCGCAGTATTCGATCCCCTTCACCCGCACATGCAGCGGACATCCCCGGCAGATATCCACCCGCCGCCGCCAGTCGGCCGACTCACCCAGCAGCCCCCCGGCCCGCGCCTTGGCGGCCGCCGACTTGGCCATCGCGCGGGAGATCGAACGGAACGCGGGACTGATGCAACGCAAACAGGACACATCTTAATTATCGGCCCTTCTCCGCCACCGGCTCCATTCCCTCCTTCACCACCACCCGCCGGCACGGCGGCAGCGATTCCAGGAACTTTTTGCCATATCGCTTGGTGATCACCCGCCCATCCAGCAGCACGACGATGCCCCGGTCCTCCCGTCCCCGGATCAGCCGCCCGAACCCCTGTTTGAGCTTGATGATCGCCTCGGGCACGCTGTAGTCCATGAAGGGATTGCCCCCGCCGCGCTCGATCGCCTCCAGGCGCGCTTCCACCAGCGGCTCATCCGGCACGGCAAACGGCAGCTTCACGATGATGACGTTCCGCAACGCCTCCCCCTGCACGTCAATTCCCTGCCAGAAGCTGGCCGTCCCGAACAGCACGGCATTGGGCGTCGTGCGAAACCGCTCCAGCAGCACGTTCCGCGGCATCTGCTGTCCCTGCACCAGCAGCGGCAGCCCGAGCGCATCCAGCTCCGGCTTGAGCCGGTTGGCCGCCTCGATCAGCATCTGATACGACGTAAACAGCACAAACGCCCCGCCGTTGGTCTGCTTCAGATAGTGCACGATCTTCTCCCCCGCCGCCCCCAGAAACCGCCGATCGTTCGGCTCCGGCAAATCCGCCTCGATGTAGAGCGTCGCCTGCTCCTCATAGTCGAACGGCGACCCCAGTTGCACCTCGACCGCCCGCTCCACTCCCACCCGCGAGCGGATATAGGAAAAGGGGGAAGACTTTTCCGCCGAAAGCGGATCGGCGCGATCGGCAGACTCCTTTTTCTCTCTTTTACTCTTCCCTCCCGTGCACAGCGTGGCGCTGGTCATCACCACGCTTTTGAGGTTGGCGAACAGGTGGCGCTTCAATCCCTCGGCCACGTCAATGGGGGCGGCGTGCAGGGCGATCTGGCGGCTGGTGCGCTTGGGCAGGTCCATCCAGTAAACCGCATCCTCCATCGACTGGGACAGGATCGCCTCGAGCGTGGCGGCCAGAAGCTCCATCTTGCCGGCGGCGCTGGTGAGTTCCGTCCGTTCCTGGTCATCGTGAATGGAGGTCATCGCGGCCTTCAGGTGCTTGACGAGGTCGCGCAATTTCGGCGACAGATCGTTCTCGACGATGTTCTTGTCCCGAATCCGCCCGTTTTCCCGCCCGAACAGCTTCTGCCACTGGGCGCACCGGTCGAAGAAGCGGTCAGCCCGCTCGTGCAGCTCGGTCAGAGCATCGATGGCGGGATTGATGTAGGCCCCGTGCGTCGCGAGCAAGCCCTTGCCCCGGGCCGGGTCATAGAGCCAGCGCAGCTGGTAGCGCAGGCCGCTCTCGGTGACTTTCAGCCCGAAATGCTGGGCGGCCGTCTCCTCAATGGTGTGGGCCTCATCCAGCACCACCAGGTCATACTTGGGCAGGTAATTCACCCCGGCCGCCCGCAGCGCCAGATCGGAGAAGAAGAGGGCGTGGTTGACGACCAGCAGGTTGCCCGAGTGCATGCGCCGTTTGGCTGACTGCCAGAAGCAATGCTCATAGAACTTGCAGCGCTTGCCCATGCAGTTGCCCTGCTCGGCCCGCACCTTGTCCCAGACGGAGGGATCGGGCATATCCGGCAGGTCGGACAGAGAGCCATCGTGGGTCCTGGCCGCCCACTGCTCGATCATCTGGAGCGACCGGAGCTTGGCCGAATCCTCGAAGAGCTGATATTGCCGCTGTCCGGTCCGCTCCAGCCGGCGCTGGCACAGGTAATTGCCCCGCCCCTTCACCAGGACGGCCGTGAACTCGTCCGGATAGACGCTCTGCAGCAGCGGGATGTCCTTATGGATCAACTGCTCCTGAAGGGAAATCGTGTGGGTGGAAATGACGACCCGCTTATGCTGCCTCACGGCCAGGTCGATGGCCGGCAGGAGGTAGGCGAAGGATTTGCCCACGCCCGTTCCGGCCTCGGCCAGCAGGTGATGCCCCTGCTCGAACGCCGCCTGCACCGCCTGGGCCATATCCAGCTGCTGCGCGCGGAATTCATACCGCTCTCCCAGCCGCCGGGCGATGGCGCCGTCGGGACCCAGGATGTCGCTCAGGGTGTGGCTCACGCCAGGCATCTTAACATGCGGATTTCAGTTCTGTAGGTGGTCTCGTTGAGGCCGCTGCGCTCTTCATCGACCCCGCCTACAGGACCTGCCGGATTGCCTCTTTCAAAATCGCCTCGCTGGCGCCGGAGCAGAAGGAGTCTTTGGGCTCATAACCCCCCTCGGCAAAGGAGCGCTCCATCGTCACATATCCGGGGCCGCAATCGCCATAGGAGGGGACGACGACCTGAGCCTCCGGACGCAGCTGTTGGGCGTAAAGCTGGTATTCGATGAAGGATTCGCCGGGGGTGTGGACGGAGATGATTTCGTTGCCCAGGTGCAGGGCGGAGATCAGGATCGGACGCCCCGCCTCACATCGGCGGCGGTAGGCGAGAATAATGGCCGCCCGGCTCTTGACCTTCGATTCCGCATTGGGATCGCGAATCAGCTCCAGCATCGCCTGCGGTGGCTGATCGTCCCGCGGCGGCAGGATCACGGGTTCGGTCTTCCACTTGATGAAAGAGGGAGCGTGACGCCGCTCCTGTTTCTCCGACGCGACCATCGCGTCCAATAGACGTCCGGTGAACAGCTCGCGGTTGTCGGCCACGCCGTCGTTGTATTTCCCGGCCGTGATGTTGCCGCCGCATTCGGTAAAGTACACGTGCGGCACGCCCTCCTGCTTCGTCAGCCGTTCGCGGGCGATGCCGGCGAAATCGGTGGTGACCATGGCCGTCCCGTCATAGCTGGTGGGATGGACGGCATAATAATGCATCGAGACGATCTTCTTGTCGCCGTTCCAGAAGCTGATGGTCTTAAGAAAGGGATCGATTAATCCCTCGGGCGCGTTGCGGATCTCCGCATCGCGGCAGCGCGTCCAGCGCACCCCCTTTACCTTGCCGTCCGCTCCCATGACCCGCCGATTGGAGGCGATCCGGTCCACGCGCGCCTTGCCCGTGCGAATCTCCGTCACCGGCTGAACCTGGGAAACCGACGTTTCCACTGCCCGCGCCACGGCATCAATGACCTGATCGCACCAGGGCAGTTGCATGATGACGCCAGGCGCGCCGTTCTCATCCAGAATGGCCTGGGCCTCCCGGTCGGGCCAGGGGGCGTCGTGGGCGTGAATGCAGTGCACCGTCACGCGGTCGGGCGTCGTCCCGGCCGCTTTAGCCAGATGCTCTTGCCAGAGGTCATATTCCCCGTTGCTCAACTCCGCCCAGTCCAGGGCGCACAGGACGATCGGTGCGGCATCGTCCGGCACGAGCACCACCCCGTTGGCCGAAAGCCGATCGGTGACCCCCTTGGCCGATGGATACCATCCAGCGCACAGCGGGTGGCCGATGGGGGGGGTGATGTCCGCGCGAAAGTGGGCGATTTTCATGGGGTGATATTACGGGCCTAAGATTTCCGAAGCTTCCGGCGTGCGGCTTGTTCTATTCGCCCAACTCTTATATTTGGGTGCGAGTTTACCGTTTGCAGCAAGAATGCCGATTCGCTTTAACGCGGCAATACGATCCCCTTTTTTGCGGGAAGACCTCAGCACTGCAACCAATGTTGCGGGCGATCTGCTTTCCTTATGCAAAATAGATGGGCGCCGCTTTGTTTCAGCTGTTGCCTTAATCTCTGCCATAACGACCATCCTTTCGAACGGACCAAACGGCTAGAATATTCGCAGGCCGCCTTACTACAACTTGGATGTGACCGCCTTGGAAAACACCGCTACGCTTCCATAGGCGCGGAATCTTGCCTTGTTCCATCGGCACAAATACCGCTCTACAGGTCTCGTAATTATACCCCCCTCTTTCCAATTCCGAAAAGAGGTATTGAAAAACAGCGCAATCCAGATACTTGTGCGTATTTGCGTTTCGAGGCAATTGCTGCTTCGCCTTCCTTAAATCCGCCCCGAGGCCTCGATGAGCTTCTTTAAGCACTGGGATATTTCCCGGGTCAAGAAGGTCCAGACACCATCCTAAGCGGACCATAGCACCCACTACTGCCGCCCGCGTGGAATGGCGGCGCCTCGCCCACCACCAGGCCCGCTGTGGCGCATATTCCCAAAAATAGATGCCGTGCCCGAGCCAGTCGTCATCGTTTGTGCTGGGACCAAAAGGTTTTCCATTAACCAAGTCTGCCGCAGTGGCAATATTCGTTCCGTGGAAACCGACAATGGTGCGATGATAGTCGAATACAGCTTGCGGCGATTCCGTTGCCGGATCAGGCGGCAAATTTATTGGCGAAATATTCCGCTTGTCGGTTCCCATAATTTCCGGGCAAGCCTCGTTGAGCGGCAATATAGCATTTCCCTTCTACCTTTCCACGCCGCCGGCCAGAAATCCTTCGAGCTTCCGCGACCGGACCGGATGCTGCAATTTCCGGATCGCCTTGGCCTCGACCTGGCGCACACGCTCGCGGGTCACCTTGAAGATGCGCCCCACTTCTTCCAGCGTGTAGGTATAGCCGTCTCCGATGCCGTAGCGCAGCTTGATGATTTCGCGCTCGCGGTAGGTGAGGGTCTTGAGCACCTGCTCGATCTTGTCCTTGAGCATCTCCTGGGCCGCGCTCTCGACTGGGTTGTCCGCCCGCTCATCCTCGATGAAGTCGCCGAAATAGCTGTCTTCGCTCTCACCGACCGGACGATCCAGGGAAATCGGATGGCGGCTGATTTTCAGCACGCGGCGGGTTTCGCCGATGCTCATCCGCGCCCGCTTGGCGATCTCCTCGATGGTCGGCTCACGCCCCAGTTCCTGCATGAGCTGCTTGGAGATGTTCCGCAGCTTGCTCATGGTTTCGATCATGTGAACCGGAATGCGGATCGTGCGGGCGTGATCGGCGATGGCGCGGGTGATCGCCTGGCGAATCCACCACGTGGCGTAGGTGCTGAACTTGTAGCCGCGGCGATATTCGTATTTGTCCACCGCCCGCATCAGGCCCGTGTTTCCTTCCTGGATGATGTCCAGGAAGCTCAGCCCCCGGTTGCGGTACTTCTTGGCGATCGACACCACCAGCCGCAGGTTGCCCCCCGACAAGTTGCGCTTGGCCAGCTCATATTTGTTGTAAATCTTCCGTACCGCCACCACGCGGCGATGCAGGTCCTGCGCCCCTTCCAGCACCAGGTCCTCCAGCCCTTCCAACTCCTGCTGGCAGACCTCCAGGTCCTCCCCCGGATCCTTCAGCTTCTTCAACTCCTCGATTCGCCGCTCCAGTTCCACCATCTTCGTGCTGATGGAGGAGAGCCGCTTCATCAGGGGCGTCACCTTGCTGGTGCGCAGGGACAACTCCTCCAGCAGCTTCACACACCGGCGGCGGCGGCGGCGGATCGCCAGCTTCAGCTCCTCCTGCTCTTTTTTCGTCTTGGCCGTTCGAAGCGCTTCCCATTGCTCGCGGTTGCGGGCCAGCATGTTGCGCACCGACTCCAGGTTCAGCGGGATGCGCTGGCCGATCGTCGCCTTGTCGGCCTGATTCTCGGCCGTGGAAATCTTCATCGTCCGATCGAAGGGGAGGTCCCCTTCATCCACCTGCTGGAGGATTTCGACCGCGCTTTGCAGACAGTAGTCGCTTTCCAGCACCTTCGAGCGGAAAATTTTGCGGAAAATCTCGATCCGCTTGGCCAGCCCGATCTCCTCCTCCCGCGTCAGCAGCGGGATTTCCCCCATCTGCGTCAGGTACATCCGCACGGGATCGTCGATGCGCTTGCTGGAGGCCTCGGCCAATTCCGCCGCGAGGTTCAGGTCAATCGCCTCCTCCTCCTCCGGCGTTATGGGGGGCATGTCCAGATTGATCGGCGGGGGCGCCTTGCTGCCGGCAATCTTCCCCTGCAGCGGCAGCGGCTTGATGGAGACGGGCATCTTCGCCCGATTTCCGTTCCCCTTTTCAAACTCCTCGATGTCCGCCTCGTCGATGAGCTTGATGCCCATCTCGTCGATCATCATCAGCAGGGAGTCGAGTTTGTCCGGGCTGACCACCTCGTCCGGAAGCCGGTCATTCAGCTCTTCATAAGCGATGTACCCTTTGGAAGCGCCCATCTCCAGCAGGGCGTTGACGCGCGCTTCCACTTCCTCCGGCGAACCTGAACCAATCAGCGGTGTATCCATAAGATGAATCCTTAAACAAACTCGTCAGTTGTCGCTAGTTGTCGCTTGTGGGCGGTCACTTGTCACGGGGGTTGGGTGTTTCCAACCCGTTCTCGCCATCCTCAATACGCATCAAAGACTTACGCCCCGGTGCTTCGTATGGGTCCAATACGCCGCGTATTGGGTTTAATACCGCTCACAAGTGCTCTCAAATAGGCGTTTTGCTCCTCAACAGACATTTTCTCTTCCTTTGTACGGCACAGCGCCGCAAGTTGTTTGCTGTTCTCGTGGTCGTGTTTTTCTTCCTGCAGGTACTGAACCGCATCCATCAGCGCGAATTCCCGATCCTCCAACGCTTCAGCCTCCTCCACCAATTCGATCCCCAAGGCGCCCAGGTTGGCCGCCGTCAGCGTGCCCAGGAACTCGCTGAAGAGGGGCTCGCCCTCATGACGCTGGTGTTCCCAGTATAGCCGCGCCAATTGCGCGCGGTCGGATTCCGTAAAATCTTCCAGATGCACGTGCTGCTGCAGATCGAACCACCGTCCCGGCTCAATCAGCAAAATCCCCAGAATCGTCCTTTCGGCCCGATCCCGGGCGGTCAACGGGCCGCTGGGTTGGCGCTGCGCCGCAACGTCTTGTGTCGGCGCAACGGGCGCTGGGGCTTGAACCGGAGCAGGACGGCTGGAGGGTTTGCGATATTTAAACCGCCGGTTCAGCTCATCGGGCGAGAGGCCCACCAGGCCCGCCATCCGCGTCAGGACGCCGCCCCAGCGGATCGGATCGATCTGTCCCTGGCCGCTGGCGTCCCGCGCATCGGCCAACTGCCGCAAAAACGTCTCGGCCGCCTTTTGCCGTCCAGTCAGCCCCTCCTCCGCCTCCAGCCGCCGGCACAACAGCTTCCATTGGTAGCTCAGGGCGTCGGGGGCTTCCTTTAGGATGCGCTCAAAGGCCTCCACCCCATATTTTAGCAGGAATTCATCCGGGTCCATCTCCTCCGGCAAGGAGGCGACATGGATTTCAACCGGCTGGCGCAGCAGCAGTTCGATGGCCCGGTCGGCCGCCGACGCGCCGGCCGTATCGGGATCGAACAGCAGCACAACCCGGTCGGCGAAGCGCTTGAGCATCCCCACGTGCTGTTCGGTCAGGGCGGTCCCCAGCACCGATACTACGTTGGTTGCTCCATATTGGTGGGCCATGACGACATCGGCGTATCCCTCGACCACAGCCACCGTGCGCGTCTCCACGATGCGGTTTTTCGCCAGGTCCAGTCCGAAAATACACCGACTCTTGGAGAAAAGGGGCGTTTCCGGGCTATTAAGGTATTTGGCCGGGTCGTCGCTGCCGGGCAGGACGCGCCCTCCAAAGGCGATAATCCGCCCCAGTTCATCCCGGATCGGGAAGATCAGCCGGTTCCGAAACGTGTCGTAATACCCATCCCCCCGGCTGTTGGGCTTGGCCAGCCCCGCCATCGCCAACTGCCGCGGGGTGAATTTCCGGCCCACCGGCCCGCTCAGAAGCCCATCCCATGCCGCCGGCGCCATGCCGAGGCGAAAACGCCGGATTGACTCCTGGGTGAACCCGCGTTGCTGAAGGTAATCCCGGGCCACCTGCCCCATCTGTGGGTGAGCCAATTGCTTTTCAAAGAACGCGCAAGCGGCCGACTGGGCGTCCAGCAGCATCTGCCGCTCGCTTCGATCCTCCTTTTTTCCGCCGAATTGTGGCAGTTCAACGCCGGTCTGGCCGGCCAGTTGGCTCAAGGCCTCCTTGAAGTCGATCCGATCTCGCTCCATTACGAAGTCGATCGCGTTGCCATGCTTTTTGCATCCGAAGCAGTAATAAAACTGTTTGGATGGGCTGACATGAAAGGAGGGGGTCTTTTCCTGGTGAAAGGGGCACAGCCCGATAAAATCACGGCCCTGGCGCTTGAGCGCCACGGACTGGCCGATCAATTGAACAATATCAACTGCCGCCAGCACCAGTGATTTGCCATCCACGCTGGAATGCGATCCGTTCACTCAGCCGTCCATCGCCGATTGACTGTTTTCATCCGGCGGGTCCATCCAGGCCGGGCAAAAACGGAAATACAAAATGACGGCTGGTCCCACCAGCGGCTTTTTCAACCCCAGGCCGGCATAACTGCCCATAATGCAAAAAGTTAGCGCGCCACCAGGCGCTGTCGAATCAAGCAAATATAGCACCGCTTTGGAAGCGGGTCAAATTTCCATCTCTGCTTCGTTCGATTCTAGGCCCCGGCCTCGCTCCCCTCCACCTGTGGGACGGCGCTCTCGGCGATGTAGCGCAGAATCTGCTCATCCATATCGGTCCAGGAGCGATTCTTCTGGGTAAAGGCCCGGGTGATCACCTCAATTGCCTTGTCGATGCGATACGGTTCCCGGTCCCGGTCGGTCAGGAAGGTGAAGCTGGGGACGAAACCAGGAAGAATTTGCGAGGCAGCCAATTGGCAGCAGAAGCCCAGATAGCTTCCGGCCATCATGCGCGTGCCGATGGCGGTTTTGACATGATCTCCGATCATCACTCCCAGTTTGCGCCGGCCGGTGGGGAGATTGCGAAGGCCGATGCGCGCGTTGATCTCCCCGAGGGTGTTTTTCAGATTGCTGACGGTCGTGCCGGCACCCAGGTTGACCCACTTGCCCACATAGCTGTCCCCCAGATAACCCTCGTGCGCCTTGTTGGAGTAGCCGAACAGGATTGAGTTCTTCACCTCGCCGCCGACGCGGCACATGGTTCCCAGGCTCGTTCCCGGCTGAATGATCGCCAGCGGGCGGATTTCGCAGTAAGGCCCGATGTAGCAGGGCCCCTGGAGGACGGCATTGGGCCCGATGGCGGCCCCCTCATCCAGGATCACCGGCCCGCGCGAGCCATCCAGCACGCATCCCGGCGACAGCTTCACCCCCTGGCCCAGCCGGATGTTTGGCTCATTAAGCAGATGCCACGGACCGGCGGGATGAGGCTGGGAGCGACCCAGTGACGTGGAGTCGGCCACGATGGAATCCTCATTCCAATGGATCAGGTCCGCCAGCGTTGCCGCCACCCGGCTTTGGGAATTGCCGGCTGGGAGTTGGCGCAGCGCGATCCATGCCTGGCTCCGGTCAAAGACATCCTGGGGCCCCAGTCCCGGTTGTTGGACACGCGCCCAGGCGATGACATCATCCCCATCATCCAGGGAAACCGCCGGCGCATCGGGAGGGGTGAACTTTTTCAAATGGAGCGACCGCCCGTTGATCAGCAGCGCCGGTTCGTTATCCAGCGGCTCATTCACCGTTGCCGGCATTCCCAGTTTCGGCACGATCCGCTGGCGGCAAGCCTCGGCCAGTTCGGGGCGCACCCACAGGCTTAGGCGCGTCGGGTTCAGATGGCGAATCTGCTTGGCCAGCAGCGTACTCAGGCCGGAGGCCAGCATGAATACCGGACGACCCAAGGCCACCGGTGCGAATGTCTTCCAGCGGGAGCCTTCAAAGATGACCACATGCATGGCTCAAGTATACTGCCACGCCGCGCGATTGAGGAACAGGGTGTTTCAGTGCGGCCGATTGAAGAGGGGCATTAAGCTCTGATCCGCCAGTTCCGCCGGCGGCCCGAAGAGGGCCTGCTTCAGTTCCTCCGGCGACACCTGATAGATCAGGATGGAGTAGCCGACCATGGCGTCCGGCTCGCGCTGACGCAACAGGGCGCAGAGGCGGGCGAACCGCAGGCGGTCGTGCTGGAAGAGAAGCCGGCCGAGGTTCTCCTTCCCGCCGACCTGCTGGATGAATGCGGCCAGGGTGTCGGCGTGCTGTCGCGCCTGAATGTAATTGGAGAAAAATTGGGCCAGCTTGATATATGCCTCTTCATAGGGGCGGCACCAAGGGCCCCAGTAAGCGGTATAGACACCTTCCAGCATTGAGGCGCTGATGCAGTAGTAGCCGGGGGTCAAGGGGCGGTCGAGGGTCTGGGGGGCGGAATCGGTGGGATGATCGCTGTCCAGCCGCCAGGCCTGGATACCGTAGAAGCTGGGGCTGGCCGTTCCGAAATAGGAGAGGTAGACCGGGGCATGTTCACCGGCGGTCAGTCCGTTGTCCGCCAGCCAGTCGTGCAGGGCGGGCAGGTCCTGGCCCCAGTCAAGGGAGCTGTCCACCAGATGGCGGTATCCCTGGGTGGGTCCACCGGCCAGGGGATTAAAAAAGGCGAGATAGTCCGGCCAGATCATCGCCGATTCGACCGCCAATCCCGCCAGGGCGACCGTCATCGCCCAGCGCAGGGCGCGTTGGCGGCCGATCAGCCACCCGCCGGCGGCCCCCGCCAGGATGAAGAGCATAGGATAGACCGGCAGCATGTGGCGCACGCCGATGTTCAGGTGGCTGGTCATCAGCAGCAGCATGAAGACGAGAATGAAAATCCAGCAGGGGGCGGTCTTGTAGAGGAGCCGGCGCGCGCGGGCCAGGGGCCACGCAATGGCCGCCAGTCCCATGACGACCAGGCTGGATAGAGCGGTCTTGACCAGAAAGGCGTAGGGAAAGAAGTACCACCAGCCGGTCAGCGACCAGTCGCCGTTGAGGAAGGAGCGGCGTTCCGCGGCAAAGCGCAGCACGAAAGTCAGGCCGTACAGGAAGGCCTCGGGCAGAAGATGATGATCCTTGGCCAGTTGAATGACCGCGCCGGGGAAGCCGATGGCCTGGATCATGGGAGGCCAAACGGCAAAAAACCGGTCCTGGTCCGAGGGGTGGGCGAAGGCGGCGTAGCGGAATCCGAAGATAGCCCAGATCATCAAAATGACCAGGGCGCCCTGGACCAGCATGGCGGCCAGAAGGATCCCCGCCTGGCGCCATCGGCCACGTAGACGTCCACGCCACAGGGGTTGCAGCCGGACAATCAAGGGGGCTCGGCGCAGCAGGCGAAGTCCCAGCATCAGCAGGAACATGGGCAGAAGAATCGGCCCGGAGAACTTGGAGAGCATGACCGCGCCCAGGGCGACGCCGCCGCCCAGCAGCGTCCACCAGGTCAGGCGGTGCATCATGGTCCAGCCGATCAGCATGGCGATGGTCATGGTCGCCGCGGTCATCATGTCGCTGGTGGCGAGTTGGGCGTTGGCGATGATTGTCGGGCCCAAGGCGTAGAGGAACAGCGAGACGAAGCCGCCGGGTGTGCCAAACCAGTGCCGGGCCGCTCCGAAGACGACCAGCGCCAGCAGGCAACTGATGGCCAGAATCATCATGCGGGAGCGAAAGAGGAGGGCGGCGGTGTCGTTGCCCTGGGCAAACAGAAACTGAGGGCCGATCTCCCAGACGTTGGAGGTGTGCCAGGCGGGGGTGGTGCGGTCGGGGAACTTCAGATCCATTCCCTGCATGCCCAATCCAATCCATCGGGCCGGCAGGTTGCCGTTTTCCGGCTGGAAGCGGTAATCGGCGAAGGCCCAATCGGTGTAGCCGGCGGTGATGTGGGCGATTTCATCATAGGTGTTGCTCTTGTGGCGAATGCTGGTGGCGGCGAGGGTGATGTGGATCGCCAGGAGGGCCACGACGCCCAGAACGATTGCTGAGCGGGCGGCTTTTGCCGAACGGATTGCGGGCAAAATGCGTGTCATTGGAGGGGAGGTTGGTTCGGCATGTCCCATTTGGGGGTGGCCGATCGAAACAATAAACCTCAGCGACGTCCCTGTCTGGGAACGCGGTCCGGGGAAGCGGAAGGAACATTGGGGCGCGAGGCGGAGGAGAAGCTCCGCATGCCGTTGTTCAACGCGGCGGCCGAGCCCAGGCGGATGAGTTGGTGATTGGAGCGATTGTAAAGATATAACTCGCGGGCGGGTTGGCGCTGGGCGTAATAGGCGATGAGCTGGGCGTTGCGGAGGCCCAGGTCATGGGCACGGATCACCGGCGCATCATCCGGCCAAGGGGTGGCGATATTGTAAACCGGCTCTGCCTCCGGATTAGCTCCGCGAGAGAAGCGAAACAGGACGACGGCGGGGCGATGGATGGAGGCGAGTTTGGCATCGATATGGTTCTGTGACATCAGAATGAACTGATTGTCGCGCGGCCTGACATTGATCGGAGGGAGCATGCTCAGACAGACCAGGGCCACCATGCCCGCCGGGGCCAGCACGCCCAATAGCGGGCGGCTCGGCAGGAGTCGCTCGATTTGGCGCAATCCCAGACCGAGCAGCAGAAGGGTTGATGGAATCACCACAAGCGGGTGATAGAAGGTGAAGGTGGGATAGAAGGCGTAGAGCCCCAGAAACAGGAGCAGGGGGACGAACATCACCCAATAGCGGCGGTCGATCAGCCCCAGCAAGCCGACCGGAATCAAAAACAGCAGAATCGGACGAGGCAGTCCTACGGCCAACGTGGAGGGGAGGCGCAGATGGAAAAACTGCGGCACAACCTGATCCGGCGTGTATCGCCGCACCCAGGGACGCATGATCTGCTCATAGAAAATCCGCTTCTGCGGGACGATCGTTATTGGCTGCCGGTCTGTCGGGTGGCTGAAGCCAAAAGTCAGTTCCGGCTCATTGCGCTGATTGTAGAAGCTGAAGGGGGTCTGCATCACCCGGCCGGTGAGACGGACATTCAGGGTCAGTTGCAGCGCCAGGAACGGGGCTGCCGTCAAGAGCGCCACGGCGGCGGAAAGGGCCAGTTGCTTCCAGCGCCAGGGTCGCAGGTCCATCAGCACGGCCAGAAGGAGAGGCGCGAGATAACAGATCGCATCGAGCGGGCGGGTCACGGCCAGCCAGCCGCCCAGAGCGCCCATCAGCGCCATCCAGCCCCAGGATCGGGACTTTCGCCACTGCAACCAGACGAGGATCAAAGTCAGGCCCAGCAGGATCACGGGCAACTGGGCCATGACCATCAGCGAAAAGATGCGGAAGGTGAATCCCGACACCAGGAGCAGCGCGGCCAGCAGGCCGAACAGACCGTCGAGGAGCCGGGTCATGACGGCATAGAGCAGCCCCACGCAGGCGGAGGCGATCAGCAGCGGGATCACCCACATGGGCCAGCCGAGCCAGAGGCCCGGCACGAGCATGAGGGTCAGGCCGGGAAAGCGCTCGGAGGCATAGACCGGGCGCGTCAGGACATAGAAGGAGTCGAAGAAATCGGCCAGCGGATGTTGCGGCATCCACAGGTGGCCTGAGGCGAACATCCGGGCCTGAAGGGCAAAGGAGAACTCATCATGCCACTTGAGGCCGAAAGTTCGGCCGGCGTAGATCGCAGCGCCATAGAGATACAAGGCGCTGGCGAGCATCAGCCCCAAGGTGATGAGCCACAATGCCTGCCTTGAGGGAGAGCGCACCTGTTGGAGTAGGTTGGACAGGGACGCGCGAAGCCGATGCGCTTTGGGGTCTTGAGAATACTCCAGCGCCGCGGCCAGGGCGACCAGCAGCAGTGAACCGATATAGACCCACGGGGGAAAAGGGGTGAACTCAAAGGCGGAGAATCCATACCAGGCGCCCAGCACGAGCAGTGCCAGTGTGCCCCAGAGCATCCAGGCCGGGCGCGGGGGGGAGGCGGCGGCGGGGGTCTCCTGGGCCAACGAGGTCGGTCTGATCAGAGATGAGTTCATGGCTAATCCGCCGGGGTGGGCGGGCCTTTTGAACCTCCATGGCAGAGAGCAGATGGGTTCTTGTCAAGTTTCATTGCGCGGCGGGCCAGGGGTTCAGAAGTTGTGCCGCGGCAAGTTTGGCGGCGGCTTCGGCGATGAGGGGGTAGGGGAGCTTGGAGCGGCGGGCGATGGCCAGCAGGTCGTGTTGGCCGTCGGCGAGGTTGAGGGTCCAGAGGAGGGCATCGAGGGCGGGGCCGGTGGTGTAGAGGCCGCGTTTGCCGAGCTGGAGTTCTCCCCTGGGGTGGCGGTTGAGGTAGGTCTGGTTGGTTTCCAGGATGTGGGCGGCGGCCAGGAGCTTGTTGAGGGAATCGGCCAGAGCGTCGGGGTGGAGGAGGTCGAGGTTGTCGGCGGAGGTGTGGTATTCGGGGAAGCGGCCGTTGGGGGTGCGCATGAGGGAGCCGACGGGGAGGTTGAAGCCGGGGGAGCCGTATTGGCGCTGGTCGTAGCCGGTGGGGGCGAAGTCTTCGAGGGTGTGGGGGGCGTTGGAATCGGCCAGGACCTGTTCCATGGCGCGGTCAATTTCGGCGTTGCCGATGCGGGAGCGTTTGTAGGTGGATTGGCCGGGGTCGCCGAGGCAGGCGAGGACCAGGCCGGCGTGCAGGCGATCGAGGTGGGGTTCGTTGGTTTTTAGCCAGGCGAGGGCGCCGATGGTGCCGGGGGCGAAGAGGATGCGCCAGGTGTGGCGACGGGGGGCGGCGGCCAGGGCGCGGGCCAGTTCGACGGCGATGGCGATGGAGGAGAGATTGTCGTTGGCGAGGGAGGGATGGCAGATGTGGGAAGAGATGAGGATTTCCCGGCCGCTTTCGCCGGGGAGGATGCATTCGCCATAGGTGAGGTGGCCGGGGGCGAGGGTGGCGTCGATGCGCACGCGGTACCGGCCGGGCTGGAGCCGGGCGAACTGGTTGTGGGTGAGGCAAAAGCCCCAGGTGCGCTTGTAGTAGGTGGTGCGGTAGGGGATCCAGTCGGGGTGGTCGGGGAGGGTGTGGAGGTGGGGCTTGAGTTCCTCAAGGGTCAGGGTCTGGTCGACCGGGATGGAATAGCCGACGAGGTGGAGACTGTGGGTGGCGGCATCGACGATGCGCCGGCCGGCGGGGTCTTCGATGTAGGCCTCGGTCCAGTTCCATTCGGGGGGGACTTCCCAGTCGTAGAGGGGAGTGCCCGTCGGGAGGTTGTGGATTTGGAGGGGGATCTGGTTGTTGAGGAGGTCGAGGGACTGGCGGTGGGCCTGGCCGGTGATGGAGCGGGGGAGGGGGTAGAGCTGCTCGATCAGGCGGAGCTGCAACGCGT
>JBIQLO010000070.1:0-17881 GCA_044464175.1 Planctomycetaceae bacterium | reverse complement strand
TGCCCATCGGGCGTATCCTGCCCCAGGATGTAGAGATTCCCGCTCCTGGTGACGATCCGAAAGCCGGCCGGGGCGATCTCCGCCCCGTTCAAGCCGGCCGCCTGCGCCTGCCGCGTTGAGCCAAGACTGATGATTCCCCCATTCGTCTTGGCCTCGTCCGTGGCGACCGGCAGCTTCGCCCCCGTTGCCAGGGCGATGTCCATCTGCAGTTCCTCGGCCGCCGCCTGCACGCTCCTGGGCGCATCCTTGGGCACCACGATCGTGTAATTACTCCGCCCCTCCTTCACGATCACCGTCCCCGCCCGCCCGCGCGCCGGCATCCACGCCAGCAGCCCGCAACCCAGCGCTAACAGCGAAATCAGATGTTTCACGGAAGGTCCTTTCTCAATGGCCAAGATGATAATCCCAGAACGGGTCTCTTACATCGGTGGGCAGTTGTCTGAAGTCGGGAAACCATGCCACATGCCCATCCAGATACGCCACGTTCAGCCCGCCGGGGTTGCTCCCGGTCCCCGTGCCGCCGTGCCGGATCGCCGCCAGCTTGTACGCCAGGTAATCCACATCGGTATCCGCCGCCGTTTTGAACCGGGACCCAACCCACGGATAGCCGTGCGATGCCCCGATCACGCTGTGTCCCTTGTCCAGGAGCATCGCCGTCTTCCAGGGCTGCCGATGGGCGCTGATCAGCAGGGTTTCGTATGGCTCATAAGAGAACAGATAACGGCTATACGCATATCCATAGTACCAGTAGAGGTCATTGTCGTCCGGCTGGGCGGGGCAGCGGTAAAGGGAATTCTCGCTTCGCTTCACCAGGTCCGCGCGGTAGCCCAGGTATTGCTTGTCCGGCATCATGTCCGGGGATATCCCGTAGGAGGGAGTGTGATTGATGCTCCCCACCCCGTTGATGTTGCAGAAGGGAAGTTTGCCCCGGTTGTTGTGGGCGTACATCTGAAACATCATGCTCAACTGTCGCATTCGCGAGGCGCAGCTCACGCGCATCGCCTGCTGCCGCGCCTTATTGAGCGCCGGCAGCAGCATTGCGATCAGGATCGCTATGATCCCGATGACCACAAGCAGTTCCACCAGCGTAAAACCCGCCCCGCCCCAAACACCCTGCCTGCGCACCGCCTCCATCCCGATCCGGCCTTTTCGTCTTAAACCGAGCATTCTAAACTCCCTTTCGTAGGCCCTCAGGCTGTTCCAATGATTGCCCATTCCCGGCTTCCGGATACCACAACCCGCATGCCGTCAATTTTCCCATGCCGCTGCCGGCCTCGGAATGGAACCAGCGCAGCGGCCGACAGCTTACCGAAATCCACCGCCCATGCCACAGGGAGGTTCCGGTTGCGTCGCGCCACTCTGCATTGGGCGGATTCCGCCCCCTCGCTCCCCCTCCCAGGATGGATGGAACATTCACCACCCCAACTCGACATCGCCCCCGGTTTAAATAGGATTGCCTCCTGACGATGCTTCGCCGCAATCGCCCGTGGGCAGCCTTCCACGCCCGAATCGGTCAGGCAAATGAAAAGCACGATTGAATGCCGCTTATGCTCATCCGACAAACCCTCTCCACCGGCCTGGCCTATTACGCCTCTCCCGCCCTCCAGCGCCTTGGCGTCCGCCACGGCTTCAGCACGCGCCTGGGCGGCGTCAGCACCGGCCCCTTCGCCTCCCTGAACTTCGGCAGCCCCAACGGATACGGAGAAGACCGCCCCGACCATCTGGCCGAAAACCACCGCCGTTTTCTATCCGCCATCGGCTGCGCCGATGCGGAATTGATCCGCCTCAATCAGGTTCACGCCGACAGGGTCGTTGAGGCACATCAGGCCCGTCAATCCTGCCAGGGTGACGGCCTGGTGAGCGACGATCCCCGAATCGCCATTTCCATCCGCACTGCCGACTGCGTGCCTGTTCTGATGAGCGCTGCCGATGGCCGGACCGTCGCCGCCATCCATGCCGGCTGGCGCGGCGTCGTGGCCGGCATAGTCCCCCGGACCGTCCAAACCCTCCGCGCCAAAGCGCAGGGGCAGCCAATCACCGCCGCCATCGGGCCATGCATCGGCCATGACGCTTTCGAGGTCGGCCCGGAAGTGCTTCAGCAATTTGAAACGTACTTCGGACCGGATGCCCCTTTGCGCCGTCGCCCCGACGGCAAGGGTTACGTCGATCTGCGCCAAGCCATCCACCGGCAACTCCAGGCCGCCGGACTGGCGCCCGATGCCATCGACTCAACCGACCGTTGCACCGTTCGCCACGCCGATGAATTCTTCTCTCACCGCCGCGACCACGGCCTCACCGGCCGCATGATCGCCGTCATCGTCGCCCGCCCCTGATACACCGCCGTGGTTAAATCAGAATCGTGGTCCCGATTACCTCGAGTCCGGAACGTTTGCAGGGCCTTCATCTGATCTGCAAGTCTCGACGCGGGCGTTCTGATTTTTCTTGACGTCTGATATCTCTCTGATATAGTTCAGCAGTACTTCAGATCGGACCGGCTCATGAAGACCAAATCCTCCAAAGCCCGCCAGTTTGTGCTTGAAGCGATCCAGAGCGGCCGTTGGGCTCCGGGAGAGCGCCTGGCCTCCGAGCGGGAACTGGCCGGCATGATCGGCGTCAACACCCTCACCGTCCGCCGGGGTCTGGCCGAGCTGGTTGCCGAGGGCGTCATCGACAAGCGTCCCCGCGTGGGCAATTTCGTGCGCGATGTGCGCCGGGCGGCTGTCGTCGCCGTCGTCTTCCCTTCCTACCTCCTGAGCAACACGATGCGCCATCCGGTGGTGGGCCTGGAAATGCAGGGCGCCGGCCATGCCCTGGACCAGAAAGAATACGCGCTCAATGCCTTCTGGTATCGCCCCCCTCATTTCTGGGAGGATGTCGGGCAGTTGATTGTCGCCCGTGGCATCACCGGCATGATCCTCTGGGGCCATACCCGAATTCCGCCCCAGGAGATTCGGCGGCTGCTGGACGCGGGGGTTCACATCGTCAGTAACACTCCTTCGCCCCTGCTGGCGGATCTGGGAATCTCCACCTTCGGCACCGATCAGGAGGCCGTGGAGGCCGACATCCTGCGCGGCTTTGTTCAGCGCGGTCATCGCCGCATCGTCATGGTGCGCTACGTCTCCACGACCGATCCCTCGGCCTATCGTATCCCGCCGGCCGTGCGGCAAGTCTGTGAGCAGCACCACTTGGGATCGCCTCAAGACCTGGTCTGTCCGGTTTCCCATACGGTCGAACCACCGGATTTCAGCCCCATTGGTTCGATCTTCGAGCAGGCGCAACTTCCAACGGCCATCATGGTTCCGGATGAACTCTCGGCCGCCGAGGTCTTCCGACAGGCCTATCGCCGCGGCCTGCGGGTGCCCGAAGCCTTTTCCCTGGCCGCCGCGTGGGATTCCACACCCATGATCCACCCCGTGCCCCTCACCTCGCCCGATTCGGTGCATTGGGCCAGGGAGGTGGGGCGCATGGCGGGAGCTCATTTAAAGAAGCTGATGTACGGCCGGCCCATGCCGCGCCTCAAGGTGCTGATGGGAACACCCGTCCATTGGCGGGAATCGGTTCGTTCGGCATCCGATGATGCAAAGAGGGATGAATCGCCGGCGGCCTTGCGCCATGCCGACGCCACTTCAGAATAGGAGGCTTTTATGAATCGGCGACATGGGTTTACGCTTGTTGAGTTGCTGGTCGTCATCGGGATCATCAGCATTCTAATCGCGATGCTCCTGCCCGCCCTGAACAAGGCGCGTGCGGCGGCCAAGCAGGTGCAATGCCTCTCCAATCTCAAACAACTGGGCATCGCCGCCCAGATGTACGCCAATGATTTTCACGGCTGGCTCGTGCCCGCCTACAACGGTGTCGATCCGGTCACCGGCAAGACCACCAGCACCCCCGATGGACGTATCTGGATGCAGTTGTTCTGCGATCTGAAATACGTCGGCGTCACCTGGAGCCAGGCCGCCTATGCCCCAAGTTCCTACCACACCGTCTTCTGGTGCCCCGAGGACCGCCGCGACATGAGCAACGTCTCGGGCAACGCCGCCAAAACCAAGCCGAGCTATTACCTCAACATGATCATCTCCTGGCGCAATCCCACCAGCTATTACTGGCGCAAGCTCACCGCCATCCGCCAGCCCCAGCGCGTCATGCTCATGGTCGACGGAGCCCTCGGCGACGGCAGCGGCATCAAAGGGCATCACGACTACAGCGGCGGCAATTATTACATCATGCCCTACATCACCGACAAGAAATACGACTGGTACGAGGCGGATTACCGCCACAACCACCGGATGAACCTCCTTTATGTGGACGGCCACGCCGGCTCCGTGCAGGCCGACCCGCCGACCGATTCCCACGATGTCTTCTGGAACCGGGACAATTATTGATCCGCCGCCAAAGCCGGTCACGAAAGGAATCCAGCATCATGATCGCGTCGCACAAATCGCCGATGACGTTCATCGCATCGGCCGTGGTGGCTCTGTTTGGCGTTCAGCAACTTCAGGCCCAGTCCATTCCCAAACAGCAGCCGCCGGCCATTCGCCTGCCGCTGATGAAAGCCGCCCCAACCCTCGATGGCGTTATTCACGAAGACGAATGGGCGGGTGCCGACCGCATGGAGGGGTTCACACGCTACCAGGTCGGACAACTGGCCGCGCAGGAAGGGGCGTTCTGGGTGGGCGCCGATGACACCCATCTCTATGTGGCCGTGCGGACCCAGACGCCGCCGGGTGGAAAGATCCTCAGCCGCGCCAATCCCGTCCCCGGGGGCGCGAACCTGGGGGCCGTCTACCAGGACGACTCCATCGAAGTCTGGATCGCCCCCCGCCCGGATGAGCCGCCGGCCAAGCGGCGCGTCTACCTCGGCGTCTTCAACGCCCGTGATGCCGTCGCCGACACCGTGCACACCCTCCGTGGCGGCGAACAGTGGCATGGCCACTGGACCCGTAAAAGCAGTGTGCATGACGATCATTGGGATTGCGAAATCGCCCTCCCCTGGAAGGACATCGGTGTTGAGCATCCTCTGGGCCGCACCATGGGCCTGCGCATCGTGCGCAATTGGCGGCAGGCAGTGGATGCCGAGCAGAGTGAATGGTCCCTGGGCACCGAATCCTTTGCGTCAATGCGCACAATGCCCCGCGTGAGTTGGGATGCGACCGCGCCTGTCGTGCAACTGCAGCGGCTGCGCGATGAGCAAGGGAGGCAGGTCGATCTGCGAATGCGGGTGGCCAATCCGACCAGTCAGCCCCTGCCCGTGGTCGTGACCACCCGAGTCACGCCCGAGGGAAGCGCCCAGGCCAATGACAAACAGCGCCTCACCCTCGTGCCCGGCCAGGATCGAACGATACAGGTCAAATCCTCCGGCCTCCCTGGCGAATCGCTCGACACGCACATCGAGGCAACCTCACCCGATGGAAAGGCGCTCTATTACCGCCGCGATTTCACCTGGCGGCTGGACCGCCCGGCGCAGTTGTGGGACCTCAATCCGCAAGTCGCCCGCCGCACGATCGTGCAGTTTGCTTACTTCCCCTCTCATAACGCCCTCCATGTCCGCGCCGATATCTCCAATCTCAAGAATCCTGCCCAGGTGAGTGGCCTCGGCTTGTCGATCCGCCGCAAAGGCTCCAGGGATCCATTGGCCCAGACCGCCATGCCACCCTTCAAGGAGAACATCAGCGAACTGAATCGTTGGACCATTCCGCCGCTGGCCGATGGGGAGTATGAACTGGTCGCCCAGGTCAAGGGCGCCTCCGCCGAGCCGATCATCCATACCTTTGTGCGCCACCACTTTGAATGGGAAGGCAATCGCCTGGGTCTTTCCGATATCGTCGTTCCTCCCTTTACGCCAATTCAGGCCCAAGGCGATGAACTGGAGGTGGTCCTCCGCCGCCATCAGATCGGCGGCGCCGGATTCTGGAACCAGGTCACCGCCGATGGAACCGCGCTGCTCAAGGCGCCCATGCGCCTCGAGGCGGTCATCGACGGCCGGATGCACGCAGCTCAAGGTACGCTGAAACTGGAAGCCCATTCCGATACCCGCGCCGTTTACACCGCCCACTGGCAGGCCGGCCCGCTCACCGGCCTCACCCGCGACACCTGGGATTACGATGGCCTGATGCGCACCGTTCTGACGCTCGATCCGCCTCCGGCCACGGTGCAAAGCCTGACGCTCGTCATTCCCGTCGATGAAGCCGTCGCGCCGCTGCTCCATGCCGTGACCTTCGGTTTCGGCAATAAATTCAATTACGCCGGGCGCATGCCCTCCGGCAAGGGAGTGATCTGGAAAAGCGCCCAGGCCCCCGGCAACAAGTTCATCGGAACCTATGTCCCCTACATCTGGCTTGGCGCCCAGGAGCGTGGGCTGGCCGTCTTCGGGGACAACGATGCCGGCTGGATCACCGATGACAGGAGCGATTGCCAGCAGATCGTCCGCAACACCGACGGCACGCTGGAGCTGCGCCTGCGACTGATTCAGACGCCCGCAAAATGGGACAAGCCGCGCCAAATTGAACTGGGCTTCCTCGCCACGCCCGCCAAGCCCATGCCGACCGGCTGGCGGCTCTGGACGGTCTCGGCCGCCCGCACCCCCTCCAGCCATGCCAAGGTGCCGGGCCTCTATCAGCAGGCCCTCTATGGATCCCCCGTCTTCTGGGGCGGACTCCCCGCCTCCGGCGCGATCTATCCGGACGATGGGGACTGGAGCATCTGGAAGGAATTCCACCGCCTCCGCCAGGGCGGCGACTATGACCCCGAATTCCTGAAACGTTGGAATGCCGGGGCGTACGCCCGCCTCGATTCGCCCTTACGCGAAAAGATGGAGGTCCGCGCCCGCGTCGGTCTGCAGGCGATGGCCCGCCATCCCCAGGGCGTCCTGATCTACACCAACGCCGGCGGCATGCGCATGGACACGCCCGAGGCGCGCACCTTCATCAACGAATGGAATATCCATCCCTTCCCCAAACGAGACTGGGCTTACGCCGCCGGCGTCGATTACGATGTCGATCCCGTCGCCAGCTATCGCGACTGCCGCACCTGGTATTACCAGAAGGCGATGAAACTGTTCACCGACGGTATCTACTGGGATGTGATCTACCTCCGCCCCAACCTCAACCTCATCACCACCGACGCCTACCGACGTCCGGACGGCCGCATCCAACCGTCGGCCGGCCTGTGGAACGCGCGCGCCCTCGTCCGCCGCGGCGCGGTCCTGGCACAGGAAATGGGCAAACGCAATCGCAACATGGTCCACATGACCGGTGAACAGAACGTCGCCATCAACGACTTCGCCGCCACGCAGCTTGATTGGGAGATGCGCTACGGAGAAGGGGACTTCCAGGACAAATTCCCCCGCGACTACATTCAGACCCAGTCCATCGGCCGACAGGCCGGCCTGGCCCCCTTTGTCCTCCTGAACGACTATGGCATCGTCGGATCGAAGGAGCAGAAAGCCTGGCAATATCGCACCGCCGCAGGCGTCATGCTCAGCCATGAGCTCAAGCCCTACACCTGGCCTGGCGCGTGGGGAACCCCCGACGCCTTCTGGACCAACTACGACCGCCTGGCCGAATTCGGCTATGGCCAGCCAGACGTGAAGGTTTACAACTACTGGCAGGACGGCTACCCCGCCCAAATCAGCGGCCAAAGCGCCTCGCTTCTGGTAAGCAAGCCGGGAAGTGCCGCGCTCGTCCTGTGCGACTACGGCGATGGCGGCACGTTCCAGGTGCAATTGGACCCCAAAACCCTGTCACTGAACGGCCCGCTTCAGGCGGTCAACATGGAGAACAACGAGCCGGTCCAAATCAGCGGAAACACGCTCACCGTGCCGCTGAAAAAGCACGACTTTGTCCTGATCCGGATCGACACCCGAAAATAGCCGGCTGCCCTGCAATAACGAAAGGAAAAACCATGCGCCTTTATGTCAAACCCCGTTTCCCGCTCCTTGCACTGGCTGCCGCCATAATGATTTCCCCTCCCGTCACGGCCGCCGAACCCTCTCCCCGCAACCCCGCCCTGGATCAATTCAACCAGGCAATCACCCTTTACGCCTCCTTCGACGGCCACGCCACCGCCGACCTCTCCGGCGGCAAGGGCGCGCCCACCGCAAACCCCAAATCGCCGCAATGGAGCCAGGGCCTCTGGGGCCAATCCCTCCAGAACGACAAACGCGCGTTGACCTATGATTCCGCCAAAAATATCGATCTTTCTCAAAGCGGCGCCCTGGCCATCTGGATCTCACCCGGCTCCTGGAACGATTCGGACGACCCGCAACAGATTCCATTCGTTTCCATCTTCGACCACGGCCAACGGCTCTACCTGGCCCGGCAAGGGGGTAAGCCCAACAAGCAGGCCCTGTTGGCCCTCTATGGTCCCGATTTCAAAGACCTCCAGACCACTGCGCTGGTGAAAAACGGCTCCTCCGCCGACTGGGAAGCCGGCCAGTGGCACCTGCTGGTTCTCAACTGGAAGGGGGCCCGGGTGGAATTGTCGGTGGACGGCGGACCTTTCAAAGGCGCATCGGCCCGCCACGCCACCCAAAAGCGCAACGACCATCCCGACCAGATATCCCTGGGCGGTGGCCCCGCCGCATTCCGCATGGATGAACTGCTTATCCTCGACCGCCCGATGGGAGCGGACGAGGTCCAATCACTCTACAATTCGGCCAAGGCCAGAAACGCGACGCCGACGCCATAGCGCGCCGGGGGCTTATAAATGCAGTGCCGCGGCCACCGCCGGGTGCGTGATCTTCCCGCGCACCAGGTTGATCCCCTCACCCAGACCCGGATCCTCCGCCGCCGCCTGTTCATACCCCCTGTTGGCGATTTTCAGCACATACGGCAGCGTGGCGTTGCACAGCGCGATCGTGCTGGTGCGCCCCACCGCACCCGGCATGTTCGTCACGCAATAGTGCACCACCCCATCCACCACAAACGTGGGCTGGTGGTGCGTTGTCGGACGGCTGGTCTCCACCGAGCCCCCCTGGTCAATCGCCACATCGACGATCACCGACCCGTTCTTCATCTCCTTCAGGTCCTCGCGCGTGATCAGCCGCGGCGCTTTGGCCCCGGGAATCAGCACCGCCCCCACCACCAGGTCCGCCCGCCGCAAATGCTCGCGAATCGTGTGAACGTCACTGAAGATGGTCTTCACGTTCGCCGGCATCACATCATCCAGATAGCGCAGCCGCTCCAGGTTGATGTCCATCAGCACCACGTCCGCCCCCAGCCCCGCCGCCACCTTCGCCGCGCTGGTCCCCACCACCCCCGCTCCCAGGATCAGCACATTTGCCGGCGCCACCCCCGGCACCCCGCCCAACAGGATGCCCCGCCCCATCTGCGGCTTCTCCAGGTACTTCGCCCCCTCCTGAATGCTCATCTTCCCGGCGATTTCGCTCATCGGCGTCAAAAGAGGCAGCTTCCCCGAGCGGTCGCGGATTGTCTCGTACGCGATCCCCACAATCTCCGCCTCCTGGCATCCTTGCGTCAGTTCCGCGCTGGCCGCGAAATGGAAATAGGTGAAAACCACCTGCCCCGGATGAAACAGCCGTATTTCCGAGGGCTGCGGCTCCTTCACCTTCACGATCAGGTCGGCGATTTTGAAGACCTCCTCGTGGGTCGGCAGGATTTTGGCCCCCGCCGCCACATACGCCTCGTCGGCAAAGCCGCTGCCCGCCCCCGCATCCTTCTCCAGATACACCTCATGCCCCGCCCTTGCCAGCAACTCCACCCCCACCGGCATCATCCCCACGCGATATTCATCCGGCTTGATCTCTTTAGGCACGCCGACTCGCATGAATCCTTCTCCTTCCACGGGTTATCGGGCGTTGCAACGCGGCAACATCCCCGAACCGGCAAATTCTAGCGTGTTGCTTGGCGTCAACAAGCAAGGATGCCGATGTAAGGAACAGACGCCGGGCAGCCGGCCGTACCCCGAATTTATCGGACCGCCTGCTGCCCACTGCTAACTACCCACAACGATGCTTCAAGCCAACACCACCCACAAACCGCGCCTGCTGATCCTCGACGAGGATCGCATCATGCTCCAGTCCCTCGCCCAGTTTCTGCGTCGGGAGGGGCATGAAACCCGCGCCACCGACGATCTGGCCGAGGCGATGAGTCTCATGGAGGCAGGCGGCATCGACCTGCTTCTGGTTGATCTCAACATGGCCGGCCTCAAGCCCAGGGAATTCCTGCGCGACATGAAGCGCCGCTGCCCCCAGGTGGTGGTCATCGTCATCACCGGCTACGGCTCCATCGAGGGGGCCGTCGAGGCGACCAAACTGGGCGCCTTCGATTATCTCACCAAGCCGATCATCGACGATGAAATCCGCGTTGTGGTCGAAAAGGCGGGACGGCAGCAGGCCCTCCTTTTTGAAAACCAGACGCTCCGCGGCCAGTTGGACCTTCGCTTCGGCATGGAGAACCTGATCGGCCACGACCACCGGATGCTCAAGATCTTCGATCTGGTCTCCGCCGTGGCCGACAGCCGCTCCACCGTCCTCCTCACCGGCGAATCGGGCACCGGAAAATCCCTCCTGGCCCGCGCCATCCACCACCGCTCCCCCCGGCGCGACCATCCTTTTGTTGAAGTTCCCTGCGGCGCCCTGCCCGAAGGGCTGCTGGAGTCCGAACTGTTCGGCCATGTCAAAGGCGCCTTCACCGGCGCCATCGCCGACAAGCCCGGCCGCTTCCTGGCCGCCGATGGCGGCTCCATCTTCCTCGACGAAATCAACTCCGCGTCCGCCCCCATGCAGGTCAAGCTCCTCCGCGTCCTGCAGGAGCGGGCCTTTGAGCCGGTCGGCTCCACTCAGACCCTCACCGTCGATGCCCGCGTCATTCTCGCCAGCAACGTCGATTTGCGCCAACTGGTCGAGCAGGGCGCCTTCCGCCAGGACCTTTACTACCGCGTCAACGTCGTCTCCATCCACCTGCCCCCCTTGCGCCAGCGCCTGGGGGACATTCCCCTCCTGGCCCGCCATTTCCTCCGGCAGTACGCCAGGGAGAGCGGACGCCAGATCATCGGCTTCTCCGAGGCCGCCGCCGCGGCTCTGCAACGCTACGACTGGCCCGGCAACGTCCGCGAGCTGGAAAACGCCATCGAGCGCGCGGTGGTCCTCTGCCGGAAGCCCCAGATCGATCTGGAGGACCTGCCCGAAACCCTCCACGCCGCCTCCCGCCCGGTTCCCGCCGGCGCCTCCTTCGACGGCGGCATCGGAGATCAGCCCATGCCGCTGGCCCAGGCCCTGGAAGGCCCCGAACGGGCCATCCTGGAAAAGGCTCTGAAGCGCAACAACTGGAACCGGCAGCTCACCGCCGCCGAGTTGGACATCAACCGCACCACCCTCTATAAAAAGATGCGTAAATACCGCCTGGATGTGGGGGAAATGAACGCCTGACGCCCCGTGTCCCCCAGCGCGGCCCGATGCGGCAGACCCGCCCCCGCCGCCCGGCTTGCCGATCCTTCCATTCAATCTTACTCTTTACCTGGCATGGGCGAGCTTGAACAGGACCATCTTCGGCTGACCGACTTCATGGACGTGCCGACGCTCCAGGAAATTCAGGACAGCTTTGCGGCCGTGGCCAACGTCAAGGCGACGATCACCGACGCCGAGGGCAACATTCTGACCCAGCCCAATCCCACCACGGAATTCCTGCGCAAACAGCGCGCCATCGCCGATGCCGAGGCGCAGCAGGGGCCCCAGCAGGAAGGCGCTGAGTACGTCGCCCCCATCATGGTCGATGAGCACCGTCTGGGCACCATCCGCATGTCGGTCAACGGCATGGCCGGCATGATTGACGAATCCAAGCTCCAGGGGCTCTCCGAAAAGCTCGGCGTCGAGGGCCGCCGCCTCAAGGCCGCCGTCACCCAGTTGCTCCGGCAGAAAAACGCCCGGCCCGCCGCCATCCAGTTTCTCTACCTGCTGGCCAATGCCATCGCGCGCCTCTGCTTTCAGGAGTACCAGCTCCACCAGCGCATCAACGAGCTGACCGCCGTCTACAACGTGACGGCCATCCTCTCCGAGTCGCGTGACCTGAACAAAATGCTCCAGCGCACCGCCCAGATCGTCGCCGAGGTCATGGGCGTCAAGGCCTCCTCCATCCGCCTGATCAATCGCGAGGATGATGAGCTGATCACCAAGGCCGTCTACAACCTCTCGGACGCCTACCTGAAAAAAGGGCCCATGCGCCTCAGCGCCGCCATCGTCGATCGCACGGCCCTGTCCAGCAGGGGGTATGAATACGTCCGCAACATGGCCAACGATCCCCGCGTTCTCTTCCCCCAGGACGCCGCCCGCGAGGGGATCGTCTCCACGCTTGCCGTCGGCATGCGCTACAAGGGCAAGCCGGTCGGCGTGCTGCGCGTCTATACCGCCGAGGAGCAGTCCTTTCCCCAGCACCGCATCGACCTGATGAAGGCCATCGCCGCCCAGGCCGCCGCCGCCATCGAAAACACCCGCCTGATCGCCGAGGCGATCCAGGCCGAGGCCCTGGAAAAGCAGGTCCGCATGGCCGCCGACGTGCAGCAGCGGATGATCCCCCAAAAGCCCCCGCTCATCCCCAACGTCGAGCTGGCCAGCATCTACGTCCCCTGCTACGAGCTGGGGGGCGACTTCTTTGATTTCATCCCGCTGCCCGATGACAACATCGCCCTGGTCGTCGCCGACGTCTCGGGCAAGGGCGTCCCCGCCAGCCTCATCATGGCCAGCGTCCGCGCCTTCCTCCGCGCGGAGGTGGACAATGTCTACTACCTCTACGAAATCATGCGGCGCATCAACCTGATGCTCTGCCGCGACACCAAGCCCAGCGAATTCGTCACCCTCTTCTATGGCGTCCTCAACGCCCGCACCCGCCGCCTGACCTATTGCAACGCCGGCCACCCGCCGGCCCTGCTCCTGCGCGGCGACATGCTCATGGAGCTCAACGGCGAAAACACTGTCCTGGGCATCAACCCCGACGAGGACTGGAAACAGTCCATCGTCGACCTGCAGAAGGATGACCTGCTGCTGATGTACACCGACGGCCTGCCCGACGCCATGAACTTCCAGAAAGAGACTTTTGGCCGCCACCGCGTTCTGGAGGCCTTCCGCAAGGGGGGCAAGACCGCCGAACTGGCCGCCCAGAACCTCCTCTGGGAGATGCGCCGATTCGTCGGCCTCACCAAACGCACCGACGATGTCACCATGATCGCCGCCCGCATGACCTGAGCGATCTTTACCCCTTCCCCGGCCCCGGCCCGCGGCGTTATGGTGGCGGCCAACGGCCCATGACAAATGCACCGATGCGCTATCAGGACCTCTATGTCTGGCTCGTGCTCGTCTCCGCGCTGGACATCATGCTCACCTGGGTCATCCTCTACCTGGGCGGCTACGAAGTGAACGGCGTCGCCGCCTACGTCATCCACCATTTTGGCCTCGGCGGCATGGTCACCTTCAAATTCATCATGGTGATCGTCGTGGTCCTGATCTGCGAATCCCTGGGCAAACGCAGCCAGTCCGCCGGCAAGCGCCTGGCCCAGATCGCCATCGCCCTCACCTGCATCCCCATCGCCGTCGCCCTGGCCCAGCTGGCCACCCTTTGATCCCCGCCCCGTCCCCATCCAAGCCAGCCCCCGTGAGGGTGCCACGACGTCAGCGTACTCGCTGACTCGTGCCCAGGTGCCCTCCCTTCCCGACCTGTAGGCGGGGTTGCTAACCCCGCGCTGCGCATTTCGTCGCCAAACCGCGCAGCGCCAAATCAGCCAAAAAACTTTGTGAAAAAAAGAATTATCGCCCCTGGCGCTATCAAAAACCCCGATTTGAAAAATCGCGCTGCGCATCTGAGCGCCAAATCGCGCAGCGCCCCTTGTAAGGATAGAGGAGCTAATAAGAGGAGCCAAAACAATGCCCCGCTTCCGCCGTCCGCCCATCCCGATCCCCCTTGCCCGCCCCAAGGGCGCCCCTGCGCCCAAACCCCAGCCCAAAACCACCCCTCCGCTTTCTGCCTTCTCCTCAACCAACGAACCCAAACGAACCAAACCCAAATCCCCCCTGGCGCTCCAGAATCGCCGATTTCCCGAGGCCAACCCAATGCGCGTATTTCCCAACGAACCCACCCTCCCCCGAAATCCCGAAATCCCGAATCCCGCCCGCCCCCCGCGCACCATCGGGCGAAAAATGATATGCTCCCTAACTAGTTATGCCCCAGCCCCTGCCCCATCCCGAAGACCACGCCAACAAGTGGATCATCGCCGGCGTCGTCATGTTCGGCGCCTTCATGGCCGTCATGGACATCTCCGTCGTCAATGTCGCCCTGCCCCACATGATGGGCACCTTCGGCGAAAGTCTCTCGGCCATCACCTGGGTCGCCACCAGCTACTCCATCGCCGAGATCATCATGGTCTCCATGGCCGGCTGGTTCAGCACCCTCCTGGGACGCAAACGCCTCTACCTCCTCTCCTTCGCCCTCTTCACCGTCGGCTCCATCCTCTGCGGCACCGCCCACACCTTCACGCAGATGATGATCTATCGCACCATCCAGGGCATCGGCGGCGGCAGCCTCATCCCCGTCTCCCAGGCCATCCTCCGCGAGGCCTTCCCCCACGAGCAGCAGGGGATCGCCATGGCCATCTATGGCATGGGCGTCGTCCTGGCCCCCGCCACCGGCCCGATCCTGGGCGGCTGGCTCACCGACCACTACGGCTGGCCCGCCATTTTCTACATCAACGTCCCGGTCAGCATCCTGGGCATCCTGCTGACCATGATCTTTCTCCACGACCCGCCCTACCTCCGCCGCGGCGTCAAGTCGATCGACTGGGCCGGCATCGCCCTGCTGGCCATCTCCCTCACCGGCCTGCAGATCGTCATGGAGCGCGGCCAGGAGAAAGGGTGGTTCGACTCCAGCTTCATCGTCTGGGGCGCCCTCATCACCGCCGCCGCCGTCATCGCCCTGATTCTGTGGGAACTCAAAGCCGAGCACCCCATCATCAACCTGCGCCTGCTCAAGCACTCCTCCCTCTCCATCGGCTGCTGCATGGGAATCGTCCTGAGCATCGGCCTCTTCGGCACCACCTTCATCCTCCCCCAGTTCACCCAGGACCTGCTCGGCTACGATGCCTTCAAATCCGGCCTGATTCTCTCCCCCCGCGCTTTTGCCCTGCTGGCCGCCATGCCCATCGCCGGCCTCCTCTACCGTCACGTCAACGCCAAGGCCCTCATCCTCTTCGGACTGGCGTTCATCCTCTGGTCCTACTGGGATCTGGCGCACCTGTCGCTGGATGTGGGCTTCTGGGACCTGGTGCCGCTGCTCTTGATCATGGGCATCGGCATGCCCTTCATGTTCGTCACCATCTCCACTGTCTCCCTCAGCGCCATCCACCGCCACGACATGACCGACGCCTCCAGCATCTACACCCTGGCCCGCCGCGTCGGCGGCAACATCGGCTATGCCCTGGTCGCCACCCTCGTCGCCCGGGGCGTGCAGATTCACCGCACTGACCTGGCCGCCCATGTCTCCCCCTACAACCCCGCCTATCATACCTTCCTGCAGGCCGCCACCGACATGCTCCGCCACCAGGGGCTCTCGGCCCTCCAGGCCGCCCACGCCGCCCTGGGCCTGATCAATCAACTGGTCAACCGCCAGGCCACCATGATGGCCTACAACAGCGCCGCCTTCGCCCTGGGGATTCTCTTCCTGGCCACCCTCCCCCTGGTCTTTTTCCTCCCCCGCAGCAGCCGGCTCCGCGCCGCCCCCGCCCCCCCCGGCGGCGGCCATTAACCCCCCGCTTTTGTCTTCTTTCTTCTTGCCTACTTCAAACAGGCCTGATAGCGCAGCGCCAGCTCATGCCCGCCCGCCTCCCCCATCCCCGGCGTGTCGAAGCGGCTGACCAGCTTCCCATCCCGCAGCACCGCCACCTCCTGGGCATACGCCGCCACCGCCGGCTCGTGCGTCACCATGACGATGGTCTTGTTGTGCACATCCGACAGATCCCGCAGCAGCTGGCAGACCCCGCGCGAATTGGCCGAGTCCAGGTTCCCCGTCGGCTCATCGGCCAGCACGATCACCGCCTCCCCCACCAGCGCCCGCCCGATCGCCACCCGTTGCTGCTCCCCCCCGCTCATGGCATCGGGCCGGTGCCCGCTGCGCCCGGCGATCCCCAGAATGGCCATCAGTTCATCCACCTTCCTGCGCACGGCCGGGGCCGGGCTCCCCTCCAGCATCAGCGGCAGGGCGATGTTCTCCCGCGCCGTCAGGGTGGGGATCAGGTTGAAGGATTGAAAGACCAGCCCGATGTGCCGGCGGCGAAAGGCGGTCAGCTGCCGGTCCCCCATCGCCCCCAGGTCCCGCCCGTCGACCAGCACCCGCCCCCCATCCGGCCGGGCCAGCCCCGCCATCAAATGCAGCAGCGTGCTCTTGCCCGAGCCGCTGGCCCCCATCACCGCCAGAAACCGCCCCCGCCCCACCTCCAGGCTCACCCCATCCAGCGCCGTCACCCGCCGCCGGCCCTGGCGGTACGCCTTGACGACATTTTCCACAATCAACGGCTGCATCGGTCCATGGAAAATGGTAAAGGGAAAATGGAAAAAGGGAAATGGCCGCCGGAGGAGACCGGAGACAGAAGTGGCTGGACGCGACGGAGCGACGAAGCAACGGAGCGAGGGAGGCGAAGCCATGAAGACATGAAACAGCGCGTCTGCTGCTTCATGTCTTCATGCTTCAGGGCTCACGCTTCGCCTCTAGGCCGCCCTGCGCAGGGAATCGCCCGCCGCAGGCGTGCCCGCGCTGGAATTGCCCGCCGCAGGCGTGCCCGCCGCAGGCGTGCTCGCCGCAGGCGCGCTCGCCGTGGGCGAGCCATATTGCGTGTACGTCCCGACCGGGGCGCAGGTGGGGCCGGGCTGGAGTTTGGCGTTGAACCAGCGGGCGCACAGCCACACGCGGCTGCCGGGGGCGACCGAATTGTCGAAGGTGATCGTCGCCTTGGTGCGCGAGTCTCCCTGCTGGAAGGTCCAGGCCTTCAGGTCGGCGGGGGGAGTCTCGCCCACGAAGCTGAAGAGGTTCGCCCCGGCCACGCCCGCCGGTTTGCCGCGCCGGGTGGATGTGCCGTTGTGCAGGCGGATCTCCACCGTTCGTCCGCTCACCGACATCAGGTCCAGCACGGGCACCTCGGCCGGGGGGGGAATCGGCGTGCGGGCGGCGCGGACATTGAGCGCCAGGTCATACTTCTGCTGGTTGGTGACGGCGGGGTTGGCCTGAATGATCCGGGCCAGCTTGCGCGACTCGGCCGCCAGAAAATCGCGGGCGATATTTTTGGCCAGAATGGTCGAGCCGCCGCGCGTCAGCGGGTCGGTGGCGGCCGAGAGCTTCTGGTCATACTGCGCCTGCAGCAGCGCGTAGTCGGCCGCATCGTCGGCCGTCAGGCCATACACGGTCGGGTCGAGCTGGATGCGGGCCAAAAAATTGGCCGACCAGCTGAGCAGGCCCGCATCGGTGCGCGGCAGAAAATGATAAGACATGACGTGCTCCTTTCGATTTGAGCGCTGCGGGCCGTCGCCGACCGACACGCGCCGGTTTGGCCGCCCGCTTCCTCCCTATCGTCGGCGCAAACCCAGGGGGGCTGAAGGCGCGGGGTGGTTCTTTTGAAAAAACTGGCTGCCGCAGGGCCTCCCACGCCCAAAGCGCCGGTGTTTTCCGCCTTGGCGCGGGAGTATTTCGCCTTGGCGCAGGAGTTTAGCCCCTTGGCGCAGGAGTTTAGCGCCTTGGGACAGGAGTTTAGCCCCTTGGCGCAGGAGTTTAGCCCCTTGGCCTGGGAGTTTAGCGCCTTGGCACAGGAGTTTCGCCCCTTGGCGTGGGGGTTTAGCGCCTTGGCGCGGGAGTTTCGCCCCTTGGCGCAGGAAGCGCAGCAGGGGGACGGGCGT
>JBIQLO010000069.1:0-18043 GCA_044464175.1 Planctomycetaceae bacterium | reverse complement strand
GGCGCGCGGACATCCGCCGCCCCGGCGCCGGCCACTGCGCGGCCGCCGGCCGCCGAGGCCCCCAGGCCGCTTCAACTGCCCGATCTTTCCAAGCGTGAGAAGTTTTCGGCCGCCATGCAGATCATCATTCTGCTGACGGTCCTGTCCCTGGCGCCGGCCATCCTCATCATGATGACCAGCTTCACGCGGATCATCATTGTCCTCTCGCTGTTGCGCCAAGCCCTGGGGACCCAGCAACTGCCTCCCAACCAGGTGCTGATCGGGCTGGCGCTGTTCATGACCTTTGTCGTCATGGGGCCCACCTGGCAGCAGCTCAATGCCCAGGCGCTTCAGCCTTACATGGACGGCAAGATCAGCCAGAAAGAAGCGCTCACCCAGGCGCAGGTGCCGTTGCGCAACTTCATGATCCGCCAGATCAACGCCGCCGGCAACGATGCCGATGTAGACGTCTTCACCGATTTCCAGCACAAGCCACGGGCCCGCACGTGGGATGATGTGGGCACCCTGACCCTCATTCCCGCCTTCATGCTCAGTGAGCTCAAGACCGCCTTCCTCCTGGGCTTCAAGGTCTATCTGCCGTTCCTGGTGATCGACATGGTGATCTCGGCCGTCCTGATCTCCATGGGCATGATGATGCTGCCGCCGACCCTGATTTCCCTGCCGTTCAAGCTGCTGCTGTTCGTGCTGGTCAACGGCTGGCATCTGGTCATTGCCGGCCTGATGGGAAGTTTTGTGACGTAAGCCAGTGGGCAGTTGCCGGATTAAATTCACTGGCAACTGGCAACTCCAAAGGAGCGATTCATGACCCTCGACCAATCCACCGACCTGGTTCGCCAGACGCTCATCGTCGCGCTGCTGATCGCCTCGCCGATCCTGCTGATCGGGCTGGGCGTCGGGCTGCTGATCTCTCTGGTCCAGGCCGTCACGCAAATTCAGGAGCAGACCCTCTCCTTCGTCCCCAAGATCGTCGCCATGGTCGCGATCATGATCCTGCTGATGCCCTGGATCAGCCAGCGCCTGATCGCCTTTGCCAGCCATCTGTTCGCCATGGGGGTGCATCCATGAGGAAACAGCTGCCAGTGATTTGACCTGGCAACGGACAATGGGCAACCGCCAACTATGTCACTGGACCACCTGCTCCAATTCGTCCCCGCCTACGTCCTGGCGTTCTTTCGCCTGGCCGGGATGATGGCCTTTGCGCCGCTGTTTGGCAGCACGCGGATTCCCAAGCGCGTCAAGGCGATGATGGCCGCCATCCTGGCCATGGCGGTGGTGGGGGGGCTGGGCACGCCCGTGGCCATGCCCCAGTCCCTCTGGACGCTGGCCGTGGGCATCGGCGGGGAGCTGGCCTTCGGCATCGCCATGGGTATGGCGATGAGCTTCAGCTTCTTCGCCGTCCAGTGGGCCGGGGAGATGATCGGCCAGCAGATGGGCCTGAGCCTGGGCGAAGTCTTCGACCCGCAGTTCGGCGGCCAGTCCACGGTCGTGGGCGATCTCTATTTCATGCTTACGCTGGTTATTTTCCTGCTGATCGGCGGCCACCATGCCATGCTCCTGGGGGTGCGCGACAGCTTCGCCGCGCTGCCCCTGCTCTCCATTGGCATCAACCAGTCCGTCATCAACCTGATGGTCGGGCTGCTCCAGGCCTGCACAATCCTGGCGGTGCGCCTGGCCGCTCCGATGCTCGTCACCATGCTCGTGGTGGAAGTGGCACTGGGGTTCATCAGCAAAACCATGCCGCAGTTCAACGTCATGACGGCCGGGCTGTCGCTGCGCTCGGCGATTGGGCTGATCGTTCTGATTGTCGGCATCTCCCTCAGCAGCGGCGTGATCCGGGAGAGCCTGTTGAACGCGATGCAGACGGTCCGCATTGCCTGGACCCACTAGGGTTCGGCTCGGGCGGCCTGTCTGAGCCCCTGGCGGGGTGTCAGCGGCCCCGCCGATAAGGAACGGATATGGCCGAGGACAACGGCGACAAAACCGAAGCCCCAACCGCCCGCCGCCGGCAGGAGGCGCGGGAGGAGGGGAACATCGCGCGCAGCCCGGACCTGACGGCCGCTGTGCTGCTGCTGGGCGTCATGATCCTGCTGAAGGTCTTTGGCCCGGCCATGATCCACGCCCTGGGGTCGCTGATGCGCGAAATGCTCTCGGCCGCCTCCTTTGCCGATCTGGGAGGGCAGCAGGTGGGCAAGGGGCTGTTGCGCGCGGTGCTGCTGGCGGGCAAGTCGCTGGCGCCCATCTTCATCGGCGTGGTGGTCATCGCCATCGTGATGAACCTGATCCAGGTCGGCTTTTTCCTCAGCGCCAAGCGGCTCCAGCCCAATCTGGGGGCGTTGAATCCGCTCAAGGGGATCTCCCGCCTGATGGGCAAGGGCAACGGCATCGTCTCCTTTCTCATGAGCCTGGCCAAGCTCACCCTGGTCGCCCTGGTCGCCTGGTCGGCAGTGCAGGACCACCTGGGGCAGATCATGGCCAGCCAGCGGCTGGATTTCGGGCAGATCTTCCTGCTGGGGGCGTCGTTGATCTACTCCATCGGCATCCGCATCGGCATCGTGCTGTTGATTCTGGCGGTGGCCGACTATGCCTGGCAGCGCTTTCGCAATGAGAAGGAACTGAAGATGAGCAAGCAGGAGGTGAAAGAGGAGATGAAGCGGATGGAAGGGGATCCGCACATCCGCCAGCGCCGCCGGCAGATTCAGATTCAGATGGCCACCCACCGGCTGAAAAAGGATGTTCCCACGGCCGATGTCATCGTCACCAACCCGACCCATTTCGCCATCGCCCTGAAGTACGATGCCGCCACGATGCACGCGCCGCGCGTGGTGGCCAAGGGACGCGACCTGATGGCCGCCCGCATCCGCGAGATTGCCGTTGCCAACGGCATCCCGATCCTGGAGCGCAAGCCGCTGGCCCGCGCCCTCTATCGGCTGGTGGATGTGGGGCAGGAGATTCCTGAGCAGTTCTATTCCACCGTGGCCGAAATTCTGGCGTACGTCTATGAATTGAGCGGCAAGGCCAAGCGAAAAGCCTCGTAGGTTATTCTGTTTTTTATCTTCTTCCAAGCGATGCCCATTCCCATCCTCACCTACCATTCGCTGGACGATTCCGGCTCGGTGATTTCCACGCCGCCGGCCGCTTTTTCGTTTCAGATGCGCACGCTGCGGGACCGGGGCTATCGGGGCATCCGCCTGGTGGATTTGATCGACGCCTGGGAGGGCAAAGCGCAACTGCCGCCCAAGGCGATCGTGCTGACGTTTGATGATGCCTTTGCCAATCTGGTGGACCATGCCCTGCCGCTGCTGGGCGAGTGCGGCTTCACCGCCACGATCTTCGCCGTGGCCGACTATTGCGGGAAGCAGAACAACTGGCCCACCCAGCCGCCGGGCACGCCGATCCTGCCGCTGATGAGCGATGGGCAACTGCGTGCGGCGGCGGCGGCGGGGATGGAGATCGGGGCCCATACCCGGACCCACCCGTTTCTGGCCAGGCTCTCCGCATCCGAGGTCGAGGGCGAACTTGGCGGGGGCCAGGCCGATCTGCAGGACCGGCTGGGCCAGGAGGTCGGGACGCTGGCGTATCCCTACGGCTCCCTGATTCCCGCCGTGGTGAAGGCCGCCCGCTCCCTCTACCGGGCCGCCTGTACCGTCGAGTTGAATACGGCCCGCCCGAGCGATGACCGCTGGCAACTGCCGCGCCTGGATATGTATTACTGGCGCAACCCGCAAATCTTCCGGCATTTTGGCACCCCAATGGGCGGGGCCTACCTGGGCCTCCGCCGCCTGATGCGCTTTGCGCGCCAACAGCTGCACGGAGGGGCGTAGGAGGGGGGATCCCATGAGCCGGTGAGTTGGGTTCGTTGGGAAATACGCGGATTGGGTTCGGCGGGGAAAATCGTTGATTCCGGAGCGCCAGAGGGGATTTGGGTTTGGTTTGTTTGGGTTCGTTGGTCTTGGGAAAGCGACGGAGCGACAGAGCGACAGAGCGAGGGAGCGAAGAAGCGTCGGAGGGAAGTGGATGGAAGCGATATGAAAGCATGGGGGAATATAGGCCTGTGTTAGGGGAAAGTCAAGTGGGGAGGCCGGGTTGGGATGAAGCGCACCCTATTGTTGCCGGGTGGCCTGCTCGATTTGCTCAACCAGTTCCCGTAGCTGATCCCGGCGCAGCGCCAGGGGGGCCAGGAGTTCATCGCTCCATTGCACCGTTTGGACCGCCAAATTCATGGCCGGGTCGAGGCGGTCGGTGGAGCGCCAGCGCTTCAGCAGCCGGGCGATGCGCTGGTGGGTGCGCCGGCGGAGGATCAGCCAGAGGATCAGGTAATAAAGGATCAGGAAGACCAGCGTGACCAGCAGGAAATCGGCCCGCAGGAGCTGCAGAAAGGCCCAACCCAGTGCCGCGGGGGTGAAACGTTCCCCGTGGAGCAGAGGCTGGAGGATGGGGCGAAAGATGAACCAGATCGCCACGCCGACGGTCAGCCCCCATCGCCCGATCATTCCCGGGAGGCCCCACGAACGGTCCAGGCGGCGGCGGATGTGGTCGCGCTGCTGCTGAAGCGCGGCGGCCAGGCGCCCGCGCAGCTCGGCGGCCGCCTGCTCGGCGGGCTGCGCTTCCCAGAGCTTGTGGTGATGGTACAAACCGCCCAGGGCGGGGGCGGTCTGCTGAAGGTGGGCAAAGGCGCTTTGGATGCGCTGCGGCAGCGGCGTGCCGGCGCCCAGGGCCGAGGCGACCAGCGACTCGGCCGATCCGCCGACGGTGGGGGCGGCGGCCGTCCGGGCCAGGGAGGTCAAGGGGGCCAGGAGCAGATGCACCCAGTTGACGATGGGCCACCGCGCCAGCCGCTGCTCCATCACTGTTTCGGCCAGGGTGTTGCGCCAGGCGGGATCGCCCAGCAGGCGGGGCAGCGACTCCTCCAGCAGGGGGCGGATCAGCCGGTCCGAGAGCCACTCCGTGGCCGATTCCTGCAGATGTTCCAGCCGCGCCAACTGCCCCGGCACATCCTGCCGCTCGATCCACTGCAACAGCGACTGCGCCTGGCGCTGGGAAGCCAGCCGGCGGGACTGGTCCACCTCGCGGGTCGACTTGTGCCGGCCCAAAAGCCGGCGCAACTCCGGCAGGTCGTAGCGGTCCGGATGCGTGGCGCTGATGAGGCGGACGGGCGGGGGCGCCTCCAGCCCCAGCGTCCGGGCCAGGCGCTGGGCAAAGTCGGCCCGCAACTCCTCGGCCGCCGCCTCACCTTCCCGGTCGATCACCTGGTCGGCCTTGTTCAGGCAGAAGATGAAGTTCTCCATCGCATTGCCGGCCGCCACCTCCGCCAGCAGCGCCTGGGGCTTGCGGTCGGCGTACTTTTCCACGCTCTGAATCCAAAGGGGAAACAGCATGTGGCGCAGCAGTCGGCGGGTGATGGCCACGTGATCGGCGTAATGGCTGTCGATATCCGGCAGGTCGAGCAGGACCTGCCGCCTCAAATCCTCAATCTCATGCGACGCCAGTTCATAGCGTCCCGGCGCGGCCTCCTCCAGCAGCGCCCGCACCGGCTCCAGCTGCGATGCGTGCAGATAGGCGATGGCGCGGTCGGTGCCGGTTCCGTGGGAGGTGGAGCGGGAGAGCTCCCGCCCGGCCAGCGCGTTGACCAGCGCGCTCTTGCCCACCTCCTTGCCGCCGATCAGGCCCACAAGGTAGAACGGTCCCTCCGACCGCAACGTTTCGCTTGAGAGCACGGGCGCATCTTCCTGCAGCAGGGGGGGCGCTTCGGCCCCGGTCAGGGTCATGATGCGGTCGATGATGGCGGGGAGGTCTGTGGGCACTTGTTGTTGGTTTTTTGTTATTTGTTTTTTGTTATTTGCGTTGGGGGGAATGGAGAATCAATTCATCCCGGGTTAAAGTTCCTCCGCGGCGGCGGCCAACTCGGTGGCCAGCCGTTCCATGTGTTTGATGGCCGCCGCATCGGGGGCCTGCTGGTTGACCCACTCGATGCTGCGGCGGAGTTGCCGCTCGGCCAGTTCGGTGAAGCGCTGCTCGATCCGCGTGTTCGCCTGGCGCGTCCGCGCGGTCACTTCGTTGCTCAGCCGTTCCATAATCCAGGCGGCCAGGGAGTAGCCGCCCAGCACGGCCAGATCGAGATGCCCGAAGAGGGCCCCGTGGGCGGCCAGGAGGATGGTCAGGAGGTAGGGGGCGGTTTCGGTCCACTTGAGCACCTGCTCTCCGCCGGGCAGCCGTCGCACGAGGCTTTGCAGGAGGCGCGTGTCGCGCGGCGTGGCGTTCCAGCGCTGCTGGAGCCACTGCTTCAGATCATCCAGCTCCTGCCGGGCGATTTGCGCCGCCTCGGTCGGGTCGATGCGGGCGGCCTGCCAGGGGGCGGGTTCCTCCTCCATCCAGCCTCGTCCCGCCTCGCTGGAGCGCACGGTGTCGTCGATGCGGCTGAGCAGTTGCGTGAACTGGTCCTGAAGCAGCTGCGGGAAATCGGGCACGCTGCCGTCGGCGTCGGCGGGTTGCGGCTGGCCGAGGCTGGGGGCCTTGCCGCGAATGAGGATATCCCACGTGGCCCGGGGCAGCCGCGCCAGAAGCAGGGGGGTCTGGCGCACGCGATCCAGCACGCGCTGGGGGCCCATGAGATAAAGCACGCTGCGCTGACGCAGGCGATGGCGCAGCTGGCGGGTGATGGGGTTGAGGTCCACGCCGGTGGCGGGCGTCTGGATGGCCCGCAGCGCCGCCATGAGGGCATCGGCCTGTCGGCGGTCCCGGCGGGTTGGCTCGATCACTTCATCGGCCAGGCGTCCGGCCAGATCGGCCAGGCGATGAGCATTGCCCTGCTTCCGCTTTGCCTCTTCCGGGGGCGCCAACCTGGTCAGGGCGGCCCGCAACGCCGACAGGTTCTCCTCCGGCGCGGGTTCGTAGGCCGCATCATCGCGCGGCAGGGCGTAAACCCGCTCAACCTCTCGCTGCGCGGCATACTCCTGGAGCATGGCGTTTGACTCGCACTTGTTCATGACGTGGATCGCCGGCAGGGCATATCGTCGGGCCAGACGGTAATAAGGGAGCAGCTCGGTCATCTGGTACTTTTCCGGTGTGACCAGAAACAGGACCGCCTCGGCCCAGCGAAAGACGCGGTCGGCCTGGGCGTGATGCAGCGGCTGATCCCCGTCGAGGTCGGGCGTATCGACGAGAATCGGCAGGTCTGCGGCCGGGGATTCAGAGGCCGGGCCCTGGCGGGCGGAATTCACCACGACCGTCAGCACATCGGCCTTGCCTCGCGCCGGACCGGGGGGCGCGGACTCGTGCGGGATGCCCAGCCAGGGGTCGGGCAGGTCGGCGGGGCTTCGGACCACGGCGACCGCGCCGCTGGTGAAGGTGCGGCGGAAGCTGGCGGCGGAAACCTCCCGATCGAGCAACCGGTTCAGGAGTGTGCTCTTGCCTGCGCCGGTGCCGCCGAGGATGGCGAGAATCAGGGGCCCTTGGCGCGGGGCCAGGTGGAAGCGGGCCGCGCCGGCATCGGTGAGAAACCGCTGGGCGGCGGCGCGGGCCGGGCCGTGAATCCGCCCGCGCAGGCCCTCCACGGCGCTGCTCAGCGCATCAAGCCGGTCGGCCGCCGATTTGCGTCCCAATCCCATCACGGGCGATAGATGTACCAGAAAGCGGGGTGGATTGTCAGGGCGGACCCCCTGTAGACGGCCTCGTTGAGGCCGTGCGGGGTCAACGAAGCGCGCCTACAAAGATCAGCCAGGCGCGTCTACAAAAGATCGTCGAGGAACCCCGGCGGAATCTCGGCGACGTACACATGCGGCACGCCGGCCTGGTCGCTGTTCCACCCGATCGCGTGGGCGTTGCCCAGGAAACAGGGGTGGGGGTGGGTGAACTGCGCCTCACCGAAGGTGGCGTCGGAGTTGACGAAGAGTTTGTAGCGCCCGGTCTCCATGGAGCCGACGAAAATCTGGCCCGTCTGGTTGTCATCGCTCACCCACCACTTGCCATCCCGGCTGGTGTGGATGTGGTTGAATGCCTGCCCCTGGGCGATCAGGCGCGCCTTCGCCTCGCCGGGGGCAATGGACACGATCCGGTCGTCAATCCAGGGGGAGGAGGTGGATTCGCGCCGGTGGAGCGTGGTGATGACCCTCTCCTGGCCGCCGACCCAGCATTGGTGCCCCTGGACGCGCTCCAGCGGCTGGGAGCCGACGTTGAGCTTCACAAAATCGCTTCCATCGTCGTTGCCCACCCAGATGCTCGCCCCGTTCTCGCCGATGAGGCGCAGGCGGTTGCCGGCCTTGTCAAAGAGGATGCCGTCGTTGACCTGCACCAGCACCTTGTAGCTGTTGGTGCGGACGTACTGGGCGTGGGCGTTGCGGCAGTCGCGGTGTTCATAGACGACCCGGCAGGTCTGGGCCTTGAGGTCGATGCTCATCGCGCCATGCTCGTCCGGCCCGCGGGAATGCGTGGAGAGCAGCCGCGTGCCGCAGTGGGAAATGGAGGTCACTCCGCCAAATCGGCTGAAGGTGTCGGGGACGGTGTAGACCGGCTCATACTCGAAGGTGTCGGGCGACATGCGCATGATCGTCCGCCCGATGGCAAAATACATCGCCTGCCCATCGGGTGTGATCACCACATAGCCGCTCGTCGGCTCGAAGGTGAGCTGGCGGATCTGGCGCGTGATCCGGTCGGCCATCCAGAAGCGCGACTCATTGGTGAACGGATTGGTGCGGCGGAAGATGAAGCGCTTCCCATCGGGCATGCAGATCGGCGCTTCGGGGTAAATGTGGGTGTTGATGAAGGGGCGCGAGGTGAGGCGCAGCTTCTGGATGCCCGTGTCGCGGTCGCGGAAGCGGGCCTGGGGGCCGACCTCCTCATCGCCCATGACATTGCTCTCCCCCACCCACAGCGAATCGCAGGTTTTCCGGCTCATACGCCCTCCACGGCCACGCGCTGGCCAGTCTTGGCCGCCTTCAGGACCGCCTCATAGACCAGGACCGTCCGCTTGCCGTCCAGGGCGCTGGCGAGTTTGGGTTGCTCGTTGCGGCGGATGCAGTCCAGAAAATAATTGGTTTCGGTGACCAGCGCCCCGGACAGATGCCCCTCGGCATCCACCCAGGTCAGCACATCCTGGTATTTCCATCCCTCCTCGTTGCACATCGTGACGGGGGAGCGGAACAGGTCCAGATAGAGGCTGCCGCGCGTGCCCAGCACCTCAAAGCTGCGGTCCACGCCCATCGGCATCGTCGTGGGGTGGGCGTAGCTCTCGAATTGGCTCACCATCACGCCGTTGGCCAGCGCGCCGATGACGACCGAGACATCGGTGAAGCCGGGGGAGATGCCGCTTTGGCGCTGCTCGGCCTGGACGTGTGAGACGGGGCTGTCGAACAGCCACTGCACCAGGTCGATGTTGTGGCAGCCGGTGTGGAGGAACGCGCCGCCGCTGCGGGCGTCGTCCATAATCCAGCTTCCCTTGCGCGGCGGGTGGGCCCGGCGGGAGAGGACTGAAACGGGCTGGCCGATCTGTCCCGTGGCGATGCGGTCCTTCATGACGCGGAAGGCCGCGTTGAAGCGCTCGATGAAGCCGACCATGAGAATCACGCCGGCCTTGTCGCAGGCGGCGATCATGGCGTCGGCGTCGCTGGAGCGGAGGCACATCGGCTTGTCGCACAGGACATGCTTGCCCGCCCTGGCCGCGGCGATGGTCATTTCCGCGTGCAGGTCGGTGGGGGAGCAGATGAAGACGGCATCGACGTTTTTGTTGTCGATCAGCGCCCGCCAGTCGCCGGTGCACTGGGCAACGCCGCCGAGTTTCCCCCCCGCCTCATCCGCCTCCTTTTGCGTGGCCGCCGCCAGGGCGGTCAGCCGTCCCTGGGCCGAAGCCTGAATTGCCTGTCCGAACAGAAAGCCGGCCTTGCCGGTCCCGATGACGCCGATGTTGACTCGATCGCTCATGCCTGCAGGGCTCCTGTGAATTGAAAGCTCGCGAGGGTCGCACCCATCCCGAGGGCGCCATCATACTATCGTCCCCGGGCCATTCAAAATTTTGCGTTCTATCGAAAAGCCACCTGCCCGCTGATGATGCGATGGAGGGTCCTGCCCTGGCGAAGCAGGAGCCGGCCCATGGAATCCAGCCCCTCGCAGCGCCCGCTCAGCGGGGGCTCCCCGGCGTTGACCACCGTGATCTGCCGCCCGCGCAGGGCGTGGTGGGCATCATATTCGTGGAGAAACCCGGCGAAGGCATGTTCGTGCCGTCGCTCGAGCATCTGGTGCAGATGCCGGCTGAGCAGGATCAGGACCTCGTTCATGTCCAGCGAGGGGCGATGGGCCAGGAGGCGCAGGCTGGTGATCTGTTTATTCAGCGGCGGGGGGGCGTCGGCCGGGTCGAGGTTGACGTTCAGGCCCACGCCGATCAGGTCCACCTTGTGGACGCGCTCGCACAGGAGCCCGGCGAGCTTGCGGCCGTTGTATAGCAGATCGTTGGGCCATTTAAGCTCGATGCCGTCATCGCCGCACAATTCGGCCGCCGTCCGCCGCACGGCCAGGCCTGCGATCAGCGGCAATTGGTGCGGCGCCAGGTGCGCTTCGACCGGAAACGCGAAGGTGACGGTCAGGACGCCGGTGTTGGAGAACCAGGTGTGCCCGCCCCGCCCCCGTCCGGCCGTCTGGTTGCTGGTCAGCACGACGGCCGGCGCGTAGAGCCGTCCCTGCCGGCGCAACGCGGCCGCGTGGTCGTTGGTGGAGCGCAGGCGGGGGAAATAATAAAGCCGGAATGGGCGGAGCTGGTCGCGCAGGCGGGAGAGGGTATAGGGCATGGGAATTTTTCTGATTCTGATTCGGAAAACGCTATAATGCAAGAACAGGAGTGCCGCCATGACGATCACATTGAAACCGGAACTGGAACAAGTGATTGAAGACCAACTGAAAACCGGGCGATATCAATCCGCTGACGAGGTTCTGGAGGCCGCACTGGGGCGGCTGATTCAGGCGGATCAGGGCGACGACTTCGCGCCGGGCGAATTGGAGGAATTGCTCGCCGTCGCCGAAGCCGATGTCGAGCGAGGGGATGTGAGCGACGGGGAAGCGGTTTTTGAACGGATGCGGCAAAAGGGCGAGGAATTTCGCCGCTCATCGGGCCACGCATGAACCGCCGGATCATCATCACGCGCACGGCCGAACGGGATATCTCTGAAATCTGGGATTACCTCGCAACTCAGGCAAGCGCCGATGCCGCCGACAGAGTTCAGCGGAAATTTGAGGTTTCTTTCCGAAAATTGGCCGAGATGCCGGGTCTGGGCCATTATCGTAACGATGCCAAGGGGTATCGCTTCTGGCGGGTCTATTCTTACTTGATCGCTTATCGCTACACACCGGACCAATTTATTGTTTATCGGGTCGTCAGCGGATATCGAAATCTCAAACACTTGTTCCGCTGAGCAGTTCTTTGTCACGCCGTCGGGCCAGGAAGGGTAGGGGCGGCTTCAGCCGCCATTTAGCGCGAGGCGGCGGCTGAAGCCGCCCCTACGACTGCTATAATGTAAATTTGGATGGGAGCGGCATTGCCCATCCGGTCTTACAGTGAGTCAATGCATGGAAAAGATCGGACAAAAGGAGGCCAATAGCCATTCTTTCCGCTTGATCGCGATTCCAATGATCGGAATCATCGGTAATTGGGCGGCAATAGTGATGATTCTGCTCGGCTGGTCGGGGCGACTTTTCGGTTGGCCTGCCTCGGGAGGAATCTGGACGCTTTCAGGGCTTATGGCCGCGATTATCTTTGGCGTTTTTGCATTTGGTGGATTCCTTTTCCAGGCCGGAAGAGAGAAATTGCCGACGCTCGGTCTGTTCTTTCCGCGAATGCGCTACAGCCGGTTGCTTTCACGAGCACTCATTGAGTTGTTATTTCTTTTCACAATTGGTTGCGGCATATTATGGGCAATTGCTGACAATGGAGACGGCATGGTTGCGGACGAGGTACCTGTCTTTGCAACGCAAACGGCTTACATTCTCACAAGTCACAACAGCTTGACAGTTGTTTCACCTTTCAGATATCGCCTGGTTGGCACAAGTGGCATCAGCTTCCGAGCATTGCTATTGGTGTTTGCCTGTGTCCTATCCATCCATTGTCTCTCATTCGGCGAATTGGCATGGGGCGAAAATGCCGCCTTCCAGCAGGCAAATCTATGATCGGGGAAAATGGAAAGGATAAAGCCATGCCCGCCATCCATCACTCCAATCAGAAAAAACTGCCCGGCCAATTCGAGGAACTGGTACGCATGATGCCTCCCAGGCGATTGAGGACGAGGTGCAATATGAAACCACCCTCGAAACGGTGGATCGGCTGATGGCGGCCGGGAAATTGACGCGGGGACAATCCCTTTATCTTGAAACGCTGGTGCAGTTGGCGCAGGCTTATGAATCGAAGCATCATGCCATCGACACCTCGGACATCACCGGCGTTGAATCACTGAAACATCTGCTGGATGAGAACGGCATGAGCGCCTCCGATCTGGCGCGGCTGCTGGGTGTTCATCCAAGCACGGGGTCAAAAATTATTAGAGGCGAACGGTCCCTGACCGTGGAGCATCTGCGGAAATTGGCCCAGCGGTTTGCCGTCAGTCCCGAGTTATTTATGGACTGAGGGGAACGGATGGGTTGCGCACGATTGGTGGGCCGAGGCCCACCCTACTATAATCCGTCCCATGACCGATCATCTCAAGCGCCTCATACGCGACATTCCCGATTTTCCCAAGCCCGGCATTGTCTTTCGCGACATCACGCCGCTGCTGGCCGATGCCTCGGGGCTGGGGCTGGCGGTGGAACTCTTGGCCAATCCCTTCCGAGGGCAGAAGATCGACCTGGTGGTGGGGGCCGAGTCGCGGGGGTTCATCTTCGGGGCGGCCGTCGCCTGCTGTCTGTCGGCCGGATTCGCGCTGGTGCGCAAGCCGGGAAAGCTGCCGTATCAATCCATATCCATGGCGTATGATCTGGAATACGGGCAGGACCGGCTGGAGATGCACGTGGACGCCGTGGTGAAGGGGCAGCGCGTCCTGATTGTGGATGACCTGCTGGCCACCGGCGGCACGATGAAGGCCTGCTGCGATCTGGTGCGGCAGTTGGAGGGAAATCTGGTGGGCGTGGCCGCCCTGATTGAATTGACTGACCTGGGTGGGCGCAAAAAGATCGACTGCGGGCGGGTGCATACGGTGATTACCTATCCCTGAGGCGGCTCATGGAAAATGGAAAATGGAAAATGGAAAAGGGCCGCTCTTTTTCCATTTTCCATTTTCCATTATCCATGGCCCTCTGGCTCCTGCCGCAACTGCTCATTCTGCTGCTGACGCTGTTTCATGTGCCGCTGTGGCTCCAGACGCCGATCCGGATGGATGACCTGGCGTTGCCGGCGCTCCTGTGCGTCCAAGTGGTCACGGCCGCCATGGCATTCCCCCTGTTGCTGCGGGATTGGGCCTCCACGGCGGCGGCGGTGGTGGTGACCTGGCCGATGATTCAGTTGGCCGCGTTTGCCTCGGGCATCCCGTTGGGGCAGTGGGGCATGGCCGCGGCATATCTGTCGCTGTTGCTCCTGGTGCTGGGCCTCTGGAATCGGGTCTTGCGGTCGGACCGGGCGCAACTGGCCGGGGCGGCCGGGGCGACGGCCCTGACGGTGGGGGGGGCGCTGCTGGCTTATCTGCAGGCGGAATTCTCCGGCCAATCCGCCCCGGCCATTGATTTGGGCCGCGCCTCAAGCCCGCTGCTGGGGGCGCTGGGGCAGCTCCAGCCAACACCCTCCGCCCCGGCCTGGTGGGGGCTGGCGGGGGCCTTGATTGCGGGCGGACTCACCCTTTTCCTGCGGCGGCGCCGAAGGTCCCTCTGACCAGACAAGTTATCCACAGGACTTATCCACAATCTGGAAAAGTCCGATTCTCCACAATTCCCCAAATTCCCCACATTTTCGCCGATTTCTCGGCTCTGCGCCGGGAAAAACTTGAGGAAAAACCGGCGAAAATTTTTTTTGTTGAAAAAGTGGGAGAATGTGGTAGAAATTCCCTGTCGCAAGTGACCAATGGAGCCAACGCCCTTAAGACATGCGATTCTGTACGGCGAGTATGAGCTGACGATTGACGACAAGAATCGAATGCTCATTCCCTCCGAGATCCGCAAGGCGCTGGTGCCCGAGCGGGACGGCGATGCGTTTTTCATGGTGGTCGGCAGCAACCAGGTCCCCTGGCTCTACCCGGCCAAGTTTTACGAGATGCTGGTGTCCCAAGCACCGGCCGATCTGACGCCCGAAGAGGATCTCCTGGCGTTCGATCAGATGAATTTCGCATTGGCGGCCCGTCTGGAATGGGACAAGCAGGGACGCGTGCTCATTCCGGAAAAGACACTGCGGCGGACGGGTTTGGACCGTGAGGTCGCCCTGGTCGGCGTTCGGGACCATTTGGAGTTGTGGAACCGCCCGGCCTGGGAAGCCCGCCGCGAGGAATTGATTCGGCGCAGCGCCGACATCGCCGTCCGGGCCAAACGGGCAAGATTGGCCCCGGGCGGATGACGCCGGCAGAGATTGAGTGCAGGGCATATGGGTTCGTGTCGGTTGTGTTTCACCCGTCAGGGAAGGATGGGTTTTTAGCGAAATGGAGTTGGATTTTTTCGGGCTGTGACCCAGCGGTGGTGATGGCGGCAGGGAGGCTGCGTCCCCATCAAGCCCGCTCCGCCTGAGCATGGAGGCTCACCCGCGCGGATGCGAGCCGATCATCTCTCCCTCTGGGAAGGATGATCGACCAAACGCCACTGGCGGCATGAGGCCGAATTTGGCGATGGGTCACAGGTCCGGGGAACGGACGGCGATCGGGTTGTGGGCCCTCCGTTCCTTCACACCGTGAAAGCCGCTGCTTTCACGCGATTCCTCGGCGGAGAGGTTTGGCCGAGCGGCCCGACGGACCGGCCGTCCTGGACGATGGTGATGGGAGATGGATCCCCCACGCCATGGCCCATGGCGGCCGGTCGGCGGGTCAGTGATTACTGCCGGGCTGCATCCCTGGACCACAGGATGCGGACGGAAACGATACTGTGTGGAGTCGTCTCATGGATGGGGCCCTCGCCTGGGATGATGAGGGGGCAGGATGCCCGGCTCTGCCGTATCGCTTGCGCCTGCGTGATGCACTTTGACGCAAACATTACCCGTACCCATTAGTATCTCCACTTTACCGGTCCGCCGCAAGAGGTGAGAACCGGAAATTTTCAAGCAACCCTGAAGCCTCCGAAAGTCGTTGGGCCGGGGTGTTGGCGCGCCGGTGGGCTTCCAGCGGAGCGGGTTTGCCGGATCGAGGGGTCTGCCCGTACCATCCCCTCTCATGTCCAGCCTCACCGAATCCGATGCCTTGTCCGATGTTCCTTCCGGCCGCTTGGGCTATTCCTGGCTCACCGCGATCGCCTTTGTGCTGATGCTCTGCCTGGTGGCCGCCCGGACCATGATGCTGGAGAGCGATCACGACCTCAATGCCGCCGTGCGCGGCGCGGGGCCCACTGCCGCCCTGATTCTGGACCTCCTGTGCGCTGTGACGGCGATGCTTCCCGTGGTGCGCCGGGCTTTTGAAAAGGGGTATCGTCTCCAGCTCAGCTGGAGCCATGCCGCCATCGGGGGGATCGCCCTCTGGATGGCGCTGAGCGTCCTGTGGGCCGGCGACCGCTACTCGGCCATGATGGGCGCCAGCCATTTTATCGCCGGGCTCTGCCTGTTGTTTGCCGCATCCCAACTGGTGCGAAGCTGGAAACGCCTGCGCCTGGTGACGGCGGTCGCCATCGGCCTGCTGGGGGCGCAGGTCTGCAATGGGCTGATGTACCGCTTCAGCGAGTGGCCCGGCACGGTGGAATACTTCGAGCAGAACAAGGCGGAGATTCTGCGCCAGCACGGCTGGAAGGCGGGGGATTTCGCCGCCCGGCAGTTTGAGAAGAAGCTCCAAAGCGGGGAGGTGATGGGATTCACCGCCTCTCCCAATTCTTATGCCGCGCTGATGGTGATGTTGTCGGTGCTGGCGATGGGGTGGCTGATCCAGCGCTGGCGGGAGCGGGAGGGGGAGGATTGGGCCATCATCGGGCTGGTCGCCCTGGCCACGCTGGCGGGGCTGGGGATGATTGGATTCACCTACAGCAAGACCGGCGCGGTGACACCCGTGCTGGGGGTCCTGGGATTTGTTGGACTATGGCTGGGGGGACGGTGGCTGCATGCGCGCGCCAAGGCCGCCTTCTGGATCGGAACAGCGCTCTTTCTGATCGGCGTGGCGGCCGTCATCGGGCATGGCTTGGCGCACCAGAGCCTGGTGATCGACAGCATGACTTTCCGCTGGCGCTACTGGGTGGGCTCCTGGCGCCTCTTCGAGCACCATCCCTGGCTGGGGGTGGGGTGGGACAATTTTGGCCAGCGATACCTCCAGTTTCGCCTGCCGATCGCCTCGGAGGAGATCAAGGACCCGCACAATTTTTTTGTCCGGTTTTTGACGGAGCTGGGCGTGGTCGGTCTGCTCCTGGCGGTGGCGTGGATGGGCCGGCTCTGGTGGGAGCTGACCCGCCCGACCCTGCCGCCGCCGGCTCCGGAGGCTTCCGGGGCCGCTTCCGGCGGTCGCCTGCTGGGCTGGCTGCTGCTGGTGGTGGGGGGCGGGTTTGTCCTTAATATAATAGCCGCCGTTGACTGGACGCAGTGGGACCGCTCCCCCAGCTACATCGCTCTGGAGATGATGCGGCGGGGGATTTACTTCGCGGTCATGTACATCCTGGCGACCGCCTCGGCCGTGCGCTCGCTGGAACGCCCCCAGTGGGACCGGCGGGCCGCTCCCTGGATGCTGATGGGGCTGATTCTCGCCGCCGGCCTGTTTCTGCTGCACAACCTGATTGACTTTTCCCTCTTTGAAACCGGGCCGATGATGGCTTTCATGCTGCTGGCCGGCGCGGCTCTGGGCGCCCGTCTGGTCGGGAAGGCGCAGGGCGCTGAAACCGCCGCCCGGCGAAGAGGGGCCGCAATTGCGCTGGGAGCGGCGTGCCTGTTGTGGCTGGGGGCGCTGCTGGGGGTCTTCATGCCAACGTTTGCTGCCGAGCAGTTGGCGGCCGATGCCCAATCCGCCGCCGAAGCACACCAATACGCCCGTGCCGCCGAACTGATGGACGCCGCCGCCCGGCAGCAGCCGCTCAACGGGGACTATGCCTTTGAGACCTCTCAGTTGCGCCGGCAGGGAGGCGCTCCGGTGGGACTGGCGATCGACGACCTGAACCGCGCCATCGCCGCCGACCGCTACAATGCCGGCTACTACGTACGCCGGGCGGAATTGTCGCTGCTGCAGCCGGCGCCGGACCGGCGGCAGGTGGAGGCCGACTATCGCCACGCCCTGCAATTGAACCCCGCCGATGTCCCCATGCGCCTGCGCCTGGCCGGGCTGCTGGAGCAATGGAAGCGCCCCGCGGCTGCCAAGGCCCAATACCAGGAGGCGTTAAAGCTGAATCAAGACCTGGAGCCGGGCGACCCCCGGCGGCTGTCGGAGGCGCAGGCCAGGGAGATTGCGGACAAGGTAAGTGGTGAGTAGCCCGGCTTCCCGGATCGTCAGGCGAAGGCTCGCCCAATAAAGAAGGAAGGCAAACGGATGAACCGTTTGCCTTCCTTCTTTTTGCATCGGACTTGTTGCCGGCTTACGCCTGCACCGCACCGGCGGACCAGGATCCGCTGCCCGGGCGAAGCACGCCGTAGAAGTCGGTGAAGACTCCCTCGGTCAGCGAAATGCCCGTGCGGGCGATGTCGGTCACGGGAGCATTACGCGAATCCAGCGTGATGTTGCCGAACCTCTCGGTGCTCACCTGCGGATTGGCATCCCACTCTTCCGGCGTCTGGTAGCCGCGCGAGTCGGACCAGCTCGGCCAGACGTAGAAGTAACCGCCCTGGGCGTACGACACCGTCTGGGGAATGTCCCAGACGTTGCCCTTGATCTCGCGGAACGAGGACAGGTCCGTTCCCACGACGTAGACCAGAGCGGTCATGTTGTCGCCGACGCGGAGGTTGTGGTCCACGAACAGGTTGTTGTCCATGGTGATCCCCTGCGCCCCG